>JAKLDV010000001.1 GCA_022703335.1 Elusimicrobiota bacterium
ATGGATTCGGGCGTGGGCGTGGCCGTCGTCGCCAGCAACTGGGGTTGCGGCGCAGGCTGCATCTTTGCGCGGGGCTGGGGTTTTTGCACCGGCACGGGCAGCGGCGTGGGCGGTGGCGGCGAACTCCGCGCCGGCGCTGAAAATGTTTTTTCCTTGAACCAATTGCCGGCCGGCGTCGACGGCGACCGTCACGAATTTATGTTCGTAGGCCGCGCCGAGACGCAGGGTGCGGGGGAGGTCGTAATCGCCCAACCGGCCGACGAGGTTTTGTCCCGCCGCGCCGAACCGGTAATTGGAGATCCGGTGGAGGGTCCCGACGTCCAGCGTGGTGGCGTTTTGGCTGAACCCGGCGATCTTTTCCGAGTAATATTTGACGACGGCTCCCGCGGCGGAATTGTTCTTGCGATAGGAGACGCCGCCCGGCAACAGCGTCCCCTCATATTGAAACGTGGCGCCGGTGGGGGCCCCCTGGGCGTCGTAGACGGGTTCTTCTTTCATGGAGAGAAGGGCCGGCGCGGCGGCCAGGGAAACGCGGCCCAGGGGCTGGACGAATCCGAGGAACTCGGCGGTGACGTCCTGCACGTAAACCTGGTGGAGGAACGAGGCCATCGGCGAAGGAACGAAAGCGATCCCGGCGGGGTTGTAATTCAGGCCGAACGGCTCGTCGGCGAGCGCGGTGAAGGTCTCCGCCATGCCGCCGGCGCGGACCGAGGAGGGGAGTTCCAGGAACGCGCCTCCGCTCTGTCCGGCACGGAGCGCGGAGGCGGACAAGAGAACGAGCCCGAAAACGGCGAGTCTTTTTTTCATCCCTTGACGGCGATCTTTCGCACTTCGCGGCCGCCGGGGTAGTCGTAATGCAAAAGATACAGTCCCGGCGGAACGAAGCTGTTGTCCGCGTTGCGGCCGTCCCATATTTTCTGGAAATCGCCGGCCGGTTCGGGCTGGTCCAGCAGGGTCCGGACCTCCCTCCCGAGCAGGTCGTAGAGGCGCAGCCGCACGTTCCCCGGCTGGGGCACGCTGAAAACGATGGTGCAGGAACCGCCCTGGCGGGGATTGAAGACGTTGTTGTAGAGGGTGGAGTGGAAATCCGTCTGGAGGGGCGGCCGGGTCGTGATCCCCTCGGGCACCTCCGGCGCCGCGGTGGCGGTGGTGAGCATGCCGACGGCGGTGCTGCCGTTGAGGTCGTAGGCCTCGAAGAAATGGGCGTAATCGGCGCCGACCGTCAATCCGGAGAGGGCGTGGGAGTAAATTTTGCCGTCGGTGTAGACGCCGTCGGCGGAATTGGCGGCGGTCATGGAGAAGGGGCTGCCGGGGATTTCCGCGCCTCCTTTGCGGAGGTGCAGGCGGGGATATCCGGCGATGGGCGGCTCGTTGTCATCGTCGGTGTATTTGATGCGGAAGAGGAAGACGGTCTGGGAGTCGCCCGTTTCCGGGTGCAGGCCGTCGGTGGTGTAGTGGGGTTCCCCGGTGGCCGACAGGGCGGGCACGCCGGTCAAGATGCCCCGATAGACCAGGCTGTCCGCCTCGTCGACGGCGCTTTTCCCGCCCTCGATCACGTAGACTTTGTTGTCGACGGCCGCGACGGCGTGCTGGGCCCGCGGCGCGGGGAGCGATATCTTCGCGGTGAACCGGTCCTGGGAGGGGTCGTATTCCTCCACGGTGGAAAGGGTGTTCGCGTTTTTCCGTCCGCCGAAGAGGTAGATCTTGTCTTCCAGGGTCAGCGCGACGGCGTCGTTCCGGGCGTCCAGAAAAGACCGGGTGGTCCAAGTATCGGCGACCGTGTCGTACTCGTCCACGTTATAGACGTAGCCGTCGGTGACGGCTTCTCCTCCGAACAGGAAGATCCTGTTGCCGTAGGCGCAGGCGGTCGCGTGCGCCCGCGGGACGGGCAGGTTGGCCTTCGGGCTCCAGCCGTCGATGTCCGGGGAGTAGACCTCGACGAGGTTCGTCACCCCGCCGGAGGTGGACCCGCCGAAGGCGTAGATCTTGTTGTTCACCGTGCAGACGGCCAGGTATTTCCGGGGGGTGATCATGTTGGCTTTGGATGTCCACGCGTCGGCGAGGGGGTCATACATTTGCAGGGAGGGGTTGGCGAGGGGGTCTCCTCCGACGACGTAGAGTTTGTTGCCGATGACCGCCACGCCGAACTCCGTTTTGGCGGAGAGGAGGGGGGTTTTCGCGCTCCAGGCATCGGCGCCGGGGTCGTATTCCTCCACGGTGTCCACGGGCGTGGCGGCGGAGGCCCCGCCGACGACGTAGAGTTTGCCGTTGATGGCGCCCGCCCGGAGCCCCCGTCGGGAGACCTGTCCGGCGCGGAGGTTTTTTTGGGACCAAGCGAAATCTTTGGCGAAGAGGAGGGGCGCGGAGGCCGCCGCGCCGAGGAACAGCGCGGATAAAAAGAGTATCCGTGCCGGAAAGGAAGAGACGGAGGGGCTCGGTCTTGCCGCCGCGACGGAGCGCATGAGGGGATATTAGCAAATAAGCCCCAATTCCGGCCGGGGGTGGTCCGTCGCCGCCGGGAGAGGGGAGCGGCCGCAAATTGTGTATAATGGAAAAAGAACGGTCGCGATCCGTCCGCGCGCCGTTTTTTCGTTTTTGAAAGGGAAAATCAAACCGGCATGACGAAAGAGAAATCCTCCAAAAACACCTCGGGCGTTCTTCGGAACCCGGCGAAGGGGAAAGAGTTCGACGCGTGGGACCCGAAGGTCCTCCGGCGCATCGACGAGCTGGTGGCGCTGGCGGACGTCCCCGGCGCCGTGCAGGACAACCGCGACCTGGTGCGGGAGATCATCGTCACCGCGTTGAAGACGCACCACTCGCAGATCGACCGCGGCGACGTGAAGATCCTCAGCCGTTCCCTGCGGGAGATGCGTTACGGGTTTCGGGTGTTCAAGGAATACCGGCATTTGCGGAAGGTGACGATGTTCGGGTCCGCCCGTACCCCCGAAGGGCACGCCGAATACCAGCAGGCCCGTCAATTCGCGCGGCGGATGTCGAAGAACGGCTACATGGTGATCACGGGCGGTGGGCCGGGGATCATGGAGGCGGGCAACGAAGGCGCCGGTCCGGGGAAGAGTTTCGGCATCAACATTCGGCTTCCGTTCGAGCAGGGCGCCAACAAATACATCGCCACTCAGCCGGACCTCTACATCGACTGCCGGTTCTTCTTCACCCGGAAACTGTTTTTCCTGAAAGAGACCAGCGCCGCGGTCTTTTTCCCGGGAGGGTTCGGCACCCTCGACGAGGCGATGGAGGTCCTCACCCTGGTGCAGACGGGCAAGTCCGACCCCATGCCGATCGTGTTCATCAGCCCGTCGGGCAGCCGCTATTGGTCCGACTTGAAACATTATATGGAGAAACATCTGTTGAAGACCGGGAAAATATTGCCGGCTGACCTGAGCCTCTTCTACGTGACGAATTCCGTGTCCGCCGCCGCCGCGGAGATCCTCCGTTTTTACAAGAACTATCACTCCAAGCGTTACGTGGGGGACGATCTGGTGATCCGCCTGCAGCGGCCCCTTCCGCCGGCCGGCCTGAAAAAGATCACGGAGCGGTTCGCCGATATCTGCCAGAAAGGGGGGTTCCATCTCGGCGGCGCCTTGCCGGAAGAGAACGAATATCCGGACCTCCCGCGGCTCGTCTTCCGGTTCAAGAGAATGCGGTTCGGCCGGCTGCGGCAGCTCATCGACGTTTTGAATACCTATTAAGGAGCTTTTTCGGGGGGGCCTTTAAATGCGGCGGCCGGGGGGGCTGTCCGCGGCAAAGCCCGTGTTTTTGATGCCCTTGACAAAATGCATTTTCTCAGCTAAAAATAGATATAAATCGAATTATGGACAGGACCGGTCGCGGGTTGTAAGGCTGGTGCGACGATTTTCCGGAGGTTGTGCTCATGAATAAATCGCAGTTGATCCTGAAGATATCCAAAGACGCCGGTTTGCGCCGGGCCCAGTCGGTCCGCGCCGTGAAGGCGCTGGTGGGGTCCATTCGGGAAACCATCAAGAACGGCGGGAAGATTTCCCTCACCGGGCTGGGGACGTTCAAGGTGAAGGCCCGAAAGGCCCGGCCGGGGCGCAATCCCAAAACCGGGGAAACCATCGCCATTCCGGCGGGCCGAAAGATTTCTTTCAAGCCGAGCCTGTCGCTGAAAAAGCTGATCAAGGCCTGACCCTCCGGAAGCGTTTGCGGGGGGAGAAGTTTCCACGTCGGGCCTTGAGGGTTTCCATCGATGACTGAAAAAGTGGCAGTCCGCGCCCTTCCGCGTTTGGCGGCCGTTCTTTTTATGGGGTGGGGAACTCTCTTCTTTATCAAGGGGATGTGGGATTGTTTCGTCGGCGGCCCGGAAGCCAATTTTTATTCGTCCCGCCCCTGGGAATTCGTCACGCGGGAACAGTGGTTCCGCTTCGCCGGTTTCGAGGCGTTCTACGGGGCGGCCGTCTTTTTTCTTGGACGGGCTTTGTGGATTTTTTCGAAACGCCTGCCGGCCTGGCGGGAACGGGAGAAGAGTTCCTTCGAACCGATTTGACATGTGCGGCGCCGCGGCGGCGCCGGGAAACGGAATTGAAAAATGATCCAGTGCGCACGTAAACTCAAACAGCTTCCTCCTTATTTGTTCACCCGCATCAAGGCCCTCACGGCCCAGGCGTACGCCAAAAAGCTGGACGTGATCGACCTGGGGATGGGAAATCCGGACGTCCCCACCCCGCCGCACGTCGTGGAGCGGCTGATGGACACCGTGAACAATCATCCGCGCACGCACCGCTATCCGCAGGCCAAAGGCATGCCCCGCTTCCGCAAGGCCGTGGTGAAGCACATGGAACGGCGGTTCGGCGTGGGGCTCGACCCGGACAGCGAGGTGCTGGCGCTGGTCGGCTCCAAAGAGGGCATCGCGCATCTTTGCGCCGCTTATCTCAACCCCGGCGACGTGGCCTTGGTGCCGGTGCCGGCGTACCCCGTGCATTTCAACGGGGTGATCCTCGCCGGCGGGAAGGTGCAGCCGGTGCCGCTCAGGCCGGAGAACGGCTATCTGCCCGATTACGGGAAGATCCCGCGGCGCGTTTTGGAGCGCGCCAAACTTATCTTTCTGAATTACCCCAACAACCCCACCGCGGCCGTGGTGGAGGACCTCGCCTTCTTCAAGGAGACGGTGCGTTTCGCCAAGAAGAACGACCTTCTGGTGGCGTACGACAACCCCTACTGCGAGATCACCTTCGACGGGTACAAGGCGCCGAGTTTCCTGGAAACGCCCGGCGCGCGCGACGTGGCTTTGGAGTTCCACTCCTTCTCCAAGACCTACAACATGGCCGGCTGGCGCATGGGATGGGTCTGCGGAAAAAAGGAACTCCTCGCGCCGCTGGAAAAATTCAAGTCCTTCGTGGATTACGGCGTGCCCACGTTCCTTCAGCTGGCCGGCGCGGCCGCCCTGGAGGGATCGCAGGAGTGCGTCAAACAGACGGTGGAGGTCTATCGCCGCCGCCGCGACTATTTCGTCAACGAGCTGAACCGCATGGGCTGGGCCGTGCCCATGCCGAAAGCCACCATGTACGTCTGGGCGCCCCTTCCGGAACCTTTCCGCGCCATGGGTTCGCTGGCCTTCGCCGAGAAGCTGGTGCTCGAAACCGGCATCGCCGTGGCGCCGGGCGTCGGGTTCGGCCAGCAGGGGGAGGGCTATGTGCGGTTCGCGCTCGTCACCCACGACAACCGTTTCTACGACGCCGCCCTGCGGATCAAGAAATTTTTCCGGAAGCACGGCGCCCTTCCCGCCCGTCCCGCCGCCGCCCGAGAGGAGCGCCGCCCGAGACCGCGTCCCGTGGAGGCGGAAACCCGATGAAGAAAGACGTCGTCAACATCGGCCTCGTCGGCTGCGGCACCGTCGGGCTGGGGGTGGCCAAACTCCTGCAGACCAACCTGCCCGTGTTGGAGAGCAAGGCGGGGGCGAAGATGCGCCTGCTGTGGACGTGCGACAAATATGGGAAACCCGTCCCGCCGCGCGGCGTCCAGAAGCCCCGCTTCACGCGCGACTGGCGCGACGTGGTGAACGATCCCCACGTGGACATCGTGGTGGAACTGATCGGCGGGTACGAGCCGGCGCGCACCCTGGTGCTGGCCGCGTTGAAATCGAGGAAACACGTGGCCACCGCCAACAAGGCGCTCCTGGCGAAATATTGGGGGGAGATGAGCGTCGCGGCCCAGCAATCGGGAGCGCTCCTCTATTTCGAGGCCGCCGTCGGCGGAGGGATCCCGGTCATTCAAGGCATCAACGAGGGGCTGGCGGCCAACCGCATCGAAAAGATCTACGGTATCCTCAACGGCACCACCAACTACATCCTCGGCCGCATGACGGAGGACGGCATGGATTTCGCCGCCGCCCTGAAAGGCGCCCAGGAGGCCGGGTTCGCCGAGGCCGACCCCACCTTCGACATCGAAGGGATCGACGCCGCCCATAAGCTGGCGGTCCTCGCCTCCCTGGCCAGCGGCGCCTGGATCCGCCTGGAGGACGTGACGCGCGAGGGGATCTCCTCCCTCGACGTGTGGGACGTCCACTTCGCGCGCGAACGGCTCGGGATGGTGACCAAACTGTTGGGCATCGTCGAGCTTGGGAAAGACCGGTTTTCCGCGCGCGTCCACCCCACGCTCATTCCGGGCACCCATCCTTTCGCCAATGTGCCGAGGGAATACAACGCGATCTTCGTGCACGGCGACGCCGCCGGCGACGTCATGTTCTACGGCAAGGGGGCCGGCCAGATGGCGGCTTCCAGCGCCGTCGTTTCCGACGTCATCTACCTGGCACGCCAGGTGGCCAACGGCACCGCGGGACAGATCCCGTACGTGACCTACAATCCCGCCGTTCAATTGAAGCCGATCCCCTTCGACCAGCTCCAGTGCCGTCATTACCTGCGGTTCACCACGGTGGACCGGCCGGGCGTCCTGGCGCAGATCACCCGGTTCCTGGCCCGGCAGAAAGTTTCCATCTCCTCCGTGCACCAGGAAGACACGGAGTCGGCGTTGGGGGCGGCCGTCCGCGGCGGCGTGCCCATCGTGGTCCTCACACACAAAGCTCCCGAGGGGAGGGTGCGCGAGGCCGCGCGGAACATCGACCGTCTCGCCGTCGTCCGGCGGAAGACCGTCCACCTCCGCATCGAGGACTCGTTTTAACCGCCCCATGAGCTATCAGGGAATCATCGAAAAATACCGGAAGCACCTTCCCGTCTCCGCCGCCACGCCGGTGGTGTCGCTGAAAGAAGGCAACACCCCGCTCATTCCCGTTCCCCGGTTGGCCCGATGGGCCGGCGCGCCCGGTCTCCGGCTCTTTGTGAAATACGAGGGGTTGAACCCCACCGGGTCCTTCAAGGACCGCGGCATGACCATGGCCATTTCAAAAGCGTTGGAGGAAAAATCCAGGGCCGTGGTGTGCGCTTCCACCGGCAACACTTCCGCCTCGGCGGCCGCTTACGCGTCGCGGGCGGGGCTCCGGTGCGTGGTGCTGATCCCGGCCGGCGCCATCGCCCTCGGGAAACTCTCCCAGGCGGTGATGCACGGCGCCGAGGTTTATTCCGTGGCGGGGAATTTCGACGACGCCCTGGAGATGGTGAAGAAAGTGAGCGCCACCGGGAAACTGACGCTGGTCAACTCCATCAACCCCTATCGCATCGAGGGGCAAAAGACCGGGGCGTTCGAGATCGTGGACGATTTGTCCGATGCGCCGGATTTCCAATTCATGCCCGTCGGGAATGCCGGCAACATCACCGCCTATTGGAAAGGTTACAAGGAATATTCCGACCTGAAGAAGGCATCCCGGCGGCCGAAGATGATGGGATATCAGGCCGAAGGGGCGGCCCCCATTGTTCGAGGGGAGCCTGTGAAGTCCCCTCAGACCATCGCCACCGCCATCCGCATCGGCAACCCCGCGTCCTGGAAACAGGCCGAGGCCGCCCGCGACGAGTCCGGCGGGCGCATCGATTCGGTCACCGACGACGAAATCCTCTCGGCGTATAAGGCGTTGGCGTCTCAGGAAGGGGTCTTCTGCGAACCCGCCAGCGCGGCTTCCGTCGCCGGCTTGAAAAAATACGCCGCCCGGGACGACGCGTTCGCCCGGTCCGCGGCCACGGTGGTGTGCATCCTCACCGGGCATGGGTTGAAGGACCCGGACCGCGCCATGGCCGTGATGCCGGCCCCGAAATCCGTCGAACCGCGCGCCGACGCCATCCTGAAAGAACTCGGGCTGTGATTTTTTCCGCCCGTTAAGCGCCCCGTTCGGTTTCAGCAGAGATCCTGACCAGAAGCCCCTGAATGCCCGCCGTTAAAGAAAAAAATTCCCTCAAAAAGTTTCTTTCCTCATCGACCCCCTATCTTCTCCTGGCGGGTTTTTTCTATGCGGCCGGTTTTGTGTCGGCGCTCCGGGAGGCCGGGTGGGACGCCATTTCGTGGAGCCGCTTCGCCGTTTTGTTCCCCACCGTTCTTTTGGTCGTCGGTTTCCTCAATCGCCGCCGCCGATCGAGGCGTCTCGCTTTTTTTCTCGGCGTGGCCGGGGCCGCGGCTTCCGTCGCGATCCTGTGGGCTTTGGGGGCGCACCTGGACCATCCGGCGGACGTTCCCTGGGGCGTCTTCGGCCGTGCGGGGGGGCTCTATCTGGGGCTGACCTTCGCCGGCTACTTCCAATTTCGGGCCGACCGGTAGAGACATGAAAATCATGGTGCAGAGGATAAGCGATATCGTCTGGGGGCCGCCCATGCTGGTTCTGCTGGTGGGCACGGGTCTCCTTCTGACGGTGGTTTTGCGGGGGCTCCAGTTCCGCCTGCTTCCCAAGGCCCTGTATTTGGCGTTTTGGGTGAGGCACGAGGAAGGGGCCTCGGGCGACGTGAGTCATTTCCAAGCGCTGATGACCGCTCTGGCGGCCACCGTCGGAACCGGAAACATCGCCGGCGTGGCCACCGCCATCGCCTTGGGAGGGCCCGGAGCGCTTTTTTGGATGTGGGTCACGGGACTGGTGGGCATGGCCACCAAATATTCCGAGGCCCTGTTGGGCGTCAAATACCGCGTGACGGAATCCGACGGCACCATGAGCGGGGGACCGATGCACTACATCGCCCGGGGCCTCGGCGTCCAATGGCTGGGAACGGTTTTCGCGCTGTGCGCCGCGGTGGCGGCCTTCGGGATCGGCAACATGGTGCAGGCCAACTCCGTGGCCCACGCCGTCCACGACGCGCTCCGCGTCCCGACCTATGTGACGGGACTTGTCTTGGCGGTGGCCACCGCGCTGGTGCTGATCGGGGGCATCCAGTCCATCGCCCGAACATCGTGCTGGATGGTGCCGGTGATGTGCGTGGTCTATATGCTGGGGGGCGGTGTGATACTGGTAATGAACGCGGATAAAATACCGCAGGTGTTGGCGCTGATTTTTCGGGACGCTTTCACCGGAACGGCGGCCGCCGGCGGTTTCGGCGGGGCCTCCGTCATGCTGGCCGTGCGGTACGGGGTGGCCCGCGGCGTTTTCTCCAACGAGTCGGGCCTCGGCACCGCGGGTTTCGCGGCCGCCGCCGCCAAGTCCAGCCACCCGGCCCTTCAGGCCCTCGTCTCCATGACACAGACGTTTTTGGATACCCTCGTCGTCTGTTCCGTCACCGGTCTCGTCATCCTGGTCACCGGCGCCTGGACGCAGCCGGATGCCGCCGGCCGGCTTCTCACCGGTTCGCCCCTCACCATGGCCGCTTTTTCCACCGGCCTTCCCGGCCACTGGGGCGGCTGGGTGGTGACCATCGGACTGGTCCTTTTCGCCTATTCCACGCTCATCGGCTGGTCCTATTACGGCGAAAAGGCGTTCGTCTATCTTTTCGGACTCCGCGTCGTCCGGCCTTACCGGATCGTTTTCTGCGTCGCGGTCTTTTTCGGGGCGATGACGGAACTGACGATGGTTTGGAATTTGGCCGACATCGCCAACGGCCTCATGGCCTTGCCGAACCTGATCGGTTTGCTGTGTCTGCTGCCCGTGGTGTTGAAAGAGTCGCGGCACTCTTGGGGCGAATCTTAAAAACAGAAAAGGGGAGGACGATATGACTGAACAAAACCCGGCGGTCCCGCCGCAGGAGCTTTCCATTGAGATGGACGACGCTACGGCCAACGGCGTCTATTCGAATCTGGCGCTCATCACGCATTCTGAGACGGAGTTCGTGCTCGACTTCATTTTCCATTCGCCGCAGCCCCCCAAGGCCCGGGTGCGCTCCCGCATCATCACCAACCCCGCCCACATGAAACGGTTCCTGTTGGCTTTGCAGGACAACATCTCCCGCTATGAGGCCCGCTTCGGCCCGATCCGGACCTCCGGCCAGCCGCCGGCCGACAATAAGGTCGGTTTTTTCCACTGAGGCACGTCCCCCTCGTTATGAACGGGCCGCCTCGGGTTGAGTTGCTTTGCGTGGGCAGCGAGCTGCTGTCCGGCAAGGTCAACACACACGCCGCCGCCGTGGCCGGCCGTCTGGCGGAGGTGGGGCTGGCCCTTTCGCGCGAGGTCACCGTCGGGGATGATCCCGCCGAAATGGAGAAGGTCTTTCGGGAGTCCTGGCGGCGGGCCCAGGTGGTCCTTTGCACGGGAGGACTCGGGCCGACCTTCGACGACCTCACGCGCGACGTTTGGGCCAAGGTGACCCACCGCCCGTTGCGCTTCCAAAAACCGCTCATGGACGACATCCGAAATAAATTCCGCCGCCGGCGGTGGCCCATGCCGAAGGAAAACCGGCGACAGACCTATGTGTTGGCCGGCGCCGCGGTGATGCAGAACCCTTACGGCACCGCCCCGGGCCAGGTGCTGGTGGCGGGGGGGAAGGTCCTCGCCCTTTTTCCGGGTCCGGCCCGGGAGTTTTTTCCCATGATGGAGGGAAAATTTTTGCCGTTCCTCCGGACGCGCCTCCCGCCGCGGACTCGCAAGACGAAGATATACCGGCTCTTCAACTTCTCCGAATCGGCCGTGGACGAGCGATTGGACGGCCTTCGCCGACGGTCGCGCGCGCCCGGGAAAATCGAAGTCACCTGGGGCATCCTCGCCCAGCGGTTCATCATCGACGTGAAGGTCACGGTGGCCGGTCCCGCGCCGGCGGCGGTGGAATCCGCGTTGGCGAGGATCCATTCCGCCGTCCTGGCGGAGTTCGGCGGGGATGTTTATGGGTTCGGCGAGGAGACGCTTCAAGAATGCGTCGGCCGGGACCTCAGGCGACGGAAGGAGACCGTGTCCACGGCGGAGTCGTGCACGGGCGGGTTGGTGGCCGAAAAATTGACCCGCGTTCCCGGCAGTTCCGATTATTTCATGCAGGGGTCCGTGACCTATTCCAACCGGAGCAAAAGGCGGCTCTTGGGCGTTCGGCAGGAAACGCTCCGGCGGCACGGCGCGGTTTCGGCGGAATGCGCCCGGGAGATGGCGGCGGGGTGCCGTCGCCGTGCGGGCACCGATTGGGCCTTGGCTCTCACCGGCGTCGCCGGCCCTTCCGGCGGTACCCCGCAGAAACCCGTCGGTCTGGTGTACATCGCCTTGGCGGGGAAGAGGGGGGTCTCCGTCACCGAACATCGATTTTCCGGGACGCGGGAGGATATCCGCGAACGGAGCGCGCTCACGGCGCTGGACCGGCTTCGCCGGGCGTTACAGAAAAAACGGTCCGGTGGCCGGTCCGGGACTTCCGGGTGAACGATGCGGCAAAAGTGGGGACAGAACTTTCTCGTCGATAAGAACACGGCCGAACGGATCGTTGAATCGCTGGCCCCGTTTTCAGGGCCGGTCATCGAGATCGGTCCCGGCAAGGGGATCCTCACCGGGCTTTTGGCCGAGCGGACGTCCGATCTGACCGCGGTGGAGTTGGACAGGGATCTGGCGGCGGGGCTGGCGCAGGGATGGCCGAAGGTCCGCGTGGTGGCGGAAGATTTTTTGGAGTGGCCGTTCCCCGCCGGGCCGGGTCCGGTCGCTTTCATCGGAAACCTCCCCTACTCGGCGGCCAACGCGATCTTACGCAAGGTCTTGGACTGGACCGGGTGGGACCGGGCGGTGTTCATGGTGCAGAAAGAGGTGGCGGACCGGATCGTCGCGGCGCCGTGCAGTCGGGATTACGGGATTTTGACCTTGGCGGTGCAGGGAAAAGCGGAGGCGGAGTCTCTGTTCGATGTGCCGCCGAGATGTTTTCAGCCGCGGCCGCAGGTCACCTCCACCGTGGTTCGTCTAAAGAGATGGCCGGCCTCGAAAATCCGGGATGAAAAGAAATTCTTCCGCGCCGTCCGCGCGGCCTTCGGTCAAAGACGGAAGACCATCGGCAACAGCCTCTCGCGCGTGCTGGGACTCGAAAAAAACGCCGTGGAGGATTGCCTGAAACGCGCCGGATTCGACGTCGTCCGCCGCGCCGAGACGTTTACCCTCGAGGAGTTCAACCGCCTGGCGGAAATCCTGCCGGAAAACGGCCAGGGACAACGCCAATAGGGGGTGTCCGGCCAGGGTCACGCCGACTCCAGCGGGATGTCGGCGCAGAAAACGAATTCCTGGTTTGCCGCATCCCGGAAAAGACTTGAAACGGTGAGACACAGACTGCCGGAAGCGAGGGAGATGTAGGGCTCGGTGGTGAACCGGTTGACGAAGGCGTCGTTGAGAAGATAAAAGTATTCTTTGGCGGAGTGGTCGGCCCCCCGTTTCGCCGGGGCGAAGAGGCTTTTTTTCTTGTACGTTTTTCCCTTCATAAACACCGTTTCGGTCACTTGAACGCCGTTTCTGTCCAGGATGTAGGCGCATTCCAGGGAAGGGTGTTTTTCGAGCACCTCGGCCAGTTGGGCGTCGAAATGTTCCCGAGACGACTTGTTCAGCCCTCGTAAAATCTCGGTCACGAGTTTTTCATGTCCGCGGGCTTGTTCCCGGCGGTCGCTGTTTTTCCTGACGAGAGTGTCCTTGAGTCCGGCCCCGATCCGGTCCATGGTTCCTTCCAGGAGGGAGCGGGTCTCCGCCGGGTCGCCGTCGGGCGAAAGCCGAAGACCCAGCTCGATCATGTCCGCGCCCAGCCCCAGGGCGGACACCGCCTCCTCTTCCCGCTCCATCCCCGTCGCAACGATCAGCGCTCCCAATTTTTTCGACAGGTGGGTCAACGCAGTGAAAATCTCCCGGCAGTAATAATCCCGGTCGATGTTCTTTGTGAGGCCGCTCCCGATCTTGAGCAGGTCGGGCCGCGCCAGCATCAGCCGGTTCATGTTGGAATGCCCGGATCCGACTTCGTTGAGGGCGATGAGGAACCCGTGCCGGCGGTAGGTTTGTATGAATTCCTTCAGGGCCGAGGTGTCGGGGACGCCGGAGGCCGCGAGTTCGATCACGATGTTGTTCGGGTCGAGGCCCAGGTCGCGCACGAGGCCCGACAGGTGTCCCGAGCCGACCACGTTGGAATCAATGATGGCGGTGTCGAGGCGGACGAAAAGAAGGAGGTCGCTGCTCTTCCCCGGAAGTCCTTTGAAGGTTTCCAGGGCTTTTTTTCGGAGGAGTCGGTCCATCTGCAGGCGGGTGCCGGGAGACGCATCCAGGCGGAGGAGGGCGTTGGCCGGGATATCGGCCCCTGTTTCGGGATCCACCCCGCACCCGACCTCGCTGAGTCCGATGAGAGACTTTTTTTTAACGGAAAGGATGGGGTCGAAATAGACCCGGACACTTTCGTTTTTCAGGATTTGAGCGGCTTTTATCTCCATGGGATCCCCTGATCCGGTTTCCCCGGCCTCCCGAAAGAATTGCGCCGTCGGAAGACCGGGGAGTTCTTTTTCGTCTCCCGGCTTTTCGGTCGGGAGACGGCGGAGCGTCATGCCTAAAACGCGTAGATGATCTGTGCCCCCACGGTGCTCTGCGTGTCGTCGGGCAAGGTCTTGTTGTCGAAAAAGACCTTTCGGGTGGCGTCGTCTTGGCGGTATTCCAGCCGATAAATCACCCCGTTGTGTTTGCGTTGAAGCGTGGCGGTGAGGGAATGCAGCACCACCGGCTGGTTCAGCCCCAGCCGAGACTGGTTGGAAAGTTCGCCCTCGTCGTCAAACGTTTCCCAGCGCAGGGCGGCCGAGGTGTCGTCCGTGAAGCCGTAGACGGCGTAGAGGGCCAGGCCCTGCCAATTGTAGGTGGTGTTGTCCGCCTGCGCGGAGACCAGTCCCTCTTCGATGCCCCAGTCGTGGTTGGCGATGAGGGTCAACTTGTCCGTCGGGCTCACTTTCAGGATGGTATCGACCACGCTTCGGCTGTTTTTTTCGGTGCTGGGGGTGGGCGGGACGGGGGTCGTCTGTTCCGGGCCGTAGGTTCCGCTCACCGTCAGGGATATTTTTTCTTTCGGCAGGAGACCCACGCCGGCATGGAGGGTTTTTCCCTTGTTGTTGTCTTGGAGGTTGTCCCAGCCGTTCACGACGCCCAGCATGGTGGTGAAAGCGTCTCCCCAGGCCTTGTCCCATTTCACGCCGGTGTGGGTGTAGGGGATGGCGTAGGTGAACAGGAAGCCTCGGGAGATGTTGTAGTCGTCCTTGGCCTCGATCACCTCGGCCCCGTGCTGGGTGACGAATTTCCCGACGGTCACGGTCCCGCGGGTGAGGGGACACGGCACCGTGATGTAGGCCTGTTGGATGTCCGTTTGCAGTGTCCCGTTGCCGGTGGAGGTGAACCCCGCCGAATGGATCAGGGAGGCGTCGTAGCCGTAATCCACATCCACCCGGTAGCCGACGTTGCTTTGTGATCGTCCCTCGGCCACCAATTCGGCGTTTTGAAGGGTGAGGGAATTGGCGTTGGCGTCGAACCCGCGCAGGGTGTTGATGGTGCGGCCGTTGAAGTTGTAGTTGTAGCCGAAGTCGATGAACCCGCTGAAAGCGGGGCCTTCGGCGGCGACCTGCCCGGAGAGGGCGAGAACGGCGGAGAGGGCGGCAAGGACCAACCTGTTTCCGATGCGGCGTTTCGGATGTGTGAACATGATATCTCCTTTTGAAGACGAGTAGTCGTCGAGTCGGTGTAACGCGCTCAAAAAACGAAGACGTTCGTCACTATAGCAAAATGACGAACGTCTTCGTTCGAAATTCGCCGCACGGCCCCGTGCGGCATGGAAACATCCCGCGGGGTCAGCAGTCGTAGTAGAGGTGGAACTCGGCTGGGTGCGGGCGAAGCCGCACGAAGTCGTGTTCCTTCTTCTCCTTGTATTCGATCCAAGTCTCGATGAGCTCTTTGGTGAACACGCCCCCTTCCAGGAGGAAGGCGTGGTCGTCTTCCAGGGCCTGCAGGGCGGCGTCCAGCGAGCCGGGCACTTGCGGGATCTCCCGCGCCTCGTTGGTGGAGAGCTCGAAGATGTCCACCTCGTAGGGCTTGCCCGGGTCGATCTTTTTCCGGATGCCGTCCAGCCCGGCCATCAACATGGCGGAAAACGCCAGGTAGGGATTGCTGGCGGCGTCCGGCGGGCGGTACTCCACGCGTTTTTGTTTGGGTTCGTTGGAATACATGGGGATGCGCACCGCGGCGGAACGGTTCCGGGCCGAATAGGCCAGGTTGGTGGGCGCCTCGTATCCCGGAACGAGCCGGCGGTAGGAGTTGGTGGTGGAGTTGCAGATGGCGCACAGCGCCGGGGCGTGTTTGAGCAGACCGCCGATGTACCACAGCGCCAGCTGGGAAACGCCGGCGTACCCCTTCTTGTCGAAGAAGAGGGGGGCGCCGTTCTTCCAGAGGGACTGGTGCGTGTGCATGCCGGTGCCGTTGTCGCCGAACAGGGGTTTCGGCATGAAGGTGACGGTTTTGCCGTGTTCCCGGGCGACATTTTTAAGGATGTACTTGTAGAGCACCAGCTGGTCGGCGGCGGAGGTGAGCGTACGAACGCCCACGCCGATCTCGCCCTGTCCACCGGTGGCCACCTCGTGGTGGTGCAGGTCGATGTCCAATCCGGCCTCGATCATCCGCAGGATGGCTTCGGAACGGAAATCCTGCAGAGTGTCCATGGGCGGCGTGGGGAAATAGCCCTCCTTGTTGCGGATCTTGTAGGCCAGGTTGGGCTGCCCCGCGTTGTCCTTGCCGGTGTTCCAGATGCCTTCGACGGAATCCAGCTCGTAGAAAGAGCCGTGCTGGCCCAGGTCGAAACGCGCGCTGTCGAACACGAAAAACTCCGCCTCGGGGCCCCACCAGCTCTCGGTGGCGATGCCGGATTTGAGCAGGTACTCTTCGGCCCTCCGCGCGATGCTGCGGGGATCCTTGAGATAGCCTTTGCCGCTGACGGGGTCCTTCACGGTGCAGAGGAAAGACAGGGTGGGTATCTTGAGGGCCGGGTCGATGAAGGCCGTGGCCGGATCCGGCAGGAGGAGCATGTCGGATTCGTTGATGGACTGGAACCCGCGGATGCTGGAACCGTCGAACCCGATGCCTTCGGCGAAGACGCTTTCTTTCAGTTTGTCCGCCGCGTAGGAGATGTGTTGCATCGTCCCGAGCAGGTCGGTGAACTTGTAGTCCACGATCTTCACGCCGGATTTTCGGGCCCAGGCGACGGCCTCGGCCGCGTTTTGGGGGTGCTGCCCCTTCGATTTCGATGCGTCCTTGATGCTGGCCTTCGTTTTGTTTGCGTCCATGGTGGTCTCCTTCTGGATTGAGGATAGCCCTCAGAGTTATTCCGTCCGGTCGCGTTTCGAGATGGCCGGCCGGCGACAGAATCCAAAAACACGCCTTGCGGCTGTCGAGACCCCCTCGTCCCCCCTGGGCTTCATGTCCCGGCAAAAAAAAATCCTCCCCAGTCACTGAGGAGGACGTCTTTGTCCTTGACGAATGAAGCTTATGAAAGCTGCTGTCGCACAACGCTGTGCTACAACTACTTTACTACGGAATCGGAGGGTTTGTCAAGCTCCCCGCTGTTTTCGAAAAAGCTGGAACAGGCACTGTCGCCGCCGGCCGGAGAAAACGAGGAGGCCCAGGCCCAGCGCGATGTATCCGTAGGCGTAGACGTAGCGGACCGCTGTGCTGGGGAAGAGGAGCTGCGTGGAGAACAGCACCGCCAACAGGGCGGCTTCCCACCAGCCGAAGGTGAAATCAATGATCAGCACCAGGGCGAAGAAGGACTGCGCCGAGGTGAGGAACATCTCCTCCGTCTGGCGTTCATCCATATGCATGGGGCCCATGTGTCCGGCCGAAAGCGCGAAGACCATCGGCAGCATGCCCACCAGGAGCGTCCACTGGTTCACCTTGGAGGAGATCAGCGTGCCCATGCCGGCCCCGGCCAGTCCGCGCAGGGCGAAGATGACCGCCACGATGAATTCGGGGGATTCCGACGCCAATGGCGCCAGCCACTGCACGAGGATGAACTCCTCGATGCCGAGGGTGCGGCCGGCCTTCAACAGTCCTTCCGCGAAGGGTTCCGCGGCGAAAAAGATGGTGGATCCCGCCAGGAGGAAGAAGAGAGCGGTCCAGAAGCGCCGCACCGCCGGACGATACCGCGCGATGATTTCTGTCGGTCCCTCCAGTTCCGGCTCGTGGACTTCGGCGTGGATGGCGCCCCAGAGGTAGAAAATGAAGATTGCCACCAGGATGATGAAATCCACCAGCGACAGGGAGCGTTTCATGGGGATGACGAAACAGTAGACGGTCGCCAGAAGAAGGGCGCGGAACTCGATCTTGTGGCCGGGTTCCAGCGTGATGGAATCTTTGCGGGAGCCCCACCAGAAGGCCAAAAGCACCACCGGCCAGCCCAGGCCGATGAGAAGCCGGTTCGAGCCCGTCATGTTGGCCGTGGCGTAGGCGGTGTATTGGGGGTCTTTGCCGGCCATCCAGGCGAAATACATGTCCACGGCGTATTCGGGAAGGACCGCGATCAGGGCCAGAAGCAGGAGGGCCAGGGTCTGGGGAAGGTCCAGCTGGAGGAGTTCCGCTCCCCAGGAGAGCACGTAGGCGGCGCCGAAGATGGCGATGCCGGGGAGGAAGGCGCCGAGAAGGACGTTGTGAAACTCCGCGCCGGAGGCCCGGAGGAAGAGCCATTGGCCGCAGACGAGCGCCATGGCCGAGATGAACAGCCAGGTCTTCGTCGTGCTTTTATCTTCGGAAATCTTTTCGGACTGGTTCATGAAGGCTCCTCCGTGCGTCGGCTAGAAATGAAAAAGGACCACGTAATAGATCGCCATGATCGAAAAGCCGAGCGGCAGTCCGATGACCGCCCACTCCCGGCTGCCGATCTTCAGCTTGCTGGCGGAGATGATGTTGGGGATGTTGCCGGGGATCAGCATGCCGCCGGCGATGAGCAGGCCCATCAGGACCGCGCGGATCTGCGGGAGGGCCATCTTCGGGCTGATCTCCGCGGCGGTCAGCGTGGCGTTGTCCAGGACGGCGGAGACCGTGTTGATCCAGTAGAGCAGGCCGCTCGGGAGGGAGATCACATACGCGTCGATGACCGGCTGGAACCCGGCGCCGAGCAGGACCAGCGCCATGACGAAAAGATAGATCTTTCCCGCCCGGACGAAGACGTCCCGGAGGGATTCCGGCGCGTCCTGTTCCAGGTGGCTCTTCGGCGTCTCCTTGCCGGGATGGAACGTCATGGAGAACAACCCCAACGCCACGACCCCCGCCAGGACGCACCAGCCGAGTTCTCTCAGAAGGAACCAGAACCCGGCGTGGAACGGTTCCCCCTGGAGCTTGGCCACCGCGATGGTGGCCAGGGGTTCGCCCACCGGGGTGAGCACCGCCCCCAGTCCGATGGAAAAACAGGTGACGACCACAAGTTTCACTTCCGTCTTGCGGTTGAAATGCAGGGCCGTGGCGACCTCGCTCAAGACCAGTGCCGCGATGATGGCGGTGATCACGCTGGAGAGCAGCCCCAGGAACACCACCAGGAAAAAGAAGAACAGACGCGTGCCGAGAAGACGTTCCAGCGCCGTGACGTAGCCTCGGATATGGGTGCGGAGCGCGCGGAAGATCAGTCCGGCGATGAGCACCGCTTCCACGATGGGGTGTTTGAGGCGGATGGGGTCCAGCAGGGCGTCGCGGACGAGATGGCCGCTCCAAAGTCCCGAAATGCTGACCGCGACGACCCCCATCACGAAGAGGAATATCTCCAGTTCGTGTTCGATCTTCTTGAAGACGAACGGAAGGAGCAATACCGCCAGCAGCACGGCGGAAAGTCCGGCGGTGATGAGGGGGGAAAGAGGGGCGGCCGCGAGGGTTTCCATGTCAGAGGCGGAAATTATAGTCCATTGGCGCGGAGAAATCCATGCTTATCCCGGAAGGCGCTGCGGCAGGCGCACGCGGATGGGAAGGATGACCACCTCGAGGCCGCTGAAGAGGAGTTTGCGCTGCAGGGCGAAAGCCGTCTGGTTGTGGAGGAAGCGGGTGAGGAACGTCTCCCCCTCGAAGGCGAGCTGGCCCGTGAAATAGACTTTTTTGTGCCAATCGGACGACACTTGTTGACAGAGCTGTTCCAGTCCTTCAATGACGTCCGTCTCAAAGGCCATGTGCGACTCCGCGTAGAGCCCCATGCGGTTGGCCAGGCGGACGTATTTGTCGAGGTCGATTTGAACGGCGGCCTTGAATTTCTCGATTTCCTCCGTGTCCTTGAATCGGTCGCTGTCGATCACGCCGACGCTCAGAAAGACGAAATTCTTGAAATGCCCCGGGAAGAACCGGTGGATGGCGAGGAACGAATGGATGCCCATGCCGTTGTAGCCGTTCACCATCAGGATCGCCGACGGTTTTTGGGGGAGTTTTTCCGGGGATTCCGCGGCTTCCGGCAGGGGGAGTTGCGTCAAAATTTCGTCCAGGTGGCGCAGGGTCTTGTAGGTGTCCGAGTAATGCTGTTTCACCCAGAGGCAGAAGAGGACGAGGGTGCCCGTCACCGCGATGGTGACCCAGCCGCCTTCCTTGAATTTGAGCACGGAGGTGATGAGAAGGATCCCGACGGTGAGGAGGAGCGCCAGGAGGGGGATGGGGAGTTTTCGGAACCGTTGGGGAGGGCGGGTCTTGACCCAGT
Organism: Elusimicrobiota bacterium; assembly: GCA_022703335.1. GTDB lineage: Bacteria > Elusimicrobiota > Elusimicrobia > FEN-1173 > FEN-1173 > JAKLDV01. Next base: position 19,944 of record JAKLDV010000001.1, read on the forward strand.
GGCGGACCATGCCCCATTGGGAGAGGGCGAACGTGAGGAACACGTTGATGCTGTACATGACCACGAGGATTTTCACCGAAGCATTGGTGTAGAGGAGCACCAGGAGCGCCGCCAGCCCGATGGCCAAAACCCCGTCCTTGATCACCAGTCGGTCGCTCAGGTTCGTGAAGCGGCGCGGCAGCCAGTTGTCCACGGCCATGTTGGACATGACGCGCGGGCCGCCCAAAAAGCCCGTCTGCGCCGCCACCAGGAGCAGCGCTCCTTCGGAGAGCAGCGTGATGAAAACGATGATATTCCCCAGGGGCCATGGGGCGGTCAGGGTGTAGAAGAGGGTGGCGTTCAGTGTGCGGCCCGGGATGTGATGGACGTTGTTGAGGATGTAGGCGACCAGCAGGCCGCCGGCCGTGAAAGCGAGGGAAATCGCCATGTACATCATGGTTTTCTTCCCGGTCTTGACGCGCGGTTCACGGAGGATTGCCAAGCCGTTGCTGACCGCTTCGATGCCCGTGTACGTTCCGCCGCCGAGGCTGAAGGCGCGGAGGAGGATGAACAGCATGGCGAACGAACCGAGCTCGGCCACGCCCAGCCGCGTTTCCTGGACGGTGTCTCCCATCAGGGCGGGAAGTTCGGCTCCGTGGGAAAAAATGCCGTAGAAGATCATCAGGAGGTGCGTGATGAGGAAAACGATGAAGATCGGCGTTAAAATGAGGACCGATTCTTTGACCCCCCGCAGGTTGAGGATGATCAACAGGAGGAGACACAGGAGCGTCGCCAGGAACTTCCACCGCAGGAGGTCGTGGGGGAGGAAACTGAAGATGGCGTCCATGCTGGAGGCGATGGAGACGGCCACGGTGAGCACATAGTCCACCAGAAGCGCGCAGCCGGAGACGAGTCCCGTCTTGGGGCCGATCAGCCGGGACGCCACCAGATAACCGCCGCCGCCCGCCGGGAACAGTTCGATGATCTGCGAATAGCTGGCGGACAGAATGAAGACCGTCACCGCCGTCATCAGCGCCAACGGCAGGGCCAGGTGGGTGAAATGACCGAGGGACAGGAAAGCCTCTTCCGGGCCGTAACACGACGAACTCAGCCCGTCGGCCCCCAGACCCACCCACGCGAAGAAGGCGATGAGGGAGACTTTGTGGAAGACCTTCGGGTCCAGAGGACTCTTCGGTTTACCAAAAAGAAGCTCTTTGATTTTTTCGAGCATAGAAAAAAAAGACCCCCTCTCAACGAAGGAGTCACATGGGTAGGAATGTATTATAAAGCCGACTCCCTGTCAAGCTCGACGGAGGCGGGGGTGTGGCGGGGGAACGCGATAACTTCTAAAATGAGCCATTATGGCACGGGGGACCTTCAACGACTTGATAAAAATCATGGCCCGTCTGCGCGGACCCGGCGGATGCCCCTGGGACCGGCGGCAGACGCACCGCTCTCTCCTGCGCTATTTGCGGGAGGAGGCGGGGGAGGTGGCCCGGGCCGTGCGCCGGAAGGACGACGCCAACCTCTGCGAGGAGTTGGGGGACGTTCTGCTCCAGGTGGTGTTCCATGCCCAGATGGCGAGCGAACGGCGAAAATTCGACATTCGTGACGTGGTGGCCGGCCTCTGCCGGAAACTGGTCCGACGGCACCCGCATGTCTTCGGACGAAAGAGGCTGAAAACGGCGGCGGAGGTCGTGGTGTTGTGGCGCGAACTGAAACGCCGGGAGAAGGCGCGTCGAACGCGGAGGGGGCGCCGGGGATGAGCCGGATCAAAGCCGTTTTTTTCGACGCCGGCGGCACACTGTTCCGTCCCCACCCGTCCGTCGGCCACGTCTACGCCGGCTTGGCGCGGAAATACGGATGTGACGCCTCGGCCGAATGGGTGGATCGGCGTTTCCGGGCCCAATGGCGCCGCCGCAACGGTTTGGAATTCCTCAAAAATACCGACGAGGGGGAGGAAAAGGCCTGGTGGTCCCGCCTGGTTCGGGCCGTTTTCGGCCGCCGTATGTCGGAGGAAACGTTTCGCCCCTACTTTGAAGAGCTCTACGATCTCTTCGCTCAGCCGAAGACCTGGCGTCTTTTCCCGGACGCCCTGCCGACTTTGAAAAAATTGAAAAAGAGGGGCGTGCCGGTGGGGATCGTGTCCAATTGGGACTCGCGCCTTTTTGAATTGTGCCGGGGGCTCGGCGTCGCGCCGTGGGTGGACTTCATCCTCGCCTCCGCCGTGGTGGGATCCGTCAAGCCGCATCCGGGGATATTCCAAAAAGCCCTGAAACTGGCCGGGGTGCGCCCTTCGGAGGCCATCCACGTGGGGGACAGTTTCCGGGAGGATTATTGTGGGGCGACGCGGGCGGGGTTGAAGGCTGTTTGGCTTTGTCGCGCCGGCGGGGGGAGCCGGCGGGCTGCGTGCATCGGTTCTTTGGCGGACGTAGGTGAAATGATGTCGTGAGGGCCGGGTCAGCCCTTTGAGAAATAGTTCCGGAAAGCCGCTGTGATTTTTTCTATCAGCATCTCGGGCGCGATGTCCACGAGCTCCGTCCGCACGTCGCCCTCATAGAGGAAGCCCCACCGCGTCGCCCGCAACGCCCCTCCCGCCACTTTTTTCCCCCGCCACATCAGATCGTCCGTCACCGGTTCGGAAAAACAGAGTCCCGGTCCGGCCTTCCTTGAAGTCTCCGGCACAAAAAACGAGGTTTCTGTCCCGCATTCGCGCAAGGCGGTTTTCAGGATTTGGTGAACCGTGCGATAGAGGGACCGGGAGGAAGCAGGGAAGGCGCGGGATCGGCGCGGCCAGGTCAACGAAAGGCTGAGGTTCTTGTCGTGTAAGACCATGCCGCCGCCGGTGGGCCGCCGCACGACGTGGGCGGCGCCGAACGCCTGGGCGGCCTGCCGCGCCGGCCCTTCCCCTTGTAATTTTCCATACGTCAGGGTGGGGCTGCTCCACCGGAAGAACCGGAGGGTCGGCCGGGCGTCGGGACGGCGCTGGTTTTCCAGGAGTTCGCGGTCCCGGCGCATGTTCTCTTCGCCGGAGAGGGCGCCGTCGTGGAGGAGACGCCAGTCGTGGGACATGGGGTGGGATTAAGGGATGCGTTTGAAGCGGAGGTCGGGTTCGCGTGCGGCTTTGACCTCGTCCACGCGCCGTATCGGAGTGCGGTGCGGCGCCGACGTCACTTTTTCGGGGGACGTCCGGCTTTCTTCCACGATCGATTCCAGGGTCTTGCAGAAGAGGTCGAGGGTTTCCTTGGTCTCCGTTTCCGTGGGTTCGATCATCAGCGCTTCCGGGACGATCAGCGGGAAATAGATGGTGGGCGCATGGAACCCTTCGTCCAGGAGCCGCTTGGCCACATCGAGGGTGTGCACGCCCGGGCCGAAAGCGCCTTCTCCGGACACCACCACCTCGTGCATGCAGGGTTTCTTCGGCATCTTGGGGAAGAGCGGCGCCAGTTTGACCCGGAGGTAGTTGGCCGCCAGGATCGCGTTCTCGCTGACATGGCGGATGCCTTCTTCTCCCAGAAGACGGAGATAACAATAAGCCCGCAAGACGATGCCGACGTTCCCCATGAACCCGTGGATTTTCCCGATGGATTTAGGGAAGTCCATCCGCCGACGGTAGACGCCGTCCTCCTTCACCACGCGGGGCGTGGGGAGAAATTCGCTGAGGAACGCCTTGACCCCCACCGGGCCGGCCCCCGGTCCGCCGCCGCCGTGGGGCGTGGAGAACGTCTTGTGCAGGTTGATGTGGAGGAGGTCCACGCCGAGGTCCCCCGGCCGCAACAGGCCCACCAGGGCGTTGAGGTTGGCGCCGTCCATGTAGAGCAGCGCGCCGGCGTCGTGCACCATCTTCGCGATCTCCCGGAGGCGGGGTTCGAACAGCCCCAGGGTGTTGGGGATGGTCAACATCACCAGCGCCACGTCCGGCCCGAGTTTGGATTTCAAGACGTCGACGTCCACGTGGCCGTCCGGGGTGGAGGCGATGGTCACGGCGGTGAGACCCGCCACCGCCACGCTGGCCGGGTTGGTGCCGTGGGCGGAGTCGGGAATGAGGACGACGGGGCGGTTCTGGCCGCGGGATTCGTGATAGGTCCGCGCGATCAGCACCCCCGTCAGTTCCCCCTGGGCGCCCGCCGAGGGCTGCAGCGTGAAGGCGTCCATGCCGCAGATGGCGCAGAGCCAGCGTTCCGTATCGTGCAGGATTTCCAATATCCCCTGGCTCAGGGTGTGCGGCCGCAGGGGATGAAGCCCGATGAAGTCCGGCAGGAGGACCACCCGGTCCGCGGCTTTGGGGTTGTGTTTCATGGTGCAGGAGCCGAGCGGATAGAAGTGGGTGTCCACGGAAAAATTCAGCTGGGAGAGCCGGGTGAAATGGCGGACCACCTGGGGTTCCGCGACCTCCGGCCATTCCGGAGGCGTCCGCCGCCGGAGCGCCGCGGGAAGGGGGGATTCGTTTTCCGCTTCCGCGATGTCCGGTTTCGGCCACGGCAGGCCCCGCCGTCCGGCGACGCTGAGCTCGAAGATCAACGGTTCCAAAGGAGGCGGGGTCTCTATCGGCATGCCCGCTCCAATAGATCGGCGAAACAGTCGATGTCCTGGCGGGTCTTGATTTCCGTCACGCAGACCAGGAGGTGGTCCTTCAGTTCGGGAAAATAGCGTCCCAGCGCCAAGCCGGCGAGCACCTTGTCTTTTGCCAGGCGCTCGGCGATCAGTTCCGGCGGTTTCGGGCATTTGACGGCGAATTCGTTGAAGAACGGTTGGGGGAACGCCGTCGGGAATCCTTTTTCCGCCAGCCGTTTCGAGGCGTAGCGGGCTTTTTGGAGGTTGAGGAGGGCGAGTTCTTTGAGGCCGGATTTTCCAACGAGGCTCATGTAGATGGCGGCGGCGAGGGCGCACAGGGACTGGTTGGAACAGATATTGGAGGTGGCTTTTTCCCGGCGGATGTGTTGTTCCCGCGCCTGGAGGGTCAGGACGAACGCGCGGCGGCCGTCACGGTCGACGCTCCGCCCCACGACGCGGCCGGGCATCTTGCGCATCAGTTCCGTTTTGCAGGCGAAGAGCCCCAAATAAGGGCCGCCGTATCCCAGCGGCAGGCCCAGGGGCTGGCCTTCGGCCACGGCGATGTCGGCGCCGTACTCGCCGGGCGGGGAGATTAGTCCCAGCGCCGTCGGATAAGAGGAGGCGATGAGGAGCGCTCCGGCGGCATGGGCGAGGCGCGCTATTTCGTGGGACTCCTCCAGACACCCGAAAAAGTTCGGAGTTTGGAACAGGACGGCCGCCGTTTCTTGCCCGAGGGCGGCCTGGAGCCGTCCCAGGTCGGTGGTGCCTTCCCGCCGGGGGACGGTGACGATGTCGGCGGGGCTGTGGGCCAGATAGGTTTGAATCACCTGGCGCGTGTGAGGGTGCACGGTCTCCGGGATCACGATCCTCCGTTTGCCCGTGTGGCGCAGGGCCAGAAGACAGGCCTCCGCGGCGGCGCTGGCGCCGTCGTATAACGAGGCGTTGGCCACGTCCATGCCGAAGAGTTCGCAGATGAGGGATTGGAATTCATACAGGGACTGCAATGTCCCCTGGCTGGCTTCCGCCTGATAGGGGGTGTAGGCCGTGGCGAACTCGCCCCGCAGCGCCAGCGACCAGACCGCCGACGGAATGAAATGTTCGTACGCCCCCGCGCCCAGGAACGACAGGGCCAGATGGTCCTTGGCCGCCAAGGACTCCATGTGCCGCACCATCTCCATCTCCGAGAGGGACGGCGGCAGATTCAGGGGCGGCCGCCGGATGTCGGAAGGCAGATCGGCCAGGAGGTCGTCGAACCGGCGGACGCCGATCTGATCGAGCATCTGTTTCTTTTGTTCTTCCGTGTGGGGCACGAACATTCGAGCGGTGACCTTTCGGCGCGAGTCGGGATGGAATCGTCAGTGAGTTTCGCTTTTCAAAAAGGTTTGATATGTCTCGTGGGTCATCAGACCGTTGCGTTCCTCTTCCCGGTCGGCCTTCACTTTGAACAGCCAGCCGGCCTCGTAGGGGGATTGGTTCACCAGTCCCGGCGTTTTCGTCACCGACTCGTTCACGGCCGCGATGGTCCCCGAGACGGGGGCGTAGATGTCGAACGCGGCCTTCACCGATTCCACCGCGGCCACGGCTTCGCCGCTTTTCACGACGCGGCCCGGTTTCGGCAGTTCCACGAAGACCACGTCCGTGATCTCATGCTGGGCATGGTCTGAAATCCCCACCGTGCCGTCGGGGGCGATCCATTCGTGCGTTTCGACAAAACGAAGTTCTTCGGGTTTCATGGCGGATCTCCTTCGATTTTAAGGAACGGATTTATTTGTGATAAAACGGGAGCTTGACGATCGAGACGGGCACGTCGCGGTGGTGGATCTCGACCGCGAGCGGCGCGGCGGCAAAACGGGACTCCACGTAGCCCATCCCGATCCCGGCCTGGAGCGACGGGGAGAAGGTGCCGCTGGTGACTTCACCGGCGATCTGGTTGCCGGCCGAGAGTTTCCCGCCGTGCCGCGGCACCCCCGGTTCGGTCGGACGAAAAGCGATGAAACGCCGTTTGGGGCCGCGTTCTTTTTCTTCCCGGAGGGCGTCCCGGCCGATGAACTCCTTTTTTTCCAGGCGCACGGTCCATCCCAGCCCGGCCTCCAGGGGGGAATGGTCTTCGTCCAGGTCCTGACCGTAGAGGCGGTATCCCATCTCCAGGCGCAGTGTGTCTCGGGCGCCCAGTCCGCAGAGGTTCAGCCCGCGCGGTTCGCCCAGTTCCCATATTTTTTGAAAGATACGCCGCAGGTTTTCCGCGGAGGCGAAGATTTCAAACCCGTCTTCCCCGGTATAGCCCGTCCGGCCGATGACGCATCCCGATCCTTCGATGGTGAAAGCGCCGACGCCGTTCCGGCCCAGGGCCAGGGCCGGAGCACAGAGCAGATTCAGGAGGTCCGGCGAATCCGGCCCCTGCAGCGCGACGGCCGCGGCCTCGGGCTGTTCCGAGATGTTCACGCCCCCCGGCCGGTGCCGCCGGATCCAGTCGAGATCGGCCGTTTTCCGGGAGGCGTTCACGATGAGGAGGAAACGGTCCGTCGTCAGCCGGTAGACATAAAGATCGTCGATGACCCCGCCGTTTTCGCGGCACATCACGCTGTAGAGCCCCTTTTGGGGCGGGAGCGCGGCGATGTCGTTCGTCAGAAGGCCGTTTAAAAACGACTCGGCCCCGGGGCCTTCGGCCCAGACCTGTCCCATGTGGGAGATGTCGAACAATCCGGATTTCTCGCGGACGGCCTTGTGTTCGGCGAGGATGCCCTTGAATTGGAGCGGCAGTTCCCAGCCGCCGAAATCCATGAACCGCGCGCCGAGCTGTTTTTGCAGGGGGTAGAGCGGGGTCCGGTTCATCGGGCGCCGGCCATTTCCGCGGCGTGGTAGGAACTTCGCACCAGCGGCCCCGCCAAGACGTTCTCGAAAAGGCCCGCCGCCTCCTCTCGGATGGAACTGAACTCTTCCGGAGAATAAAGCCGGTCGAGCGGACGATGCCGGGGGCTCGGCGGAAGGTATTGGCCGACCGTCAGAAGGGAGACGCCGTTTCTTTTCAGGTCGGTCAACGTTTCGCGGATCTCTTCCCGGGTTTCGCCCAGCCCCACCATCAGCCCGGACTTGACGCGCAGCCCCGCTTCGGCCGCCCAGCGCAGTATTTGCAGGGAGCGGTCGTAAAGCGCCCGCGCCCGCACTTCGGGCGTGAGGCGGCGCACGGTTTCGAGATTGTGGTTGAAGATGTCCGGTCGCATTTGGATGATACTTTTTAGCAAATCCGGACGCCCCTGGAAATCGGGGACCAGAAGCTCGACGGTGGTCCGCGGGATTTCTTTTCGCAAAAATTCCAAACAGGCGACGAACTGGCCGGCGCCGTGGTCCGGAAGGTCGTCCCGGGAGGGCGACGTGATGACGACATGGGCGAGGCCCAACCGCCGCGCCATCGCCGCCAGTTTTTCGGGTTCGGAGGGGTCGGGGGGTCGGGGCCGCCCGGTTTTTTCGCCGCAGAAGGCGCATCGCCGCGTGCAGAGGTCGCCCAGTATCTGGAAGGCGAGCGAGCCTCCCGACCAGCATCCGGCCCGGTTGGGGCACAGGGCTCCCTGGCAAACGGTGGAGAGCCCCGACTCTTCCAGGAGGCGCGTCACATGAAAAAATTTCCGTCCGGCGGGAATGGACTGTTTGTGGTGGGGCAGGAGCTTCGGCCTCCAGGATTTTTTTGGCCGGTCCTCGGGGGGCGCCTTCGCGATGGAACGAATCTGCCGGGGACCGTTCATCCCGGGATCCCGCTGTCCCGTGGGAGTTGAACGGCATCCGCTGAGGGCTTCTCCTGGAGGACGCGTTGGAGATGGGCGGCGATTTTACGGTTCCCCAATTCGTTGAAGTGGGGGTTGGTGAGGAAGAGGTGCGCGGAAAAATCCGCGGAGGGGGGGACGTCTTGCCAAAGGGAGGACGACCGATTCAGGACGACCAGGGGCACATGATGCGTTTGGCTCCAGGCCGGGAGTCCCAATGTTTCAAGAAAATGATCATCGGCAAAGGCGATGACGATCAAATGCGCGCCGTGGCGTTCGGAGAGGCCCTTGATCGCCGCGATGTTGTTCGTTGTCCGGGCGAGCTCGTCGGGAGGGTAGGTTTCGGGGATCGGGGGAGTGAGGGGGGGTGAAAAAAAACGTGTGCCGATGAATTCCATTCCCCAGCGGGCGAACATAAAACAAAAAACGGAGCGGTTGAAGGGGAAGGTTTCTGCGACGACACGGCGAAGACGGTCCGGGCGCGGGAAGAGGCCGGCGCGGGGATGGGAGGGATGTGTTCGGTCGGCCCGGCGGTTGTCGTCGAGGACGTCGTTGAAACAGATCTGGAGGAGGACGACGTCCGCCCGCGCGACGGGAAGGATGAGTTCGGCGCAACGGAGGTGATGTTCGGTTCCCGTTCCCGTTCGAGCCAGGTTGAGAAAACGTTTCCGGGTCGCCTGGGAAAGGAGGCTGACCCACCCCTCGCTGTCGTCAAGATAGAGATTTTCCGAATAGGAATCGCCGAGGACGACGCCGTGGACGGGCGCGTCGTCGAGCAGGCCGTTTTTCCGGTATCTCAGGGGCCCTCCCGCCGTCTCAATGGCCCCGGCCGAGTAACGAAGCGGCAGGCGGGGGGAGACGAAAACGAAACGGGATCCCTCGGGGGAAGACGGCCGATCGGAGAAATACGACTGAGTGCGGCGATAGATGATTCGCGCGTCGTATTCCCGGAGGATGTCCCTGTGCAGGCGGGTGTCGACGAGGCGCAGGGAGGACTCGGCGAGGGCCGCGGCGGCGAGAACCCCCGACAAAAGGAGGGCGGCGGCCGACACATATTTTTTCAAGAGCGGCACGGAGGATTCACAAAACGCCCGCGGTCGGGGAGGGGCGGCGGGTCATCCGCGCGAAAGGGCTCCACGAAGGCTTTCGCTGAGGGTGGGGTGGGCGAAGACCACGGAACGCAGTTGATCCGTGGTCAGCTTGGCGCGGAGCGCCACCGAAACGAGGTGGATGAGTTCCGTGGCGTGAGGGCCGACGATCTGGGCCCCGAGGATCCGACCGGTGTTTTTGTCTGAAATGAGCTGAAGGAATCCCGTGGCTTCGTCGCTGGCCCAGGCTTTGGGGGAACCCTGAAAGAAGAACCGGTGCGCTTTCACGACGAATCCCTTGGTTTCGGCGGTGTGTCTCCATTCACCCACGCTGGCCGCTTCCGGCCAGGTGTAGAGACAGCGCGGGACCTGGAGCGGGTCGTAGGGGTCTGTCTGCACTCCCGCCGCATGGTCGGCGGCCGTTTCGCCTTGGGCCGCGGCGGCGTGCGCCAGCAGGGAGTGTCCGTTGACGTCGCCCACGGCGTAGATGTGCGGCCGGGAGGTCTGAAGGAACTCGTTGACCGGAAGGCGGCCGTTCTCCGGCCGCAGCCCCGCGTTTTCAAAACCCAGTCCCGTCAGCATCGGCCGCCGCCCGACGCAGAGGAGGACCTCGTCGACCTCCATCGTCTCGCCGCCGCCCAGTCGACACCGCCAAACGCCGTCTTTCCGTTCCAAATGGTCCACGGTGGAGGCTGTTTTTATTTGGATGCCGCGTTGTTCGAAGGAGGTCTGGAGGACTTGGACCAGCGCGGCGTCCTCGCCGGGAAGCAGGGCGGGGGTTTTTTCCAGAAGGACCACGCGGCTTCCCAATTCATGAAAGAGGCAGGCGAATTCGCAGCCGATGGCCCCGCCGCCCACGATCAGCAGGCGCTTCGGAACCCGGGCCAGGCCGAGGGCTTTGTCGCTGTCCAAGAGGTCGTGTTCCACGGCCGGGAAGGGCGGCGGAACGAGGGGGACGGATCCGGTGGCGACGATGGCCCGGTCAAAGGAGAGGCGGTCCTCTACCCCGTCCGAATGGACGACGAGGGTGTGATCGTCGAGGAATCGGGCCTGGCCGCGAAGGAGTTTTATTTTTTGGCGCGCGAAGGCGTCGGCGATGGATTTTCGGAAAAGGGACACCACCTCCGTTTTCTTCTTTTGAAGAGCGTCCCATTCCACCCGGAGCCCGTCGCTCCCTTTCAGGTAGGCCGACGCGGCGCGGGCCCGGTTCAGCAATCGTCCGGCTTCCAGCAGCGTCTTGGTCGGCACGCAACCGCGGTTCAGGCAGAGCCCGCCCAGGTCCGCCTTTTCGACGACCGTCACCTCCGCCCCGTGGGCGGCGGCTTTTTTGGCGGCGGCCTCCCCTCCCGGCCCGGCCCCCAGAACGACCACGGAAAGTTTTTTCATTTCAAGAATTATACAAAGGCCGCACCGGCCCTTCCAGAGGCGGGGAGAGAAAATGGTAAAATAGCCGCGGTCACCGGGGAATTGGAAACTTCCGGAAGGGCGGTCCGGTGGACCGGGAAGAGACGACGGAGGAGGTTCGAGGATTTGAGAAATTCCGGCGGCATTTATTTCGACAACGCGGCGACCTCGTTTCCAAAACCACCCGCCGTGTTGGCGGCGATGGTTTCGTTCCAGAAAAAGATCGGGGCCAGCGCGGGGCGGGGCGTTTATCCCCGCGCCGTCGAGACCGGCCGCATCCTGGCCTCCGGCCGACGCGCCCTGGCGCGGCTCCTGAACGTGGCCGACGAGCGGCGCCTCGTCTTCACCCTGAACGCCACCGACGGACTGAGCCTGGCCGTCAAGGGGCTCCCCTGGAAACGCGGCGACCGGGCGCTCATCTCCCCCTACGAACACAATTCCGTCCTGCGGCCGCTCCACGAACTGAAAAAACGCGTCGGCGTCGGGATCGATGTGATGCCCGTGGACGGCGAGGGGCGCGTGATCGTTGAGAAATTACCGGCGGCCCTTCGTCCGCGGACGCGTTTGGTGGCCTGCGTGCATGCCTCCAACGTGACCGGCGTGATCCAGCCGGTGGAGGCGGTGGGGCGTTTCGCCCGGTCGCGCGGCATCCCCCTTCTCATCGACGCGGCCCAGTCGGCCGGAGCCCTCCCGGTGGACGTGCGGGCCTTCCGTGCTGATTTTTTGGCGTTCCCCGGACACAAAGGACTGCTGGGACCTTTGGGCACCGGCGCCCTTTATATCCGTCCCGGACGGGAACTGCAGACCCTGCGCGAGGGCGGCACCGGCAGCGTCTCCGAGGTGGAAACCCAGCCGCTGTTCCTGCCGGACCGCTATGAATCCGGCAGCCACAACGCCTTGGGGATCGCGGGCCTGTTGGCGTCGGCGACGTACGTCCGGCGGCGAGGCGTTTCCGAGATCCGCCGGCATGAGTTGGAACTGACGGAACATTTTCTGGAGGAACTGCGGCGGATGAGGGCGGTGCGTTATTTCGGTCCGCGCGCGGCGGAAGACCGGGTGGCGGTCGTTTCCTTGCGTGTGGGGGACCGGGACCCGCTGGCCGCCGCCCGCGCGCTTTGGCGGAACGACGGGATCATGGTCCGGGCGGGGCTCCACTGCGCCCCTTGGGCCCACCGACATATCGGCACGTTCCCGCACGGCACCGTGCGGTTTTCCCTCGGCCCTTTCAACACTCACCGGCACATCGAAAAGGCCGTCGCCGCTCTCCAAAAATTGATCTGATGGGCGGCGGCCCGGCGCGTCGGGCCGCCGAACGGAAGTCCGCCGCCCTCAATAGAGAAATTCGCGGATGTCGTAAAGACCGCACATGGGCCGCTCCGTCGGCGGCCGTTCGTCCAGCGGCCGGCGCAATTCCAACATCTGATCCCACTGGCCTTCCTCCGACAAATTGGTCCAGCGGTTCTCCTTCAGCCGGGGGCCGTGTTCCGACGAAAAATCCTCCCGCAACGGCGAAAAATAGACGATGTCCCTCCGGCCCAGCGGCGCCTCCCGAAGGAACCGTGCGCTGGTTTCGACGTGTTCTCGGCCGTTCTCCCGGCCGCCCAGCCCGAGGAGGAAGATCAGCCCAACGTCCAGCCCGGCGTTTTTCAAACGTCGGACCGTTTCGAGGGCTTGCCGGGCCGTGCCCGGTTTGCCGCTCCATCGGCGCAATGTGTCCGAGCCTGATTCCAATCCGAGATAGACCCGCCTCAACCCGGACCGGGAGATTTCCGCCAGGTCCGCGTCTTCCCATGTTGAAAGGGACGCGATTTCGCCGAAGGCGTAAAGTCCGCCGAACCCGTCTTTTTGAGGGACGGCCAGGCGCGGGAATATTTCGGCCAGCGTCCGGCAGGTCCAGAGGAGGAGGTCCGGCGGGGCGTCGAAGGCGTTGGCGTCGCCGAGGAAAATGGAGCAGCGCCGGGGAAGCGCCCGGCCCCAATACCCCCGCACCGCATCGATGTGCCGGAGGATTTCGTCGCGGGATTTCACGCGGGCCGGGGTTTCGGGGCGGAACACACAGAAGGCGCAGCGCTTCCAAAAACATCCTTCGGTCACCTGCACCACCAGGGCGAGGTACTGGTCCGGCGGCAGGATGCCGAGCGCGGGATAGAGTTTTCGGAATTGTTCCGCGTCCGTCCGCCATCGGACGGTGTTGAAGGCGAGGAGGTGCCGCAGGACCCGTCCCGCCCGCCTGGCCGTGGCCACGCCCCGTTTGCCGTTGAACCAGAGTTGCAGGCGTTTCCCGGCTTGGAGTTCCGGCAGCCGTTCTTCGCAGGCGTGCAGGATATCGACGAGGCGTTCCCTCAGGCGGCGCGACTCGTCCGTCGACAGGAGCCGCAGGTATCGTTTCCGTCTCTCCGCGTCCTCCGGCCGCCATTTCTTCTCGATGGCGCGGCCGTCCAGCCCGAAGGCGTAATAGGACCCGTTTTGGTAGAGACCGATGGGTCTTCCGGAAAAATCGAAGGTCAGCGTGGCTTGCGGGGAAACGACGAGGGAGAGGGAAACGCCGGTGAGTCCGAGGGTGAGCGATTCGGGGGCGGCGGGGGTCATGGACCCTCGTCGACGAGTTTCCGCAGGTGTTCCGGCCGCACCAGCGCGATGGCTCCCGGTTTGGCGGTCAGCCAGCCTTTTTCCTTGAACTGAAGCACCACGCGGATGGCGGTTTCGGGAGCCACGCCGGCGATCTCGGCGATCTCCCGCCGGGGCACGGCGAGCGGGGAACCGGTCTTCTCCCGCAGCCAGAGGAGGGCGGCGGCCACTTTTTTATCGGCGGATTCCGCGTCCAGCGCGCGCAGGCGGTGCGCCCTCTGGATCCGCTGACTCACCTCCGTCAACACGCCCTGGGCCACGGAGGGACAGGCCCGCGCCAGGGCCGCCAGCGCCTCGCCGGGCAGGCGGGCCGCCGCGCCTTTGGTCACCGCCACCGCGCTGGCCGGGTAATGCGACATCCGGATGACGCCGGCCGGCCCGAATATCTCGCCCGGCATCAGCATCTCCATGGTGATCAGCCGTCCCTGCGGCGTGCTTTTGGCGATCTTGACGAATCCTTCCGTCACCCACCAGGCCGCCTCGGCCGGTTCCCCTTCCTGGAAGAGGTAATCGCCTTTTTTGAAAGGCATCCGGCGCGATTGCCAGACGAATTTTTGCAATTCGGAAACCGGCACGTTCCGGAAGAACGGCAGGGAGGCGAAAAATTTTTCAGGGTTCCAAACGGCCATGGGAAATTATACAGTTTTCTTGACGCCCGCACGGCGGCGACAACGCCTCGGGCGCTCCTCCGGGAGAAAACAGAGCCATGCTGAAACCGTCCCTCCGTCTGGTTTTTTGGGAATCCACGGCCGCCTGCAATTTGCGGTGCCTCCATTGCCGCCGGTTGGAGGTGCGGGATACCTTTACCCAGGCCGACATGGACACCGCCGCCGCCCGCCGCATGATCGTCGACATCGTCGCGGTCGGGCGGCCCATCCTCGTCTTCTCCGGCGGCGAACCGCTGCTGCGCGGGGACATCTACGACCTGGCCGCGTTCGCCCGCGAACAGGGCCTGCCCACCGCGGTGGCCAGCAACGGGACCCTCCTCGACGAGGAGGCCGCGGTCCGGCTCCGCGGCGCCGGCGTGGGCCGGGTGAGTTTTTCCCTGGACGGGGCCTCGGCGCCGGCGCACGACCGCCTGCGTGGACCGGGGAACTTCGAGAAGACGATCAGGAACGTCAGTTTCCTGAAGGCCGAAGGGCTGGGGTTCCAGATCAACACGACGGTCACCCGCCGCAACGCCCAGGAACTGCCGGCCCTCCACGATCTGGCCGTGCGGCTCGGCGCGAAGGCCCTCCACCTCTTCATGCTCGTGCCGGTGGGCTGCGGCGCGCAGATCGCCGACGGCGAGATGCTCTCCTCCGAGGAGACCGAGACATGGCTCTCCTGGCTCCACGACCGCGCCTCGGAGCGCCGGCTGGAACTGAAGGCCACCTGCGCCCCGCAATACACCCGGATCTCCCGCCAAAAATCGAAACGGCCGGGGTCCCCGCCGGGATCCCCGGAACCCCCGGTTTCAAGGGGGTGTCTGGCGGGCGTCGGCGTCTGTTTCGTCTCCCACCGGGGAGATGTTTTCCCTTGCGGGTATCTGCCCCTCCGGGCCGGGAACGTCCGCACCCAGCCGTTCCGGGAGATATGGGAGTCGTCCCCTGTTTTTCAAAAGCTGAGGGATCCGGAATTTTTGGAAGGCAAATGCGGCGCGTGTTCCTTCAAGGTCCTCTGCGGCGGATGCCGCGCCCGCGCCTATTATCAGCACGGAAGCGAGTTGGGCGAAGAACCGACCTGCGCCCACGTCCCGCCCGCCCGCGCTCCTCGAACAAACGGCCCGGTTCCCCGGCGCCGTTCCTCCTCAAAATAAAATCTCCCGCGTTCGGCCCCACGGCCGAGTCACGCGGCGGTTCTTGCGCGGCGATGGTTTTCTTGGCGCCGTCTCGCCCCTTTTGACGACATCCGGGACCGACGGGCCATTTTCCGGGGAGTTAGGGGACGGTGTGGGTGGCGTCCCAGGCGCGGTGGAGTTCCTGGGCCTCGGCGATCTTTCGACGGAACGCGGCCAAGAAGAGGCGTTCGCCGTCCTTCAAGGAGTCTCCGGCGGTCCGAAATCCTTCCAGTTCCGTCTCCATCCGCCGGGCGGCGATCTCGTTGATGCGCCGATGCACCGCCTCGTGCTCCGTCAACCGGGGCGAAAGGGCGGTCACATAGCGGGTGTCGTTTTTCAGCGTCACGCGCACCGTCCGCGCGGCGGTGGACGCGCCTTCGGCCGCCAACACGTACTGGAGTCGGAACAGCCCTTCCGTCCACGCCTTGATCTTTCCCGGCGCGGAGGGGAGGGACGCCCGTGTCGTCTCCGTGGGCCGGGCCGAGGAGGGGAGTAGAACGAGGAAAAAAAGAATCTGGAATCGCCGACGGGTCATTCGGCGCCCCCGTCTTCCCGGAGGATTTCCACCGTGAAGACATACAACTCCGTGGAGGGCTCGCGCCAGGCGTTTTCCGGCAGGCCCGCTTTCTGACGGCAAAGGGTGCCCAGGAACGTTTCCCGTTCCCGCAGCGTTTCCCATACCTGCGGGAGGAAGACCCCGGAGAGGGGGCCCCGCCGGACCATCACCCCGTGCCGGCCCGGTTCGATCTCCTCCGCTCGCGATACGCGTTGAAGGGGGGACAGTACGGACACCTCCACCTCGATGTCCGGATATTCGCGTTGGGTCAGGGGTGAAAACCGCGGGTCCTCGAACGCCGCCGCCAGCGCCATCTCGGTGAGCGATCGGGAGAATTTTCCTTCCGGCCGCATAAGACCGATGCACCCGCGCAGCTCTCCTTTGGCGTGCAGGGTGACGAAAAGCGCGTAAGCGGCGTCGGCCAGTTCCGGCCGCAAGGTCGCCGCGGGAACGGAGATCCCCAGCCGTCCGGCGATGGCCGAACGGGCCTGCTGAAGGATGGCGTGTTGGTCTTCGATGGAGAACATACCTATATAGGTAGGCGAAAAAAGCCTAAACGTATTCTATGTGCGAACTTTCGGTCCTGTCAAGGTTTCTGATGCGCGTGCAATGTTAAAAAAATATAAAAATGGATTGACAATTTACCGTGTTCCATTTAACATTAAGTGTGTTAAAAAGTTTTACACAGTTTTAATTTGCAGGTTTTTTGAACTCCGAGGTGGGGAAATCGAGCCGGTGCTCAAGAGACGAATGATAACAAGGACGGTCATGCTGGGCGGATGCGTCGCGCTCTTCCTGGGCGCGGTGTCGCCTTTGTGGGGACGCAACCGGCCGCTCCCGACGGCCGGCGCCCGCGCCATGGCGCTGGGCGGCGCCTATTCGGCGGAAGACCAGGACGTCAACGCCCTCTTTTACAACCCCGCCGGATTGACGGGCCTCACGGGGTCCCAGATGAGCCTGAACTACGGCCGGCTGAACGTGGGCACGCTCAACACCACCTCGGAGATCCACGGCGCTTTCGGCATGCCCGCCAGTTTTCAAGGGAGGCCCATCGGCGCGGCGGGCGGGTTCCTGGCCCAATCGCTCGCTCCGGGCGCGCACGTGTTCGATCTCTACAGCGGTTTCGGGATGGATGTCCCCACCCGCGGCCGGGTGCCGTGGCCGGTGCGCGGCGGCGGCGTGCTGAAGATCCGACAGCAGAACGGGGACGAAAAGGACGACGCCGTCGGAAAGACCAAGGTCGGCTTCGGCCTGGACGGCGGCGCGCTGGTGCAGTTCAACGAAGATTTCACCCTGGGGTTCGTCCTGCGGGACCTGTTCCCGAGCGGGGTGAACCCGCCGGGCCCGCAACTCCGTCTGGGAGGGAAATACCGCTACGTCCAAAAGGTGATCCTGCTGTCCGACCTGGAGGTCCGGCGGAACGTCACGGCGCTGCACTTCGGCGCGGAATGGCTTTTCTACCGCGACCTGCTGCGCCTGCGCATCGGCAACTCGTTCCGGGCCAACAGCGCCAACCACATCGCCCTCGGCGCCGGGTTCAACTTCTCGCCCGCCCAGATCGACGTGGCCTACGCCGTCCCCACGGAGGATTTCAACGAGCCGTCCGACCAGTTCCGCATCACGCTCATCTACCGTTTCAACGCCCCGCGTTTTTCCGAACTCTATTTCGACCGCGCCCTCGACATGGCGGACGAGGTGGACCGCCGCGTGGCCCAGCTGGAGGAAAAGGAGTCGCAGCTGAAAACCTCCGTGCAGGATCTGGAACAGGCGCGCCGCCTGGCCGAGGAGGAGCTGGCCCGGGTGAGCGTGCGCCGCGCCGAAGGCCAGCGGGACGTGGAGGAACGCATCCTGCAGGCGGAGACGCGCGCCTCCGAGGCGGAACGCCGCGCCGCGGACCTGGAAGACAAGGTCCGCGTCTCCGAGGAAAAGATCCGCCGGGCGGAACGCCTCACCGCGCCGCGGCCCGCCTCCACCGAGAAACCCAAGCCGAAGATCCGCACCCACGTCGTTCAGCCCGGCGACTCTCTGCGGTCCCTCGCCGCCAAATATTACAACGACCCCGAACGCTGGAAGACCATCTTCAACGCCAACCCGAAAAAAGTGGACCGCGGCCGCCTCCTCCCCGGCGCCGAACTGGTCATCCCGGAGTAGTGTTGTGGCCGACGAAAAGAAAGAACCTTTGCCGACCATCCTCCCGGCCGATCTCAAGCCGAAGCTCGACTGGCCCGCCCTGGTCCACCAGACCAAGGAGAAGCTCGCCAAGATCCTTTGGGCCACGGAAGGCATTTCCGACGGCGCCCGGGAACTGGCCCTCAAGGAGGTCCTCTGGGAACTGGAACAGTTCCAGAAGAAAGTGGAGGACGTGGCCGGCCGGTGGGAGAGCGTCGAACGCATCTTCCGGGAGGAGAATGAGCTCCTGCGTTCGCTCCTGGGCACGGGTGAACACGAACTTCGCGCCCGGGTGCTGGCGTTGGCGCAGGAGATCCACAACCTGCGCAAGGACCTGCTGACCAGCCGCGACGAGGCCGCCGCCCTCACGCGCAAGGCCGGCAGCTACGCCGAAAGCAACGAGGACCTCCGCCGCCAATTGGGCGCGGCGCAGCAACGCATCGCCGAACTGGAGGCCGAGAAGTCGCACGAGTGGCACAGCCAGATGTCCGATTTCTCCCGCGAACAGTCCGCTCTCCAGGAACAGTTCACCAAACTCAACGAGGACCTGCTCCAGGTGCAGTCCATGTTGTCGGTCAAGAGCCGGGAGATGACCTCGGAAAAACAGGCGGAGTTGACCGCCCTCCAGACCAAACTTCTCCAGGAGATGGAGGAGGCCCTGCACCAGAAGGAGGAGCTCCTCTGGGCGGAGGAGGAGATCTTCGCCCGCGGCGTGGCGCAGAAATTGCGGGGAGAGATGCAGTCGGCCATGGGCCGGCTGCAGTTGACGCTGGAAAAATTCCATCTGCTCGAGGTGCAGGACAAGCCCGGCGCCGGGACCTGGGAACAGTGGTGGCGCCTCATCAAGGTGGGGCCCGACGAGCTGCGCCGGGGATTCCAGGAGGTGGCGCAGGAACTCCGACGGGGCGTGGAGACGCTGGAGGAATACCTGGCGCTCACCCATCGCCGCGTGCCGGCCCGCGCGGAACTGAACCTGCCGGAGATCGTCCACGCCCAGGTGGCCAAACTCTACACGGACCGACTGGAGAAAGGCACCCTGGAGGTCATCGTGCCGGAGGTGTTCCCCGTCTTCATGGGAGACGGCGAACTCCTCGCCGCCGTTCTGCAGGCGCTGATGGACAACGCCTTCGAGTCCCTGCCCCGCGCGGGCGGACGGGTGCGCCTCCGGGCGGAAAAAAGCCCGGACGAAAAAGAACTTTGGATCACGGTCAGCGACACGGGGTGCGGCATCCCCCAGGGCCAGCGCGACCGGCTCTTCCAGCCGTTTTTCACCACCAAGGACGGACACCGCGGGCTGGGACTGGCCCGGGCGAAACGTTACGCCGAATGGCACCACGGCCGGCTTGAACTCGTGGACAGCGGCGCCGAGGGCAGCGCTTTTCGGCTGGTCTTGCCGGTATGAGCCAGGTCCTGATCGTCGCCCGGGATCCCGCGGTGCGGGACCAGTTGAAGGACGTGGCTCGTCAGGCCGGCGTCACGGTGGACCTGCTGGAGGATTTCGACCCGGCTTTCGCCGCCATCGAGCGCGAGCCCCCGGTCCTGGTGTTCGCCGAGAACCCTCCCAGCGACGACGTCATGGAACAGCTGCGCAAGACGCTCAAGGTCCACGCGCCGGTGACGCCGCTGCTCCTCTATCTCCCGGAACGGAACAGCGCGCTGGCGCTCAAACGCATGACGGAAGGCGCCTACGACTGCCTCTCGTCGCCGGTGACGCCGGGCGATTTCCTGGCGGCGGCCAAACGGTCGGTGTCGCGCCTGGGCCGGCGGTTGCTCACCTCGCGCCAGGTGCGGCCGGCGGTGTGGTGGCGCCGCCCGGCGGTGGTGGCGGCTTTTTCGGTCCTGATGGTGGCGGGTTTCCTCGTCCTGGGCGTCCTGCGGTTCTGGTCGCCGCCTTTCCAGATCTTCAAACTCGCCTCGGACCACCCGGTGGCCGTGGGCGGCGACGAGGACACCCTCTGGGTGGCGGATTGGTCTCAACAGAACCTCACCCGCGTGGCGGTGCGCGGCGACTATCTTTCCATCGTTCAGGTCAACCGGTTCGAGGATTTTCAGCCGGTGGCCTCGGCGCTGGCGCCCTACTACGCCTACACCGCCTCCGCCGACGGCCGGCTCCGGCGGCATCGGCTGGACGACGCGCTCTCGTCGGTGGCTTTGGTGCCCAGCCCCGGCCCTTCGCCGTCGGGCCTGGCGTGGGACGGTGCCGCCCTCTGGTCCTGCGATTCCTACACGGGGAAGATTTACGAACACGACGCCCGCCTGGGCGTCAAGAACATCTTCGACGGTCCCGCCGCCAAGCCCGTGGGGCTGGCCTGGGTGGACGACACGCTCTGGGTGGCCGACGGGGAACACAACACGCTCTGGCGCCTCAACCGCACCGGGGTGGACTGGGAGAAGAAGGGTCCCTTCGCGCCCCTCGTCTTCGCCCATAACCGGAACTTCCAACTCAGCGGGTTCACCGTCTGGAAGGGCAGCGTGTGGATCGTCTCCGAGGCCGGCGGCGTGCTGATCAAGGAACGGCTCCCCAAGGTGAAATGATGAACGACCTTCGCGCCGGTCCGCGTCTGTCCACCTCCCTGCCGGTGATTTTGCAGTTCCCGGACGGCGTCCCCACGGAAGGGTGGGGGCGCATCTTGGACCTGTCCCTCTCGGGGGTGAAACTGGAGTCGCGTTGGCCCCTCAAGGTGGGCCAGGCGGTGTACATCACGTTCGAGCCGCAGCACGAGATGCGCCTGGAGAACCTGCGCGCGCGCGTGGTGCGGGTCCAGTGGGAGGAAGGCTACTACGTGGCCGGCCTGTCCTTCGACGAGTCCGTGGACCAGGCCTATCTGAGGGAGGCTCTCATCTCCCTCATGAGCCGGTAAAGGGGGCGCCGTGAAGTCCACCTGTTCCCTGCTGATCCCTTTCGACCTGGGTCTGGAACTGGATTTCGAGGGAAAGGACGCGCGGGAGATCGTCAAAGAAGTCTCCTCCCGTCCGGCGGCGCCGCTCACCTTCGAGGGCCGGATCTTTTCAAACGCCACCATCACCACGCGGATCTACAAGTTCGGCGTGGGGCTCATCCAGCTCTCGTTCCCGGTGGAGGGGGACATCGGTTTTTTAACGGCGCTCTCCTGCCGCGCGGAGGCCATCGCCGTCGGAAAGACGGCCGTCTCGACCTGGGCGCGCACCCTGGTGGACGGGCTCATCGAACGCGCCCGGAAGTTCGCCAGCCACACCTACGAGCGCCGCCTGGAGGAGGTGGACATCTTCCCGGTGTTCGTCTTCGAAAAGGGGGTGGTGTCGTCGGCGGGCGAGTTCGTCAAGCGGAACCACAAGGCGCTCTTTGGCATCGTCTCGGGGGAGGCCAACTACGACGACCTCTCCGACTTCGCCCTGGAACAGGAACGGCTCGTCAATTTCGGCTACTACGAGAACGAGCTCATCCTCATCAAGCGGTTCGGCGCGGTGGTGTCGTCGGGCGAGGCGCACACCATCCTGGAACTCATCCGGCTGGCCTACGCGCTCTTCTGGAACCTGCGGGGCTACAACTTTTTCCTGGACCGGGAGATCGACAGCGCCCAGGCGCTCATCTCCCGCCTGCCGCCCTACTACAAGGTGTGGGTGATGCCGCAGCGCTATCAGATGTTTTCCCGGGAGGCCATGGGGTTCGGCATCGACAAGCTGGCCATCGTGGACTCGCTTTACAACGTGTCGGCCAACATCCCGCACATCGATTCGGACTGGCACCTGCGCACCATCTACCGCAACGTGCAGAAGGAGTTCGACATCGACGAGCTCTCCAAGATGGTGGAGGTGAAACTGGAACGCATCGAGGACACCTACAACTCGGCGCGGGACTTCCTTTCGACCAATTTCTTCATCGCGGTGGAGATCGTGCTCATCCTCTCGCTCTTCTGGATGGTGCTCGACACCTCCTTGCTTTTCACGATCGCTCAAAAATAGGAAAGAAAGAGGAACGCATGGCTTCAAAAATACTGGTGGTGGAAGACGATCCGGACGTCATGGCCTTCGTCCGCGCCGGGCTGTCCTTCAAGGAATACGACACCCTGGAGGCCATGAACGGCCGCGACGCGGTGGCGGCCGCCAAGGGGAAACTGCCGGAC
Source organism: Elusimicrobiota bacterium (assembly GCA_022703335.1). Classification (GTDB taxonomy): domain Bacteria; phylum Elusimicrobiota; class Elusimicrobia; order FEN-1173; family FEN-1173; genus JAKLDV01. The sequence goes on from JAKLDV010000001.1 coordinate 42,002, forward strand.
CTCATCCTGCTCGATTTGATGCTGCCCGACATGGACGGCATGGAGGTCTGCCGCCAACTCAAGGCGGACGAGAAGACCAAGTCCATCCCCATCATCATGATCACCGCCCGCCACGACGTGGCCGACATCGTCCGCGGCCTGGAGACCGGCGCCAACGACTACGTCACCAAACCTTTCGACGTCATGGAACTGGTGGCGCGCGTGCGCACCCAGCTGCGCCTGGCCGACGAGCGCCGCGGCTTCCCCAAAATGATCGAGCGCGACGGTCTCTCGCTCGACTGGTTCCAGCGCACCGTTCAGCACGAAGGGGCCGTCGTCTCCGACCTCACCGATAAGGAGTTCGCCATCTTGTTCCACCTGGTCCTCTACTCCCCCAAACTGCTGGGCCGCCAGGAGATCTTCGAGAACGTCTGGGGCAAGGAATATAAAGGCACCTCCCGCACCATCGACGTGCACATCCAGCGGGTCCGCGAGAAGATCGGTTCCAAACTCTCGCGCCGCATCATCTCCATCAAGGGACAGGGCTACAAGTTCGTTTAGCGCGTCCCACCGACGGTCGCGTTCCATAAAAATCCCGCCGGGTGTCGGCGGGATTTTTATTTGTGGCCGCGAGGAAACGCCCCTCGGTCGGGAGGGGGAGGTCTAAAGATGGTGCTGGGTCAGGGTCTCCCAGACGGAAAGTCCGGTCGGCGCGGGAAGGACCTTCGGCGCCGAGGGAAGGGGGAGCGGGGCTTCCGGCGCCACTTTCGGCGCCGGGACCGGTTTTGCGGCTTCTTTTTTGACCGCGTCCCTCGAGGATTCCAGCAGGGTGGCGAGGAGTTTTAGTCCGCATTGGCGCAGGTGCGCGGCGAGACGTTCTCCCCGCCGGGTAAAACCGGATCGGAAGAGCCCCGTCACCGCCGCCGCCGAGATCCCCGCCATCAGCGGCCACAGGTCCGGCGAAAAATTCGTCAGGGCGTTCAGCCCCGCCGCCGACCACCCTTCCGCCGCGGGCATCAGGGAGATCGCGCTCCCCGCCGCTCCCGCGGCCAGGCACGCCGCCGCCCCGCCGGCCAGCAGCGCGCGCGCCCGGCCCTGGCGTTGCCGGTGTTCCTGCAACACCGATTCCACGGCGTCCGCCGCGTCTTCCCGGCCTTGCGCGGAATAATCCAACGCCGCCAGATAAAGTTCCGCGAACACCCCGGGCGTCGTTTCGGCCAGGGCGGCGGCGTCTTTGGTCCGATGCTGAAAGACGAGGGAAAGTATCCGATCCCACAGCTCCCCGTCAAACGTCCCCTCCTCCGCCAGGATCCGTTCCCGCCAAACCCTATAAAGGAGGGTCATCAGGAAAAGACACAGGACGGTTTCCACTCCCGTTCGGACCGTGGGATCGCCGGGCAGCGCCTCGTTCAGGCGCGTCGCGTGTTGAAGAAAGACGGAAAAAATCGAGATCGCGGTATCCACCATGGGAGTCCTCCTAATGTAAAATCTCTTTACTATAGCGTATACCCGGAGCGGCGTTTTGTCAAGTAAAAGTTAAAAAAATTTACAACATGGACAATAAAATTAATATAAAAACGTATTGATTTATAGACATGTTTTAATATAAAAATGGAAAATTCCGCGATTGGAAGGCAAAAAGATCCGAGAATGAAATACTTCCTCCCGTCGAGCCCGGTGGCTGTTTTTGACTTGTAAATCAATTTAACCATTGACAAAAAGAGGTTTCGGGCCTAAACTGTAAAGGAGAGAGGTTTAAAATTCCGGGGGAAAAGGACGGCCATGGGACACATTTCCTGGAACGACGGACAGGCGATTTTTCAGAAGGCGCATGTTCTCGCCTCCGAGGTGTACCGCTCCACGCGGACCTTCCCCATCTCCGAGGGCAGCGGGCTGGTGTATGAAATGCGGCAGTCTTCCCTGGCCATCTCGGCTTTTCTCTCCGACGCGCTGCGCAAGGACCAAAAATCCTACCTGGTCGACGTTCTGGAGACCGTCCTGAAACACCTGGCGGACTTGCGTCGCAACGTGGTGGTGTCGCGGTTCCTCACCTACCTCAGCGACGACGATTTCGAGAAGTTGGACCGGCTGGCCGAGGTCTTCCGGGCGGACGTGGAGACGTGGAAGGAGTCTCTCGACACGTTCTCCCGCCCCGGCGACCGTCGCCCCGGCGATCCGGCCCCGACCCGCCTTTCCGTCCACCGCAGCGCCTGAAGCCGTTTGACGGGTTGACGTACCCCTCCCAAATGAGATATGATTCCCGCCTATGAAAAGCGATTCCTACGCCGTCATCCGCACCGGCGGCAAACAATACGCCGTTTCTCCCGGGGACAAGATCCGCGTGGAAAAACTCCCGCAGAACCAGGGCGAGGAGGTCCGGTTCGGCGACGTCCTCTTCGTCAAGAGCGGCGACCAGGCCCGCGCCGGGCGGCCCACCGTGGCCGGCGCCGAGGTGGTGGGGCAGGTCCTCCGTCAGATGCGTGACAAGAAAGTGCTCGTTTTCAAGAAACGTTCTAAGAAGGGCTACAAGAAACTCCAGGGGCATCGCCAATTCCTCACCGAAGTCCTGATCAAAACGGTTCAGGCGGGAAACTGATATGGCACACACCAAATCGCAAGGCTCCTCCACCAACGGACGCGACTCGCAGGGACAACGTCTCGGCGTGAAGTGTTTCGGCGGAGAACTCGTCACGGCCGGCGCCGTCATCGTTCGGCAGCGGGGCACGCATTTCGCCCCCGGCCGCAACGTGGGCATCGGTTCGGACGACACCCTCTTCGCCAAGTCGGCCGGGGTGGTGCGCTTCGAATACCTGCGCGGCACTCTGGGCCGCCGCGGCGGCCGCCGCCGGGTCAGCGTTTATCCCGGCACCGCGCCGGCCGCTTCCTAAGCGGCCTTTCATCCCACGCTCCCTCTCCCATCCAACGACCGGTTCCTTCCAGGGGACGGCTCCGTCTTTCTTCCCCCGCTGAACCCGCCGACGCCCTATGTTCACCGATAAAGCGCACATCATCGTCTCCGGCGGCCACGGCGGCGACGGCTGCCTGTCGTTCCGCCGGGAGAAATACGTGGAAATGGGCGGACCCGACGGCGGCAACGGCGGCCGCGGCGGCGACGTCTGGCTGGAGGTGGACCCCCACAAAACCACCCTGGCCGATTTCGCCTATCGGCCCCACTTCAAGGCCGGTTCCGCCCTCAGCGGACACAGCGCCAACAAGACCGGCCGATCCGGCGAGGACCTTGTCATCCGCCTGCCGCCCGGCACCATGGTCTATCGCGAGGGAAAACTCGTGTGCGATTTGAAAAATCCGGGGGAACGGTTCCTGGCCGCCCACGGCGGCCGCGGCGGCCGCGGCAACGCCTCCTTCAAGACCAGCACCAACACCGCCCCCCGCATCGCCGAGAAGGGGGAGACCGGCGAGTCCGCCGAATTGGACCTCGAACTCAAACTTTTGGCGGACGTGGGACTGGTGGGTTTCCCCAACGCCGGCAAGTCCACCCTGCTGTCGCGCATCACCAAGGCCCACCCCAAGATCGCCGATTACCCCTTCACCACGCTCTCGCCCAACCTGGGCGTGGCGCACGTCGGCGAACGTTCCTTCGTGGTGGCGGACATCCCCGGCCTCATCGAGGGCGCCCATCAGGGCAAGGGCCTGGGGGACGAATTCCTCCGGCACGTCGAACGCACGCGCGTGCTGATCCATTTGGTGGACGTTTCCGGCTGGGACGGAAAATCCGCCTATCAAAATTTTTGCGCGGTCAACAAGGAGTTGGGGGCCTATTCGGAACGGCTCCTCCAGAAACCGCAGGTGGTGGCCGCCACCAAGATGGACCTGACGGACGCGGAGAAAAAAAGGACCGTTTTCGCCCGGCGGCTGAAGAAGACCCGGGTCCACGCCATCTCCGCCGTCACGGGGCTCGGCCTGGCGCCGCTCCTGGCCGCGGTGCTCAAAGCGCTGGACAAAGCCCCCGACGCCGACCTCTTCGTGCCCGCGCCGTCGGCCCTCTACCGCCTCGAACCGGATTTTTGGGTGGAGAAGGAAGGCGAGCTGTTCCGCGTGCGGGGAAAAGGGGTCGAACGGCTGGTGGCCATGACCAATTTCGATCAGGACGAGGCCATCGCCCGCCTGCAGAAAATTTTTCGTAAAATGGGTGTTGAGAAGACGCTCGAACAAAAAGGGATCGCCGCGGGGGACCTCGTGGCCATCGGAGATTATGAGTTCACCTACAAGCCGGAACCGCCCCGTCGTCGTTAAAGTCGGCACCGCCATGTTGAGCCGCCCTCAGGGCGGACTCAACACGGCCCGCGTCCGCTCCCTCGCCGAGGAACTGGTCGCCCTTCAGAAACGGGGTTCCCCCGTGGTGCTGGTCACCTCGGGCGCCATCGGCGCCGGCATGGACAAGTTCGGCTGGAAGACCCGCCCCACCGTTCTGTCCGACAAACAGGCCGCCGCCGCCGTGGGCCAGGTGGTCCTCATGGAGGCCTACGAGAAGGCCTTCGGTCGTTTGGGCGTCACCGTGGCGCAGGTCCTCCTCTCCCGCTCCGACATGGAGGACCGGGAACGCTACCTCAACGCCCGCAACACCCTCAGCGCCCTCCTCTCGCGCGGCGTCCTTCCCATCATCAACGAGAACGACACCGTGGCCACCGAGGAGATTCAGTTCGGCGACAACGACTCGCTGGCGGCCCTGGTGGCGGCCAAGGTGGGGGCGGGAAAACTCTTTTTACTGACGGACGTGGACGGCCTCCTCTCGGGACGCGAACAGGACGCCCGGCTCCTGCCGGAGGTGTTCCAAATCACTTCGGAGATCGAGGCCCTGGCCGGCGCCAAGGGCGGCAGCCACAAGAGCGTGGGCGGCATGAGCAGCAAGCTCCGTGCCGCGAAACTCGCCATGGCCTCCGGCGTGGAGGTGTGGATCGCTTCGGGAAAACGTCCCGGCGTGATGGGGGAGATATTGCAGGGGCACGGCGTGGGCACCCGGTTCCAGGCCCGGGCGGACAGCCTCAACGCCCGCCAACGCTGGATCGCCCTGGGCCGCCGGGTCAAGGGGACCCTCGTTCTGGACGCCGGCGCCGAGGCGGCCATTTTGCAGAACAAGCGGAGCCTGCTGCCTTCGGGCATCGTGCGGGTGGAGGGGACCTTCCACGCCGGCGACACCGTCAAACTGCTCAACGGGTCGGGCGTGGAGATCGCCCGCGGGTTGACGGCCTACTCCTCGGAAGAGGCGAAAAAGATCCGCGGCCGAAAAAGCATCGAATTGGAACGCCTCCTCGGCCGCCCTTGCCCCGCCGAAGTCATCCACCGCGACAACCTGGTGTTGCTCACCTAAAACATGCGCCGCCTCCGCCGGCTGCCGGTCTGGATCGGCAAAGGCGTCCTCATCGTCCTTCTGGCGGAGATCGTCCTCCAACTCACCGGCCGGCTCTATTACGCCACCCATCGGCATTTTCTCCAGCCGCCCTCCGAGACGGCCGCCACGGCGGATTTCGTCATCCTCTTCGTCGGCGAATCCACCACGGCCGGCGACGGCGCGGAAGATCTTCGGACCGGCCCTTTTCCCGCCCAATTGGAAGTCCTTTTGGAAAGGCGTTTCCCCGGGATGGATTTTGCCTGTGTGAACTTGGGGCTGAAGGGGACCACGACCCCGTACCTGCTCAACAAACTAAAGACGGACCTGGATGCCTATCGGCCGGACCTCGTCGTCATACAGGCGGGGAACAATCTGCCGGCCCCCCATTTCATGCTCGTCCCCGTGGTGCGACTCGGGAAATGGACATGGGAAGATGTCGTGTTTTTTCTTCAACGATCGAGGATTTATCGCTTTTGCCGGCTGGTCGGAGAGATCCTTTGGCGCGGCGGGAGCGAACGCCTGTACAAGGCGGTCAACGATAACGAGGATATCCCCCGCCGGATGAGATCGCTCCTGGTCCATCACAGCGTCGCCGATATACGGAACATGGTGCGTACGGCGCGGCGGCAAGGGGTGAAACCGGTGCTCTGTAATTATTTTGAAAGCCGGTCCAATCCGTTCCTGGCGCGACTCGCCGCGGAGCTGGACGTCCCCCTTTGCGACAACCAACTTGTTTTTGGAAGGCTTTTGAAACGGGGGGAGGCGCGGAATTATCTTTCGGCGGACGGCTGGCATCCCAACACCGCCGGATACCGCCTCATCGCGGAGAACCTGCTGCGCACGCTTATCGAAAAAGGGCTTCTGCCTCGAACGCCGCCGCGGTCGGGCGCGGCCTGAGCGTGTTTAGAATTTTTCCCAGTGGATCACTTCGTCCAGCGGCCGTTTGGCCGGCGGCCGGCCGGCCGCCGCGGCGTAGCCGAGAGGCACCAGGGACACCAGTTTGTAGCCGTCGGGCAGGCCGAGCCGTTCCGCCACCGCGCCGCCGTACGGTTTCTTGTCGCCGGCCACCCAGCAGGACTGCACCCCCAGCGCGGCCGCGGCGATCATCAGGGCGGTGGTGGCGTTGCAGCCGTCCTCCAGATAATATTTCGTGTCCTTGCAGAAAACGGCCACGCACGCCGGCGCCTGTTCGATGAATTTGCCGTTCTCCGCCAGCCCCGCGATCTGTTTCCGCGCGGCCGCGTCGGTCACCACCACGAACTCCCACGGCTGCACGTTCCGCGCCGTCGGGGCTCTCCGGCCCGCGTCCACGATCTTCTCGAGCACGTCTTTGGGCACGGGTTTGGAAGTGTAGCTCCGTTCGCTGTATCGTCGGGCGATAGCTTCTAAAGCGTCCATGGTCAAAACCTCCGGAAGAAAGGATAGGCCTCCATTGTATCATCTTGTGAAAAATGACGCAGCCGGCGCCCGGCCCCTTTTCGTTGGATCCGGTGGTTGGATCTTGGGAAGTATCGCATGAATTTTTCGGAAGGCAACGAAGTTGCCGTCGGCTGCGCGGCCTGGCTGGACCGCTCCCTTCTGAAAGACGGCGATTTTTATCCGCGCAAGACCATGACCTCGCGCGACCGGCTGGCCTGGTACGCCCGCTTCTTCCCGTTCGTGGAGGTCAACTCCAGCTACTACGCCCTGCCCGCCCCGCCGACCGTTTCCCAGTGGGCGGAGGCCACCCCGCCCGGCTTCCTTTTTGGAGTCAAGGCCTGGGGCCCCCTGACCGGCCACACTGTTCAGGCGCTCGCCGTGCCGCCGGCCCTGCGGCGATATTTCCTCAACGTCCCCCGGAACGCCCGCGGCGAAATCGAAGCCCGGCATTTCCCACCGTCCGCCCGGGAGGCCTCGTTCGAACTCCTCCGGGAGGCCGTGTCTCCGCTGGTCCGCTCCGGCAAACTGGGGTATTTGCTTTTTCAAATGGCGCCCTGGGTGTCCGACACCGCCGAGGGGCGCCGCGCCCTCGCCGCCCTGCCCCGCCGGTTCCCGTCCATCCCCGTGGCCGTGGAGTTCCGCCATCCGGACTGGATTCCCGGCCGCACCGAGGACACCCTGAAATTTTTGGAGGACAACGGGCTCAGCCACGTGGCGGTGGACGCGGTCTGGATGCCGCGGGTGGCGGCGGCCACGGGGCCGGTGTTCGTGTTGCGCTGTCACGGCCGCAACGAGGCCGGCTGGCGCGCGCAGAAAGAGGGCCGGGCGCCCACGGTGGCGGAAAAATACGATTACCATTACAGCGACGGCGAGGTCGACGAGTTGGTGGCGGCGGTGCGCCGGGAGGCCGGCCCCCGCCGACGGGCGTTCCTGGTGTTCAATAACAACAACAAGGATTATCCGGTCCGCAACGCCCTGTCGGCCCGGAAAAAACTGGGTCAGCCCGTCCCGGACCTCGCCGCCGCCCAGAAGGCCTGGCGTTCCGACCGTTCCCCGCGGGACCCCGCCGCCGAGCTCTTCAAATGGTAAAATAGGAATCGTTGTGAAACACCTCCTGTGCGCATTCCTCCTGTTGTTCACCGGGTTCGCCGGGGCGTTCCTCGGCAAATCCCGCAGCGGGGCCGCTCCCGCGTGGGCGCGTTGGCGCGGGCTCTTCCAGCTCCTCTTCCCCGCGGGTTTCCTGGGCCTCATCGTCTATGTCTCTTTTTCCTATCGATGGTATGTTTCCCTCCTCCTTATCGCGCTCCAGTTCGGCGTCGTTTCTCTGTTTCGGAAAATTTTTCTCTCCGGAGAGGACCGTTCCCAGGAGGACCTGTCGTTCCGGCAGGGGCTCCAGGAAAATCTCAAGCGGCTCCAGGAATTGAACGCCGCCAAACTGCGGGAACGATCGAAGAAATAGAGGTCTCCGTCGTTTTTCAAAAAGAACCGAGGAGGAATCATGAAACGTGCCTTGTTCGTTGTGGGAGTCGTCAGCCTGTCCGCCGGCCTGTTGTTCGCGGGCGATATGAAAATGCCGTCCGTGGGAAAGGTCTCGGCCGAACCGCCCGCCGCCGCCCCGGCCGCGGAGAAGTTCACCTGTTCCATGTGCGGCGGGGAATACACCGGCGCCGGCAAATGCGCCAAATGCGGCATGGACCTCGTCAAAAAAACGGAGGAGAAGCAGGTTTACAGCTGCCCCCAGTGCGGCAAAGAGTCGGATGCCCCGGGTAAATGCATGAAGTGCGGCGTGGAAATGAAAGTGAAGGAGATCAAGGCGAAAGCCGAAGAGATCTCCACCCAGGTGCAGGAAGCGAAGCCCGCCCTGGAAAAGGCGAAAGAGAAGGTCAAATCCAAGAAGAAGAAATAGTTCTTTGGGATCGGCGGTCCCGATGATGGATGAACGTCTTCGGGGCCGCCGGTCCGCCGATTTTCAAGACGTTTTCCGCCGTTGTTCCGTGCGGCGCGCCGGCCGTGCCGGGGAATTTCGAATCGGGGCCGCGTGTGGTCGCCGGCCCTTTTCAAAAAATCAGGAGGAAGTTTCGTATGATCGGAAAAATGTCATGGAAGCAGGGACTGGTGTGCGTGGTTCTGCCGTTCTTCGTTTCGTGCGCCAAGCCGCCCACCCAGGAAATGTCCGACGCCGAAGCCGCGGTGACCGCCGCCGTGCAGGCCGGCGCGGAACAATACGCCAAGACGGAGCTGGCCGCGGCCAACGACGCCCTCGCCGACGCCCGCGCCAAACTGGAAAGCAAGGACTATAAAGGCGCCAAAGCGGCCGCCCTCGAAACCAAGGCCAAGGCCGACGTGGCCCAGAGCGCCGTGGAGCCCAACAAGGCCGCGGTGATGACCACCGTGCAGGAACGCATGAACGGGCTGAAACCGGAGATCGACGCGGTCCAGTCCGCGGCGTCCAAGCTGAAAGGCCGGGGGGTCGAACCCATCAAGGCGGAGGCCGCCGCGTTGACCGACCTGTGGGCGGGCGTGCAGACCGCTTTCGACGGCGGCGACTACAACGGCGCCTTGCAGAAGCTGGACGAACTCCAGCCCCAGCTCACGGCCGCCCGCACCTCGGTGGACGCCGCCGCCAAGGCCCGGCTGCCCGGTCAGGCGAAAAAGAAATAAGTTCCTCCCGTCCTTAAAAACGGTCTCGCGGGCCGAAACTCGCGGGACCGTTTTTTTGGCGGACACCGATATCCCAAGGAGAACGGAACCATGGCGGGCGAATACGTCTTCGTTTTGTCGGGGCTCAGCAAGTCCTACGGCCCCAAGGTCGTCTTCAAGGACATCCACCTGTCCTTCTACCACGGCGCCAAGATCGGCATCGTGGGGGAAAACGGCACCGGCAAGTCCACCCTGTTGCGGGTCATGGCCGGCGTGGAAAAGGATTTCATCGGGTCGGCCGAGCCCAAGAAGGGCGTGCGCATCGGGTACCTGCCCCAGGAACCCCGCCTCGACCCCGCCAAGACCGTCCGCCAGGAGGTGGAGTCGGCCTTCAAGCACATCACCGACCTGGTGGCGGAATATGAGAAACTTTCCGACAGCATGTCCCAGCCCATGTCGGACGACGCCATGGAAAAGACCCTGGAGAAGATGGGCCGCCTTCAGGAGACCATCGAGGCGGCGGACGGGTGGGACATCAAGCGGCACGTGGACGTGGCCATGGACGCGCTGGTGCTCCCCCCGGACGACCTCGCCACCACCAAGATCTCCGGCGGCGAGGCGCGCCGCGTGGCCCTCTGCAAACTCCTGCTCCAAAAACCGGACATCCTCCTTTTGGACGAGCCCACCAACCACCTCGACGCCGAGACCGTCAACTGGCTCGAAGGCACCCTGCGCGATTATCCCGGCAACGTCATCATCGTCACTCACGATCGCTACTTCTTGGACAACATCACCCGCTGGATCCTGGAACTCTACCGCGGCGAGGGGTTCCCCTTCGAAGGCAACTACTCCGCCTGGCTGGAACAGAAGTCCAAACGGCTGGAACTGGAGGAGAAAAAGGCGTCGTCCCTGCAGCGGCGGCTGAAGGAGGAGCTGGCCTGGATGCACCTCACGCCGTCGGCCCGCAGCGGCAAGAGCAAGGCGCGCATCCGCGAATACGAGACGCTGGTGTCTCACCAGAAGACCGTGGACGTCAACTCGCTGGACATCCAGGTGGTGCCCGGCGCGCCGCTCGGCGCCAAGGTCATCGAGGCCCGCCACCTTTTCAAGGGATACGGCGACAACCAGCTCCTGCAGGACGTCTCCTTCGACATCCCCCGCGGCGCGGTGGTGGGGCTGGTGGGCCCCAACGGCGTGGGCAAGACCACCCTGTTCCGCATGATCGTGGGCGAAGAAAAACCGGACAAGGGCGAGCTGGTCGTCGGCCCGTCGGTGTCGTTGTCCTACGTGGACCAGAAACGCGAGACCCTGGACGAGACCAAGACGGTGTTCCAGGAGATCAGCGGCGGGGTCGACCACCTCGATATCGGCGGCAAACTCGTTCCGGCGCGGGTGTATCTGTCACGGTTCAATTTCAAGGGCACGGACCAGCAGAAGAAAGTCGCCGCCCTCTCCGGCGGCGAACGCAACCGGCTCCACCTGGCCAAACAGATGCTGAAAGGGGGCAACGTGCTCCTGCTGGACGAGCCCACCAACGACCTGGACGTGGACACCATCCGCGGGCTGGAGAACGCCATCATGGAATTCAGCGGCTGCGTGCTGGTCATCAGCCACGACCGGTTCTTCCTCGACCGCATCTGCACGCACCTGTTGGTGTTCGAGGGGGAAGGCGAACTGCGTTGGTTTGAGGGGAACTTTCAGGAATACCAGGAAGTGCGCCGCCGCGAGCTGGGCGGACGCGAAGAATCCCGCCGCAGCAAATACAAAAAACTCACGATCAAATAGGAAGCGGCCTCACACGTTTTCCGGGGCGGTGGGGCCGGCCTCGGCGCGCGTGCGGCGGTGGTTCACCAGGAAGATGCCGGCCAGCACCAGCGTGCCGCCGATGAGCTGGTGCGTCCGCAGCGTTTCGCCGAACAGCGGGATGGCCAACAGCGCCGTCACGAGGGCCTGCCCCAGCAGACTCACCGACAGCGGCGCGGCCCGCAGGTGCCCCAGCGCGTAGTTGATGGCCAGCCACCCCGCCAGATGAGAAATCAGCCCCAACCCCAACAGCGACATCCACGCCTTGGCCGAATAGCCCGAAAACGACAGCCCGAACAACGCCACCCCCGCGCCGAGGAGCGCCAGGCTGGTCAGCGTGGAGAGCGTCATGAACGTCAGTGTGTCCACGTGGGCGCGGGCGTGCTGGGTGGAAAGCAGATACACCGCGTAGCACCCGCTGGCGGCCAGGGCCATCAGGTCGCCGGCGTTCAGCCGATGGCTGTACCACGCCGTCTCGCCGATCAAGATCGTCATGCCGGCCAGGGACAAAGCCAGCCCCACCCAATACAACCCCGGCAATTTCTCCCGGAAAAGCCACAGACTTCCCAGCCCCACCCACAGCGGCGCGTTGTTGGCCAGCAGGGTGGCGGTGGCCGCCGGCGTGAGCAGCAGACTGGAGTTCCACAGCACCAGATCCACGGCAAAGAACACCCCGCCCAACAGGATGAGCCGCATGTCTTTCCTTCCGGGCAGGCGCGGGCCCCGTCCCAGCCACCACGGCAGAAGCGCGGCGCTCGCCACGAAAGTGCGGTAAAACGCGGACACCGGCCCCGGCACTGCGGCGAACTTCACAAAGATGGCCGAGAACCCGATGCACAGAATGCCCGCGCCCAGGGCCAGATACGCTTTAACGGAGGAGGAGCGGGAAGAGCGGGGCGTCATGCGCGGTGGGGGCGGTCAGAGGAGGTCATGAAGGACGGAGAGGAGTTGAAACATCAGTTTCTCCAGGAAACGTGCCCGCACGTCCGTGTTGCAGTACAGCGACACCAGGGTTTTCCGCGCTTCCACATAATAGGAAAAGCCCGCAAAGCCGGGCCCTTCGCCGCCGTGGCCGAAGATCTTGCCGAACCGCGGGTCGTCGTAATAGCGCAGGCCCAGCCCGTAGCCCGGCGAGGCGAAAAAGGGATGTTTGAAGGGAATGAGGACGGGTTTCTTCATTTCCGAAACAAAGTCCGGCGACAACAGCCGGCCGTTCAAAAGACCGTCGAAGAAAACGTTCAGCTCTTCGAGCGGGGCGCCCACCACGCCGTGGGCGATCCATCCGGGATGGAAAACGGCGCGCACGTCCTCCGGCCGGCCGGCGGGGTTGAACTGGCGGGCGTAGCCGGGCGTGAGGCGTCGCATGTCCGCCGGGCCGTTCAGCAAAAATGTGCGGCGCAGGCGGAGAGGTTCCAGCACCTGTTCGGAGAGCAGCTGGGAAAACGGCCGGCGCGCGGCCGCCTCGGCGGCTTTGCGCAGGAGGAGATAGCCCGTGCCGGAATACAACCAGGCCGTGCCGGGCTCGAACAGGAATTTTTCGGCGAACACGGCCTCCAAAAACCGCGGTTCGTCCCACGGGGCGGACGGCGATTGCGCCATGCCCGCCTTGTGGCTGTTCAGGGCGCGGTAATCCGGCAGGCCGGAGGTGTGGTTGAGCAGCTGGCGGAGCGTCACCGGTTTGTCAAAAGGCAGGTCGGGCAGCCAGCGGCGCAGCGGGTCGTCCAGGCCGAGGAGGTTGTCCTGCGCCAGGCGCAGCACCACGGCGGCGATGTAGCTCTTGCTGGCGCTGTACGCCGGAAAGGCGGACTCGACGGACAGGGGGCGCTTCTTTTCCGGGTCGGCGAAGCCGGCGAAAAGGGGGAGCGGTCGGTCGCCGGTGATGTGCACCGCCACGCCCAGAACGTTGAAGTCCTTCAGCCAGGGGTCCACGTAGGCCCGCAGTCGCTGTTCCAGGGGAAGGGTCATGAGGGGGGAAGGGGAAGAGTCATCAAGGGTTCGGGTCTCGAGAAAAGAAGGTGAACCAAGGTCCGTATTTCCCGCACGTGTCCACCCAAAACACGTCTCGGCGTTTTTGACGACATCGCGCGCTCTTGGCGAAAAAAACGCGGCCCTTCGCCGGTCCGGCCCGCGCCGTCAAACGTTCTTTCCCGGATACGGCGCATAATTTTTGGGACAACCATCGCCCGGCCGAAGAGGCCGGCGCCGAATCGACGAAGCTCTGGGATTTTCACTTCTCCTCCAACATGCGGAACATGGAGAACACCGGCTAATTTTGTATCATGACATTCCGTCGACGTTACGCTGAAAGTCCAGCAAGGGATAGGCCCGACATGAAATGATGGGAAAAATAAAAATCTATGACAAGTTGTTTGGCAGCGGGCCCGTCGGCGTATTGCTGAGCCTTGTTCTTTTGTCCGCTGCCCACCAGCTCAACAGGCGGATTCACCTTCCCCCCGTCACAAACAACCGATTCCTTCCGAGTTTGGCATTTTTTGTTTCAATTTTAATAACGGCGGTCATCATCGTTTGGAGTGTCAAGTCGTTGCCCGTCGCCGACAGGGGCAATAAACTCTGCACGACCGGGGCATTTAAATACGTCCGCCACCCGCTTTACGCGGCGTTTCTATCGGTATTTAATTTCGGATTGGCCGTCTACCTGAACAGTTATCTTTACCTCCTTTGGGCGGTGCTTTTGCATCCCCTTTGGCATCTCCTCATCCGATCGGAAGAAAGAATGTTGGTCGACCTGTTTGGAGAAGGTTACATCGAGTATCAGAAAAAGACGGGACGATTTTTTCCTAGACTGTTCCGGAGAGGAACAGGATAAAAAATCCGGAGGAAACCTTCAAAAATTCGCCCCATCCCTCCGGCCGTGTCGCCCCCGCCGCTGACAATACAAAAAACCAACGATCCGCCGACCCGGATTCTCCGGCCCCGTCGCCGGCCCGGCCCGCTCCTTCGACGGGGGAGTGTGGACTTATTTTTCTGATCTTTGCGGCGGGCTAGAACCGGACGGACGCTCCGATGAACGGGAGAAAAAGGTGCTCGGGCGTATCGACCGCTTCTTTTTCCAAGATCGGCCCGTTCGGTGATCCGCCGCGGAACCCGGTCGTGGTCAGATATTCGCCGTGTTGGAAGACTATCAGGTTCTTTAGTCCCACGTGGAGGTGGGAATTGGAACCGATCCGGCAGGACCCCCCCACCGAAAAAACCAAAGAAGGGTCGTAGTGACTCATGTTCTGGGTGGAAATGCCTTGTCCCTCCCAGGATTGTCGGAGATAGGTCACCCCGACGCCGCAACGAAAAGAAGCGCCGAACCGGGATCCCTGCAGAAGGGCCTCCATATACGGACCGAGATATCCGCCGGACAATTTATAATTCAGCGACCAGGATCCGGTCTGGGTAAAAAGGCCCGTGATGGGTTCTTTTTTCGGGTCGAGATACGCCAATTCCGCGCCGACGTTCCAACGGGGCGACAGTGTGTGCGACACGGACAGCCACGGCATCGATTGATGGTGGAGGAAGGTCGCGGAATCCGTCGCGGTTATTTCCGAGAGCTCGAGGGCGATCTGCCATTCCGGGCGAAGCTCGCCGGCCCCGTCGGCGCGGCCGATGGCCGGACCGTACCCGCAACAAAGACCGAAGACCACAAAAGCCTTCAGCGTATTCCTTTTGACCATGATCCCCTCCCGTATCCGAATTCCCCGCATGAGGAATCATTATATCAATCATCCGGCCGTCCGGTCGGGGCCGGCTTCTTTTCTATGTGGCTGAGGGCGGTTTTCGGGCTGGGGTGCGCGCGCAAGACGGGAATTGAAAAACTTTTGGCCGTCGGCCAATTGGTTCCCAAAAAGAAAAAGGGCCTCACCCCCATAAGGGGTCAGACCCTTCGCCTCAGTTCGAGGCGCAAATTAAGTGGAGCTGAAGGGGATCGAACCCTCGACCTCGTCGTTGCGAACGACGCGCTCTCCCAGCTGAGCTACAGCCCCAAAGTAACGACCATTGTCGCGTGGGGCAGTCCCTGACGTGCTGGAAAAAGCATCACCCTTTCCAGCGATTACGGCAGGGGCCCCACGCAGAGCTTTGGGATCTGCGGCACCGCATCGCGGTGACAACTCCGCAGACAGCCCCAAAAACTTCAAAATATCAGTATGAAAACAACTGTTGCTGGGCAGTCCCTGACGTGCTGGAAAAAGCATCACCCTTTCCAGCGTTTACGGCAGGGGCAGCCCCAAAAAAATGTCAAAAAACTTCCGCAATTCAATGCTTCTCAGTTTCGCTGAAATTATAGCACATCCCGGGGACAGGTCGACGAAGGCGGGGCGCGATGATTTGGAAAGAGGTCGGTGTTGGGGAAAAGAGAATTAAGGCCGGAGCAGTTCGAAGCCGCTGTCCGGCTCGAAAGCGCGCACGGCCGACGTATCCAGCAATTCAACCAAGATCACTTCCAGCACATGCCACACCCGCACACCCTCGCGCACGCAGCCGGTCACAGTCGCCTTCTTCCGGCCGCATGCCACGTGCATGTGCAGCACGGGCTCGCCTTTTTCGTTGGGAAAAAGGGTGCCGGTGCCGGTTACCTCATGGACGTTGTCCAAGAGGTGTTTCATGGGGACGATCGGCTTGCTTCGGCCGGCCTTGGGCCCCACGACCAGCGTGCTGTCCGTGTCGGCCCCGCCCAAAACGACCAAAAACCCGGCCCGAACGGAATGTGTTTGGGCGAATTTTTCGATTTCCCGATGGATGATGTCCCCGTCTTCCAAACGGATGATGAAGGTCCGGCCTTGTTTTGCCTGAGAAAATTTCATGGATTCCTCCGCTTTTCAGAACTCATCGCAAAAGACCCCAACGGAAATTATATTCAATTAGTCCAATTTTTGAGGGGGACGTCAAATGGAGGGTGGCTGCGATGGCTGAAATCGAAGGGGGCCGGAGAATGTCAGGGAAACCGGCACCCGGCAAAACGGGCGCGGTTTTCGATCAAGCTTTCGACGCCAACACGGCCGGCGCCTTTTCAAACCGTTGTTTCACAAGCGCAATGAGCGCGTCCACCGCGCTCTCCAGAGGGACCCGGCTCGTATTGATAACGGCGTCGTATTCCAGCGGGTCGGCCGCGTTCCGGTTGAAAAACGTCTTCACCAGCCGTTGCCGGTCCTGGTCCAGTTGGGCGACGGTGGTTTCCGCTTTGTCACGGGGCAGGTCCCTTTCGCGCATCATGTATTGGATGCGCTGTTCCTTCTCCGCCACCAGCCGCACGTGGATTCCCAGGGGCAACAGCCGCGTGACGAAAGATCCGGCCCGGCCGACGACGACCACTTTCCCAACGCTGGCCAGGGACATGATGAGGCGGAAGATTTTCGTGTAGACCGCCACCTGCGGCGAGGTGCCGCCGATGATTTGCGACAGATAATCGTTCAGTTCGCTGTTGAACCTTTCCGACAGCAGCGGCTCAAGGGAGGTCTTCATTTTCGGGTCGGCAAGGACGGCTTCGCAAATTTCCTGATCGAGCATGTGCCATCCTTGATAGACCGGAAGGCTTTCCTTCTCCATTCGTTTCAGGATGGCTTGCGCCAGTAAATGTCCGCCCGCCCCCGCTTCGCGGGAAATCGTGATGAAGGGATAAAGGTTTTTATGCTCGGTTTCGATGTGGACCGCTACTTTGGCCTTCAAATACTGTTGAAACTCCGCGATGGATGCCGCCAAAGACCCCGTGGAAGATCCCATAAAAATACCTCCGTGCTATCGGGTTTTCCAACATCCCTGGAATAAAAAAACCGCCACTAATGGAAGAGCCGGAGATGGTTCGCAACTGTTAAGACAAGCACCAGCCCTGGTTGAATTTTATGGGCGGTTACCACCCGCGTTCTTTTTTGCACTTGTCGAGAAATTTCCATCCAAAGAGGATAGGGGTTAAGATTCCCGCCAAGAAAGAAACTCCGCCAACATAAATAATCAGTTTTGTATGTTCTTCCGAAATGCCGATGGGTTTAAATCGTTGTGCCGCCGCCGTTACTCCAAGAATAAAAACAAGAAAAGAAATCCAAAATATTTTTATTATTTCCGGAGGTGTGACCCAGGGAATTGGCATCCAGCGATGGTGCAAAAATGCACTTTTTCGGAAGGCCTCGACACTCCTGGGCCACGCGAGCAACATGGCATCTTTCATCCCGAGGATAATCTCGAGCTTTGCCAATTCAAAAACGATATAGCGAAAATTATAACCCAGGGCTAGGGAATAAATTGCACCGAGAAGAAGCGCAAGCAATACGCCAATAGTCCCAGGAACAAAAGCCGAGGCGGCTTCTTTTTTGTAGCACAACCAAATAAATCCACCAAGGGCTGGTCCGAGAATGGCGAGATATTGAAAAATTTCTTGCTCCCTGTGTCGGAGGGCTTCAAGCATGAGTTGGTGCATGTTCTCGAGCGCTGTTCGGTCATTCTGGGACGGGGGCGCTTGATTCGGCATCAGGTCCTCCTGTGGTGCTTGGTTTCAGGCAAAAACGGTATTAAATGTTACCGAAGTTGGCAGTTGAGACTTGCCTCTTTCCCTGGGGCGCGTTGCTGAATCTACCAACTATCAAGACAGGTGCCAGCTTGCACGTCCTGAAGCGGCGCCGAGGGCGAACGCCGTGGCGAATTAAGTATCCTGTCCCCGGATTTCCACCGGATTTCCACTCGTTTTTGAGACTTTTTCAGAAGCTATTGGCCGTTAGCAGGAGAGGTCGATCTTCGGTCTTTTCATTTAAACCTGAATATATTTTTCTTCAATCCCATCGAGATAGCGTCCGTTGGGGAGCCCTAGCATAATGGCAATATTTTGCCTTCTTACTGCACGCCGAAATGTTCGCACCTGGCGATCTGTCCAGTTTTCGTGGACAAAATAGTCCGTCGCTTTTTGGCCTTTAGCTCGGGGTCGATATCCATCCTGGATGCTATTTAATGGTCGAAACCGACAATCTATTACGCGTACCCCCCATCTCCGACATGCATCCAACTTGGCCCGCATTTCATCATAGCTGAGCCGATGGTTATAGAGCATGAATACAAAAATATTATCGCTGGAAAACCCGGCTGTTCGAAGGGAGAATATTTGTTCTTTAATTTGTGGCCACATCAGGTATGGCCCATCCCAGGCAATTCGCGGATTTTTAAAGTGAGCCTTTTTTAATAAAACGGCTATTCCAGGATCGCTAGTTAACAATCTTCCATCAAGACCGCTTTGGCCTTCACATTCAACAGTGCAGCGATTAGGGAATCTAAATTCCGCGAGTTCGCCAAGAATATTTTTTATATGAGGGTTAGCCAATAGATTGTTGTCATAAAAAATTAATTTCTTTTTTTTAATCTCGGGCTGAATAGTTTTTTTGAATGACACCAGCGGTTCAACCTTCCAGGTTCCGCAAAAATTGCATCTGCGAAAACATCCGCGAGAAGCATGAATTATTTGATAATCCACATCCACCATATCGTAAGCAGGGATATAATTTTCTGCCACGCCATTGCGATATAAACCAGGTTCAACCGTATCGCAGCCTGTTTGTTTGGCATGTTCGGGCATAAGGGACGCATAAATTCCGCCTAATTCAATTTTGGCTTTGGGGTAAAGATTTTTATAGTAACGGACGCTTTCCCAAACATACGCCGACCAATATGTAAAAAGTGAAGTAATTTTTATTTCATCGGGATATCGTAATGCCGGGTAGTTTCCTCGATGTAGCTCTACGCGATCCCTGAGATGTCGATGATATGCTGCGATTTTTAATAATCCCACAGGCAAAAAATTTGAGTGATTTTTGCTTTTGGAGGGTATTGGGAAATCGGGTTCTACGAGGAGTGTTTTCATTTTATGGATTTATTTAAAAAAATGTGATTACAGATTTCTTCGAAAATGGTTAAAACACGATTAACTTTTAGATCGATGTTTGTGGGATGGGCACAATCGCATCGCGTGTCATATGCGCTTTTCAGCTGCTTATAATCGGCCATGTGGATAATTTTTTCATACAACAGATAATTTAGTAATTGATAATCATTGCCATCTCTTAACCCGTCCTCGTCGGAAACTTTTCGATAATGCGTATAATTATATGGTTTACATTTTTTGTCGGCCAACTCCTTCATTCGGTCAACCGCCGAATTATATTTCGAAATATTATTTGAAATAAAATCGATTATCCGGCTAATCCCCGTAGCCCAAATCATCACGACAGATGCCTTTAGGCATGCTGCCCGCATGCAGCTAAACGCTTCTTTAATATACGCCAATTCTTCGCTTGTCAAACTACTGCGCAGGAAACGTTTTTCGATGTCTGCCAATTTTGTCTGTTGCTGTGGCGTCGTTTTCAAAATTAACTGATGGGCGGCCGCCGGTTTATTCTTGGTAGATTTGGACTTTGATTTATGGCCCAATCCGAACTTTTTCATAAGGGCCTTGTCGGTTTCTAAATATTCATTAAAAGCCGTTTCAATACTTTTATCTTTTGAATTTAAAAAACGTTTTATAATACGTTTTATTTTTTGATGGTTTTTTTCATCTCGAAAAACATATTTGAAGGTATCCATTAAATAGCGGCTCTTAACGAGTTTGCTATCCAATGCTTTCTGCGCCATTATTTTTCTTATTTTATCTTCCGTATATGTAGCGACTAAATCGGGGTATTTCCTTTTCAGGGGGGTTATAAAACTCTTTTCATTTTGAATTAAATAACTCATATCTAATTCGTCACGCAGAACCTTGTCGATAATAACATCGTCATATTTACAAAGATTCATTAAATCGTCGATCTCATGGTCTTTGTGTTTAGTAATTTCAAGTAGCTTCTTTTTTAAATCGCCGTCTGAAATCTTCGGATTTTCTTGCATAAGATCGGCAATTATGGACTTGATGGATTTTGTTTCAGATGCTTTCTCCCATTGTTTTCGTAACATGTGAATTTGATAAGCTAAAACCCGGCCATTGGTGTCGCTATCGGCAATAATAGCAGGGGCTTTTGGCAGGCTAATTTTTTTTGCGGCGCGCAATCGTCTTTCCCCATCGATTAAAACATAGGTGTCTTTTTGTTTTGTTTCCTCCTTGACAACAAGCGGCTCAAGTATGCCGAATTCTTTTATTGATGACACCAATTTTTCGAATTCAGGATCTTTTAAAATTACTTCCTCGGATTCTCCGCGCGGGTTTTTCTTGTCGAAATGTATATTTTCGACAGGTAGTTGGGCTGGCGCAAACGAATTCATTTTATGCTCCTTGTGGGATAAGCGGTGGGAACTCTCGGATGTTAATGCCGGTCTGGGCAGCATAGGCTGATTAGTTGGTTTCTCCTAAATAGTGCCGGAGTTGACATTTGGCACT
>JAKLDV010000010.1 GCA_022703335.1 Elusimicrobiota bacterium
ATTCAAAACGTTCTTCAACAGCTGGTGGACCCCCGCATCCACGTCTCTCCGGAATTTTAACCGGCCGACGGCGCCTTTCCCTCCTCCATCAGCGGCAGGACCGTCCGCACGACGGTCCCTTTCCCCCTCTCGCTCTCCATCGACAACCGGCCGCCGTGGCTCCGGATGATCTCCTGGGCGATCACCAAACCCAGGCCTGTGCCGTCCTCCTTGGTCGAATGGAACCCTCCCAAAATCTTTTGAATCCTCTCCTCGGAAATGCCGGGGCCGTTGTCGCAGAACTCGATGACGCATTCCCCCTTCTCCCGGCGAAGCGCCACCGTCACCCGCCGGACCTTCTGCCCTTCCAGCGCCTCGACGGCATTCTTGGCGATGTTGAAATACACCTGCTGAAGGCTGTCCTTGTTGCCGAAAACACGCAGATCGCCGTCCCCCGGAAAAGCCGTTTCGAACCGGACGCCCTTTGATTTGGGGTGGAACTGGATCACGGTGACGATCGTCTCCAGGAGCCCCGCCGGACGGATCTCGCTTTTTTCCTCCTCCCCCGGTTTCACAAAATGGAGCATCCGCTGTATCAGCTTGGAGATGCGGTCGGCCTCGCCGACGATGATCTCGAAATCCTTCCGGGCCTCCGCGTCGAGATTCTCGTTCTGTCGATGGATCTCGACGAAACTGCTGATGGAAGAGAGGGGGCCGTGGATATCGTGGGCGATCTTGGTCACCATGGCGCCGATCTGCGACGTGGCCTCCAAATGCCCCATCCGCTGCACCAACTGTTCTTTCTCCCTCTGTTCATCGGCGACGCGTTTCTGCACATTTCGATAAATGATGTCGTAGTAAAGGGCCGAGACGATGAGAAACCCGACGGTCGTCACCATCACCAGGAGCGTGGCGAACCAACTGCCGTACACCAGTTCCGGAGAAACCGTCCGATACGGGATCCGCCCCGAAAACTGCGCCAGGAGGACCGCCACGTACGTCAGGATGGTCGCCGGTAAAATCCACCGGTGGCGCAATTCGCTGACGCTTCCGAGGATGATGATGCAGGAAAAAACGAACACGAAGGGGGACAGGATGCCGCCGGTGTAAAAAACGGCGACCCCGAGAAGGAAAACGTTGAGGTAACTCATCCACAAGGGGACCCAGGACTTCAACCGGGGATAGAAAACATACAGGATCAGGTGGAGGACCGCCGACACCACCGCCACGATCCCGAACCGCCGGTCGAACGGCCACCGGGGAAGGAACACCAGCAGGGAGGCGGAGGCCGTCAGAAGCACATTGAAGAGGATGTGGTTCCGCATGATCTGCGGAAACGGGACCTGGAATTGATTTGCGATGGGCGACGGTTTTGACGGCGAGTCGGGCTCTGTCAACTTTTACCCTTTTGAATCCTGTTTTTTCGTGTATTTGACCGCCAACAAATACAGCGAAAGTCCCGCCGGAGGAGCATAGAGGTAGAAATTCACGTCTTCCACGGGGATCCCCCAGAACTTGATCCCCATGATGGGATTGTAGATCCACCAATCGTATTTGAACGCGAAATAGTCCCAGATCAACCCCACGAGGAACATGAACCCCGTGATGAGCGCCATCGCCCGGGGGTTCACGTACCGCCAGACGGCCTCGCACAGAACGATGGCCAGGCCGTTATAGACGATAAAATGGCTGTAGAGGTAGTAGGGCTTTTCGTCGCGATAGAGGAACGCCAGGACGGCGAAGACCAGCGTGCCGGAATAGAGATAGAGGCGGTAGGACCAGGGGGATTTCAAGGTCTGCGGGCGGGCGCGGTCGATGACGTTATAAAAACCGATCATGAACAGCATCACCATGGGGTAAAAAAGCATCTCCTCCAGGGGAAGGTTCGGCAAGAGCCAGATGCCGATGAGCCATTTGCGCGGGAAGATCCACCACTGCTGGGCGGAGAGGGTAATGCTCCAGGCCCACCCGATCAGCGTCACGAGGGCAAAGCCGAGGAAGACCGCCTTCGCGTTGGCGCCCCTGAAAAGCCACCGCCACAACACCAGCAGCGGCAGGATGAAAACCCCGACCAGGACCTGAAGATAGCGGGGCCGCGGCGTATCGGCGGCCGTCGTGGGATCTCGACGATAGTCGCGGCGTTCCGGCATGGCGGGACTTACCCCTCAGGGAAGATCGGTCCGGGTGTGGCGTCCTTCAAAAGCCCCCTGCCAATAGCGGACGAACGTCGGACCCAGCAGCATCAGCAGGCAATAGCCCATCAGCGCCTCGTAGGGCATGTTGAAAAACGGGATGGTTCCCCAGTTCCACTGCAACACGTCGTAATTGTAATCCCAAACGCCCGACTTGAGCCCGACGGTTTCCAGCGGAAGCCCCACCAAAGCGGCCCCCAAGACGTCGAAGAGAAATATCTTTTTGTCGTAGGGGTCGATGGCGGTTTTTTTCAATATCCAGCAATACAGTTTCTCGGAAACAAAAACGACCAGCGTGAACATCACGCCCCAGCCCAGGACCACGGACAACGGCACGTCCTTGTAAATGGTGAGGCGGAAATGATAGGTCCAGAGGGGCTCGGTGGAAAATTCGATGAACGCCCCGATCATGGCGCCGGCCACCATGTCCCCGAAAACGTTTTTCTTCGCAAAACGGCGAAAGAGATACCAAATGACCGGAAGCTGAAGATAGGACCATATTTCCCATACGATCAGTTTCATGAATTTTTCCTCCCTTCAATCTTGTGTTTCACAAACAGCATAAAAACGATGACGAAGAGCCCCGGGAACCAGTAATAGAGGAGGGGTTCCTCGAGGGGGACGCCGAAGACCTTCGGGCCCCAAATGCGGGCCTCGTTGTAGACCCAGTGGCCGCGTTTGAGGCTGTAATGCTCGGCGAAAAGCATGAAGGTCTCAAAACAGAGGATGGTCGCCAGGGCGGCCCGGCCGTTGAGCTCTTTGCGCGCCACGGAGTAAAAAGGCTTGAAGAGGAACAGGAAGGGCAGGAGGAGGAGCGAGAACGCCGGCCACCAGGCGCCGCGGCGGTAGGTGGGGAACTCCTCCTTCTTTTTCCCCTCCGGCGGCAGGGGTTGTATGTGTTCAGGCATGGGGGACCCTCCTGAAAAACCGCCGGTCCAGCAGATCGAAGGCCAGGTAAAGCAGCATGATGACGCCGCAGGCGCCGAGCCAGAAGAAGAATTCCTCCACGGGGGCCCCGAAGAGCGTCCAGCCGATCAACGGGTCCCACGCCTCGGAAAAGTTCCACACGTCGGCCCAGAGATAGACGTATTCCACCACCAAGGAGGTCGGAAGGCAAAGGCCGAGGAACGTGATCCAGAAGGCTTTCCGGGTGGATTTTTCCAGGAACGGCCAAATCGCCGGCATCAAGACAAAGGACGGCACCCAGAACCCGAAAAAATAGAGGAGGAAATAGCGCGGCACGTTAGAGAAGGGCTTTTATTTCGGAAAGGAAGGTCTTGGGATTGACGGGTTTGGCCATGAAGAAATCCACCCCCGACTTCTTGATGGCGGCGATCTCCTCCGGATCCTTGGCGGCGGTGAGCGCCACGATCTTGGTGGTGCTCAGAGTGGCGTCGGCCCGCACGAGGCGGACGATCTCCCGGCCGTCGGTCTCGCCCAGATAAATATCCAAAACGACGAGTTCCGGCCGGAACACCTGCATGAGGAAACCCGCCTTGAACCCGACCTGGGTGGTTTGCACCTCCAGGAACGGGTCCTTCTCCAGCAGACGCTTGATGAGGCGGAGTTCGACGGCGTTGTCCTCCACCACCAGGATTTTCTTCCGCCGGGTGTGTTCGGGGGTGTAGGGCAGGCCGTTGTCCTTGGCGAATTTCTCCAAATCAGCCGGGGCGATGCGGAAATGCCCGCCGGGAGTGGAATACGCGTTCAACTTTTTCTGCAGGGCGGCGCGGAAAATCGTGGAGTGGCTCACATGGCACAGCCGGGCGGCCTCCGCCGTTGTGTAATATTTCTCAAATTGCTTTTTGGAATCCATATCCCCATCTCCCTCTATTTACAGTCTATTGACAAAATAGATCAACCGTGTTAAGTTTACCATAATTCCGCGACAACACGACAGATTCGCTCCATTCCATCGGTTTCTGGAGGGTCTCCATGAGAAAACGTTCGTCCATCCTTTTCTGTCTTCTTTTTTTCCTCGCCTCCCTGCCCCGCATGGCCCGCGCCGCCGGATACGAATTCGAAGGGATCGGCGCAAGGCAGGTCGGGCGGGCGGGCGCGGCCGTGGCCGACGTGTCCGATTGGACGGCCATTTATTGGAACCCGGCGGGCATGGCCGCCCCCCGACTCGACGGCGAAACGAACGCGGGACAGGTGGGGTTCGAAGCCTTCGGCGGGTATGCCCGCACGAAAGACGGCAACTCCCTCTCGCGCCTGGCCGGCCCCCTGTTCAACGAAAAACATATGGCGTCCTCCTTCATCCTCGGCGCGTTCGGCGTCCGGGTCCCCCTTGAATCCGGATGGGTCCTGGGAACGGGCGTCTACACCCCCCTCATCCAGGGAGCCGACTTCAACGACACCGCCAACGGAATGACGCTCGATTATTTCGCGCAGGCCGGCATCGCCGTGGTCAATTTCTCCGTGGCCCGGGTCCTCTGGAACGACGTCACCCTGGGGGCCGGGGTGAACGCGGTGTACGCGCAGATGCGGAGCAACTCCCGCCTCACCAATTCCCTGAGCGGCACCGTGGCCAACTCCGACATCGCCGGGGACGGCTGGGGGCCGGAAGGCATCCTCGGGTTGCAGTGGCGGATGTCCTCCGCCTGGCGGTTCGGCGCGGTCTATCGCACGGGGTCGCGCATCCCCCTCAAAGGGGACGCCGACGCCTCCATGACCGGCCTCCCCGACGAGCGTTCCACCTTCGGGTACGATTTCAACCACCCGGCCACCGCCGCCGTGGGGGTCTCCTTCACGCCCGTGCCGAAGGCCACGCTCTCCTTCGACATCAACCACACCAACTGGCGTTCCTTCCGTGGAGACATGGACTTTGAAACCAGCGGCCCCCTGTTGAGCGACATCCGGAACTCCTACGCCTGGAAAAACACCTTCAAGTTCCGGCTGGGCGGCCTCTATCGCCTGACGGACAAAACCGACCTGCTCGCGGGACTCTCCTACGACAACTACGCCCTGGACAGGAACAGCATCGATTTTTCCACCACCATCGACGTCCCCATTTTCCGTTATTTCGGCGGGGTGACCCGCCGGCTCCCGAAAGGATGGGAAATGAGCGCCAGCCTGCTGGCCGCCAAGGGCCGCCGCGAAAAGAACGGGGTGGATTACTCCATCGGCGGATGGCAGGCGATGGTGGAAACCGCCTGGAATTTCTCGACGAAACATCCATAAATCCGGAGGCGCCATGAACGACCTGATCCAGACCATCGAATTCTTCGCCGTCTTCTCCATGGCGATCGAAATGGGGTTCGCCACGCTGTTTTCCCTGCCTCCCGTGTACGCCTTTTTCAAAAAGAACCCGGACAAAAAGTATCTGAAACGCCTGCTGGTGCTGGCCTTCTGTCTCCTCCTCTGCGCCGCCCTTTACAAAGCCGTCTCCGCCGACAAGGGCGCCCTCTTCCTGGAGAGGATCTTCGGCCAAAAAGTGCCCGTGGTGGACGTCCTCCTCTCCGCCCTGATCCTCGCCGGCGGGTCCCGGGCCATCCACGACATCCTTAAAAGACTCAGCGGCGCCACCGCTCAGAAACTCCTACAACAGGGAAAACCCTGATTCCCGCACCCGCCGTTTCTGGGGCGCGCCGAACCTCTCGGCACCCGAGGCTCCTCAAAATATCCAGCGCCCTCCTCCTGGCGGCGTTCGGCACGGCCACCGCCCTGCAGGCCCGTCCCCGCCCACCGAAAAACATCATCCTCCTCGGCTGGGACGCCTGTCAACGGAACCATCTGAAGGAATGCCTGTCCCGCGAGGAACTCCCCCACCTCAAAAAACTGATCTCCGAGGGGACCGTCGTGGCGATCGACGTCCTCCGGCACACCGACACCAAGGCGGGCTGGACCCAGATACTGACGGGCTACGAGCCGGAAATCACCGGGGTTTATTCCAACAACAGATTCGGGCCGATCCCCCCGGGTTATTCCGTTTTCGAACGTCTGGAAAACTTCTTCGGGCGCGACAACATCGTCACCATGGTCTTTTCCGGGAAAAGGATCCATTTCGACTCGACCCCCCCGGCCAAAATCCCCTATAAGGACGCCGATCAACTTCCTCCCGACGATGTGTCGATGTACAAAACGGACACCGGCGGCGGCGCGCTCATCACCGAAGGCGGCGAAAAATACTGGGACGTCCCCGCCCAACCCTATCATCTCATGGCCAAGGCCGTGGACGTGTGGGAAAACGCGCTGGGGCTCAACGACGACGTCACGTCTCCCCTGCTGGAAGCGATCCGTCGCCACAAAAACGAACGTTTCTTTATCTTCGCCCTGTTCAACGACATCGACTATTTCGGCCACGAGTTCGGCGAGAACTCCCCGCAGTACAACGACGCCATCGTCTCCGCCGACGCGTGCCTCGGCCGGATCGTTTCCACCCTCCGGGAGCTGGGGCTGTACGACGACACGCGCATCTACATCACCGCCGACCATGGATTCGACGAGGGGAAGAAAAATCACAACGACGCCCCTTATGTCTTCCTCGCCACCAACGATCCCCGGGTCATTCGGCGGGGCGAACGGAGGGACATCACCCCCACCCTGCTGGACCGCCTGGGGGTCCCTCTGGAAGGGATCACCCCGCCCCTCGACGGCCGCCCCCTCACGAAACGTCATAAACCGCCCCGCTGGTAAGTCTTCCCCCTCAAAACACCCAATCGGCTTTCGATTTCTCCTCTTCCAATATCTCCGCGATCCGTCGACGGCATTCCTCCGGAAGTCCCGTCCCGTCGTTCCGTAATTTTTTCAGATGTTTCAAAACTTCCCTCTGCACCTCGGGGCTTTCGTCCCGTTCCAGCTCGAAAAGGACGTCCACGGCCGCCGGATCGCCGGTTTCCGCCAGCGCCGGCACAATGAGGAGCCGCGTGGTGGGATTGGCGTCCTTCGACAGCCCCCGCAGGAAGCGGAGGGCCTCCCGGGGCGCCGTTTCGTAGAGGTTCCTGACCTGGGCGGATATCCGGCCGGCCTCCACCTCCCGCTCCGGAGGGGTCACGTCCACCAACACGTCCCGGATCTCCTGTTCTCTCCGATGTAAAAACATCTGTTCCAGGAGGGTGCCCCGTTGTTTGCCCGCCGGCCCCTCTGTTTTTCCGGGAACCGGCGCGGCCTCCTGTTCCAATCCCCGGTCAAACCGACGCATCAACCGTTCCAGTTCCTCCTTATGCGTCGCCTCCATCCGACGCAGCATGTCCGACTGGGTCTCCGATTTCGCCTGAAGGGCGGCCCGTTCCGTGTCCAACCGGTTCAGTTTCTCCCGCACCGACTTCATCTCCGTTTCCAAAGCCTTCTGCCGGTTTTTCTGCAGGAGGACGGCGACCCCCAAAAACAGGATCACTCCCAGGGACACATAACGGCCTTTTGTCTCTTCCGCCTTCTCGCGTGACGAGGAAGGAGCCGGGGCGGGCGCGGGGGACGGGACGGAAGCCGGCGCCGTCCGGACGACCGCCGGCCCTGTCGCCGCGCGGGGCGCCGCCTTGGGCGGGGCGGGCGCGGGAGGAGGAGCGGCGGGAGGAGGAACCGCCTTGCGGACGGAGTCCGAAAGGGCGGACAACTCCGAATCGAACGGAAAATATCTTTTCGCCTCCTCCACGTATTCCCACGCCCGCCGGTAGTTGCGTTTCTCGAACTGGTCGTGGATGGCCCGAAAATAGACCTTCAACAGAAGCCGCTGGGCCTTCTCGTCGCCGCCGTTGGCCTCCAACGCCTTCTTCAACGATCCGATGGCGGCCTCATCGTTGCGGTCGATGTATTCCTTCACGCCCTGCTGAAAAAAACCC
Organism: Elusimicrobiota bacterium; assembly: GCA_022703335.1. Taxonomy (GTDB): domain Bacteria; phylum Elusimicrobiota; class Elusimicrobia; order FEN-1173; family FEN-1173; genus JAKLDV01. Next base: position 7,952 of record JAKLDV010000010.1, read on the forward strand.
GCTCCTTCCGGTTTCACCGGGGTGTCCCCCCCGACGCGCGACGCGATCGGGACGGAAGGGACCGCCAAGAGGCCCGTCTGTTGGTCGTCGGCGAGAAGCCCGGCGACCGACAAGAAGAGAACCCCTGCCAAAAGAAACGACCGTTTCCGTTTCATGGCGTCCCCTTGGCGGCCGCCGGCTCCGAAAGTTCCAAAACGTCGCGGAGCCTCTCGTAGAGCCGTTGGGCCTCCTGATTTTCCGGCGAAATCCTAACGACTTTCAACAAATGTTTTTCGGCCCCCTCGTAATTCAGTTCCTCCAGGTAGATCTGCGCCTGCGTCAGGCTGGCCAACACCTGGGCGTCGGCGAATTCGCGGTCGCGGAGGAGGGCCATTTTGGCCATCTCCAAAGCTTCCCGGTACTGTCCGGCGTCGTAGAAACCCTTCGCCTGCCGGCAAAACCCTTCCGCGGCGATCCGGGCCTCGCGCCGCTCGATCTCCCGGCGGAGATTCAACGCCGTTGGATCCTCCGGCCGTTCGTCCAGCACGCGCCGGAGCCGTCGTTTGCTCTCGTCGTATTTCGCGTTTTCGAAAAGGAGCTGGGCCTCCAAAAGGAGGGTCCTCAACTCCGCCTCGCGCGCCAACCGGACTTTTTCCTTTTGGACCTCGTCCTTCATGGCGTCCAGTTCGGCCTCCCGCGCATGGACTTTCCGCCATTCCGACGCCAACTTCTTCTCGGCGAGAGGCGAGAGGACGCCGTAGCGCAGGCTGATGCCGAAATGATGAACGACCGCCAGCTCATGAAAAGAGGCGGCGTAATCAAAACGCGCCGGCCCCTTCTCGATCCCCCATCCGAAAGAGTATTCCCTGTGGTTGAACCCCACGCGCAAGGTCAGAGGCAGGGGCGCGGTGGGCAACAGCAGAGCCTCCAACCCGCCGCCCCAACGGGCGATCCGCCGGCCCCCCAAGCCGTGATAGACGTCGTATTCGCCGGTCCAGGAAAAATGCCGGCCGAAAATCCGGTAGCCGTACGTCCCTCCCAGGCGCATCACCGCCGGGAACCGATCGGTGGCGGTATTGAGCCGAAGTTCGGGCGGCACGAGGTTCTGAACGGCGGCGCCGCAGGAAAAAGATTCGGAGAGTTTCACCCTCACCCCCGCGTCCAGCCCCACGCCGGTGGCCGAATATTCCGCCACCGACTGGGACACCGCTTTCAAGTTGACCCCCCCGCTCCATCGCTCTGAAACCTGCGCCCCGTAGGAAAGGAGGAACGCGAAATCCTGCTCGTCGAAACTTCCCTGGGACTGTCCCAGGAAATCCGTTTTCTCCGCCTCACCCGAGCCGAGATGAAGGAGCGTCACGCCGACGCTCTGTTTCGGCGTGAGGGGATGCGCCACCGCCAGGCTCTGGAATTGGCCGGCGGAGAAAAGCGGCGACATGGAGAACACCGCCTCTCCCATGGGATTCCCCGCAATGCCCGCGGGGTTGGCGTAAGCGGACGCCGCTCCCGGAAACGACACCGAGGCGTTCCCCAACCCGGCGTCCCGGGCGCTGGCGGCCAACGCCGTGAGCCACTCGCCGGCCAAACCGGCGTTGGCCGGCCGGTCGCGGAACGGCACATTCACGCCGGCCCAGACGGGGACGCCGCAAAAGAGAAGCAGGGGCAAAAGCCGCCTCACTTGACCACCCCGATCCGGCGGATCTCCCGACGCGCGCCGGAAGACGATTCCGCCCGGATCTCGGCCAAATACATGCCGTCGGCCACCACCTCGTCCCGGCCGTTCCGGCCGTCCCAAAGGACCTCGTTGGTATATCCCACCGCCGTTCCGACGCCGCCGGGGGCCCCTTTCTCCGCTTCATATTCGCGCACCAAATCCCCCCACAGCGTGTAGATGCGGAGGGTGACGTGGGCGTCCTCCGTGAGCGCGTACCGAATGCGCGTGGTCTCCCGGCCGGCGGCGAACGGATTGGGGAAATTCGTCACGCTCGAAAGCGGCGCCAAGACCGAAGGGGAGGCCACAAGGCTGAACACGGAAAAGCCCCGGACCGAACCGCGCGCCTCGCCCGAACCCGCCGCCTCCTGGCGGGGGATCAGTTCCCAGCGCCCCTGCGGACCGTTGAGCGAAACGATCTTCACGTAATCCGCCTCCAGCACCGGCGCGCCCCGAGCAGCCGATGGCGACGCGGAATACCGGAAGACGAGGCGGCTTTCCACATCGTCGCTGGGGAGCACGCGGCCGGAGAGATCCCGCACCTGCACGTTCCAGGCGGGACTGCGGATCGTCCGGAGCAGCCGGTCACCGAGAGAATCCCGGTTCGCCCGCTGGATCAACTCCCCTTGGGAGACCCGGGCGTCCTCAAAAAAAAGATACCCGTCCGGAGGCCGTCCCGAGACCGTCTCCACGGACAGGAGCCGGTCCGGACTCTTCGCCTTATGTCGGAAAAGGCGGAAATTTTCCACCGCGCTGTCCGTCTCCGCCGAATACACGTCCCGCGCCGTCACCCGCCAGTAATAGGTGGTGTCCATGGCCAGACTGCCGAGCGGCGGGGTGTAGAGAGGATCGCGCAGATCGACGACGGCGGCGCCGGCCAGGGCGGGGTCCGTGGAATACCGCAGGGTATAAAACACCGCGTCTCCGTCCGGATCCACCCCGGCCTCCCACGCGAACGACACGTCAAAAACGGCGGGGTCGTCGTCCGCCAGCGGACGGAGCAATCGGAATGGCCGGGGTGGGTTGGAATTATGGACGGCGAACTCCGGCGTCACGACCGTATGCCCCAGCGGCGGTTCCCCGGAATCCGTGGCCTCCAACATGAGCCGGTAGCCGGCCTTGTTGGGCCATTCTCTCGTTCTCAAAACATACGTTGTGGCGGAGGTGTTCAGCACCAAGGGGATAAAACCCGCGCCGGTGTGGGTGGAAAAGTAGAGGTTGAACGTGTGGGTGTTGAACGTGTTGGGGTCGAGCGCCCGCCATCGCACGGCGAAATCGCCGGAAACGGGCTGGCCGTTCAGCGGAGCCAAAAAACTCGCCACCGGCGGCTCGTTCACGTTGTCCACGCGAAAGTCCCCGTCCGACACGGCGGAGGAGACGAACCCGCCCTGGTCCACCGCCTGCACCTTGACCCGGTAGGCGGTTCCGTTGGAAACGCTCCGGGAATCCCAGAGGAAAGACGTCGTGCCCATGGGGAGGCTCGCCAACAGGGCGGGGAACCCTTGGCCGCCGTCGGGGGAGAGAGAGACCGATACGGAAAAAGTGCCGGCCGGATTGGGATCGGAAGCGATCCAAACGATGGTGGCGATCTGCGTGACGAACGCCCCCCCGTTGGGATAAACGAGCGCCACGTGGGGCGGGGCGTTGGTGAACGCCACGGGACTGACGGAGGAAAGCGCGGAAAGGTTCCCCACCTCATCCTCGGTTTTAACGGCGAAATAATACGTGGCGGCGTCGCTCAGCCCGGAAACGGCCGTTTGCAACGCCTGGGCCGGATCCGCGGAAAAATTGAACGTCCGTTCCGCGGCCGCCTGCCAATCCGGTTCCGTGAGAATGGGACCGGAAACGGAATACCGCACGCGGCACAACCCGTTGTCGACCCGCCCCTTGTCGTCTCCCGGGAAAATCCAGGACAGGACGACCGACCCGTTGGCCGCGCCCATGGCGGCCGCGAGCTGCGTCACCGGAGAAGGCGGGGTGTGGGTATCGAGGAGCAACTGAAACGGCGACGACCAATCGCCGTAGAGACCGGCCTCGTCCCGGCCGCGGACGCGCCAATACCAGGTGCCTTCGGTCAGCAACGTGGTGGTGGAGAACGAGGCGTCGGCAAGACCGTCCCGGGAAATATCGGGCGACGCGAACCCGGGATCGTCGTCCGCCTGGAACTGATAGCGCAGGGCGGTATCGCCGTCCTGGTCCGCCACGGGATTCCAGGCAAACACCGGGGTGTCGTCGTTGAGCCGAGACCGGTCGGCCGGAGAGAGCAGCGTGGGCCGGAACGGCGCCCGGTTGAAAACGATCTTGAACTGGGACGCCCAGGGTCGCGCCGGAACATCCTCGACGGAGAACGAACTTCTCAGCAAGAGGAACCGCCGGTCCCCGTGTCCCGCCCAAATGGTCTGAGCCGCGGCGGAAGCGACGTAGAAGGTCTGCGAAGACCCGTCCGGGCCGGAAAAATCGTTGAACGTCACCCCGTCGGTCGAAGAAGCCAACTGAAAAGAAACCGTGCTCCCCTCCACAACAGCCGAAAGACCTCCCCAGCGGATCGGCGCCGGCAGACCGGCCGGAAAACTTTCCCAGGAATCCACCCGGGGCGAAGTCCACGTGCCGGTGGACGCGAAGGTGTAATACCGCAGAAGGTTGGAGCTGACGTCCCTCCTTCCGGCGAACAGCATGCCCCGCTGACGCACCGTATCGTAGGCCATGCCGTGGCCGTAACGACCGGGAGGAGCCCCGACCTCGCGGTCGAACTCCTGCCAACGGTCTTTTCCGAAATGATAGAACCGAATGTCCCCGAGATACGTGGCGACCGCGTCACGGCCGCCGAAGAGAACCGTCTGGCCGTGGCGCGCGTCGTACAGCAGGGCGGCCTCGCTGCGCGGCCCGGGGGGCGAGGAGGGAGACTTCTGTTCCCACCCCATGCCGGAGACGTCCAGCGCCCAAGTATCGCCGTAGATCTCCGAGAACTCCCATCCGTTCCGGCGGCCGCCGAACAGGATTATCCGCCGGGCGCTCCGGTCGTAAGCCATGCAGGAACCCATGCGCACACCGGGGGAAGGCGTCGGGCTCCATCGGGACCAGCTCGAGGCGGCCACGTCGAACACCCAGGTGTGGGCGTTGACCGTAATCCCCTCAACCCCCTCCCCGCCGAAGAGCACCACTTTGTCCTGGTCCGCGTCGTAGGCCATGGCAAAGAAAGCCCGCGCCTCGGGGGCGTCCGGAGAGGCCACAAAGGTCCATGTGTCCTGAACCACGTCGTACATCCAGGTGTCGTTTAAATAACCGCCCGACGCATCGAGCCCGCCGAAAAGGAGGAATTTATCCCCCGCCCAGACGAGTCCATGGCCGTAGCGCGCCGCCGGGCCGCCGGCCGGAACATGTTCCGTCCAGCCGGAGGAGGGATCATACACCCACGTATCATCGAATTTCAGATCGTTCTGATCGTGCCCGCCGAAGACGACCGCTTTCCCACGGGCCTCGTCGAAGGCGAAACCCGCGTGGTAGCGCGCCGGCATGGGCGAGGAGGCGGACCCCCACAGCCCGGCCAAAGTCAAATACCCCGCCTCCACTTCCGTGTCCGATGTTTGCCCTGAAAAAAAATTTCCCGAATCGAAAATCTTTTCCGACGCCCCCTGGCCCCCGACGGGCGCCAGAAAGAGGGCGGCGGCGAAGAACCCGGTGAAACCGGCTCTCTCCAAAACGGACCTCCCTGTCTCCCGGCCGATGCCCATCGTTCACTCCGTTCTTGATTTGCCCGCCTCCAAAACATCTTCCACGGAACGCCCTATCCCAACACTTCCCGCAACTTTTCCAAAAGTTGCGCCACCCGAAACGGTTTCTCCAAATAGGCGGCCACGCGAAAATCCTGCCGCACCTCCAACAACTCCCGGAGATGCCCCTTGCCGGTGACCACGAAAACGGGTATTTCCCGTGTTTCCGGGTTTTCCTTCAAGCGCGCGTTGACGGAAATGCCGTCCAATTTCGGCATCATCAGGTCCAACACGATGGCGTCGGGCCGGAGGGACGGCACCTTCTCCAAGGCCTCGACGCCGTTGGCGGCCGTTTCGGCGGCATACCCGTTCTTCTCCAAAGCCGTCTTCAACACGAACACCACGTCCGGCTCGTCGTCCACGATCAAAACCGTTTTCTTATCACCCGTCGTCATGTTTTCCCCTCCGCCCCCGTCGTTTCCCTGTGTTTCGGCAGCTCCACATGGAAACGGCTCCCGTTTCCCAAACGACTCTCCATCCAGACATGTCCGCCGTGCATCCGCACGATCCCGTCGACGATCGCCAGCCCGATGCCGGACCCGCCCGCCTCGCGCGTATCCGAGGAGTCCACCTGGTAGAAGCGTTCGAATATCTTTCCCTGGTGTTCCGGTGCGACCCCCTTCCCCGTGTCCCACACGCTCAGCCTCACCCGGCCGTCCTGCTCTGACAATTCAATCCCCACCTTCCCCCCCGGCGGGGTGAATTTCGCGGCATTCCCCAGAAGATTCACCAACACCTGCTGTATTTGCCCCGCGTCCACCTCCGCCATCAGCGACGGCAGTCCCTCCGGCAGAGGTTCCACCGAAATCCCGTTCTTCGTAAACAAGGGCCTCAGGTCCTTTTCGGTTCGTCGCGTCAGCTCGGTGATGTCCACGGGCAAAAAAACCGGGCGGAGCGTCCCTCTCTCCATACGAGAGAAATCGAGCACGTTGCCGACCATTTCCCGCAGCCGGTCGTAGTTGTTCTGCACCACCTCCCGCAATTTCGCCGATGTCGCGCTGTCCGAGGGGCCGTCCCAGAGGAGTTCCAGGGCCGCCCCCATGGCGAACAGAGGCGTGCGCAACTCATGCGACACGTTCGACACGAACTCCGACTTCAGCCGGTCCAGTTCCTGATGGCGCACGATGGTTTTTCGAAGCCGTCCCATTTCCAGACGTTGTTCTTCGTGGTCCGAACAGCGTTTCGCCACGGCCACGATCTCCTCCAGGTTGCACGGCTTGCACACATAATCGCAGGCCCCCAAATGCAGGCACTCCACCGCCCCTTCGACCGTCGCCACGCCCGTGATGATGTTGACGCAGGAGGGGTATTGGGTGTCTTTGATGTGCTTCAAAAGATCCAGCCCGCTCATTTCAGGCATCTTTAAATCGGTGAAGACGATTTGAACCGGGTGTTCCTGAAGTTTCCGCAAAGCCTCCCGGCCGCTGGCGGCCGAAAAAACGTTGAAACCGCATTTGCTCAGGACCCGGCCCCAAACGGCGCGGATCATCTCCTCGTCGTCCACCACCAAGACATTTTTAGAAGCATCTCCCATGTTCGCGCCCCCCCCGGTTTTTTCAGACCGGCCTCATACAGGAAACTCCACCAGGAACTCGCTCCCCACCCCCAGCTCACTCCGGACGCTCAACGCCCCGCCGTGCTGCTGCACGATGCCGTAGGAGATGGAGAGACCCAACCCGGTCCCCTGTCCAACCGGCTTGGTCGTAAAAAACGGATCGAACATACGGGACATGTTTTCCTCGCTGATTCCCACGCCGTTGTCCCGAAAGACGACGGAAACGCCGGAGGGCGAGCGCCCCACAACGATCTCGATACGACCGTCTTTCCGGTCCCCCACGGCCTGGCGGGCGTTGGTCAGCAGGTTCAAAAAAACCTGCTGCAGCTGGCTCTTGTCTCCCAGAAGCACGGGAGACTCCTCCGGAAATTCTTTGACGATCCGGATCCCCGACGACGAGAAGTCGTATTTCACCAGGTCCAACGTGGCCTCCAGGAGCGCGACGACGGCGAGTTTTTCCTTCCGGGGCTCCTCGCGGCGGCTGAATTGAAGGAGGTTCTGAATGATCTGGCGGCAGCGCTGACTCTGTTTGTGAATGCATTCCAGATCCTCGCGTTGAGAGGGCGTCAGGGTCTTGTCATCCAGAAGCAACTGAGCGAAACCCATGATGCCCGTCAACGGATTGTTCAACTCATGGGCGACCCCGGCGGCCAGCTGGCCGACGGCCGCCAACTTCTCGGTCTGAAACAACTTCGCCTGCGTTTCTTTCAACCGCAGATTCGCCTCTTCCAGGCGGCCGATGTTTTGCTCCAGCGCCCGGTAGAGCCGGACGTTGTATACGGCATGGGCCAACTGGGAACAAAAGATCCCGCATCGCTGAAGTTCATCCGACAGGAACGGTTTTTCTCCCTTCCGCTGCCCCGCGTAGAGGACCCCCAGAAGGTTCCCGTCCACCACCAGGGGACAAAAGATGCCGGGCCCCGCCGCCGAGGCGGGGTCCGGTGAAAGAGCGACCGCCAGGGGGTCCGGCGGGACGGGTTTTCCGCCGGACAGTTTCTCCTGAACCGTCCGGCGGACGAGCCCTAAGACCGCCTCGTCGCAACCCAGGGCGGCGGCGGTCGTCAGGGCTCCCGCCTCGTCCATGAGCATCAGACAGACGCCGTCGGCGGAAAAGATCTCCCGCGCCGCCTCCACCGCGCGAGGAAAAAGAACGTCCGCCCGGATGGTATTGAACACCGAACGGCTCGTCTTATAGATCGCCGCCAGCGCCCGCAACTCTTTTTTCTCCAGGGCCTTCTCGATAAGCAAAAAAACCTCGTCCATGTTGAACGGTTTCTGCACAAAATCATAGGCGCCGTATTTCATGGCCTCCACGGCGGTCTCGATGGTGCCGTACCCCGTGCTGATGATCACCTCCACGTCCGGGTCCAACGCCTTGACGGCCCGGAGCGTCTGGATCCCGTCGACTTTCGGCATCTTCAGGTCGCTCAAGACCAGATGGAACTTTTCGTTCCGCGCTTTTCCGATGGCCTCTTCCCCATCCGCGGCGGTGGTTATCCGATAGCCTTTGGAAGCCAGCTCATACGAAAGCATGTCGCGCATCCCCTCCTCGTCATCCACCACCAGTATCTTCACCGGATCCGTCATGACCGCCGCCTCCTTGATTTTCAGATCGTCCCAGCCCGTCTCAGGCCGTCAACATGAGCAACCGGGCGCTGAGGGCCGTTTCCAGGTAGGGCAGGTCGAACGGTTTGATGATGTAGTCGCAGGCCCCCATCTCCATGGTTTTCCGCGCGATGTCCACATCCGCGTTGGCCGTGCTGATGATGACGGCGATCTCCCGGTCGATCTCGCGCACCGCTTTCAGGACCTCGATGCCGTTCATCTTCGGCATCCACAGATCGAGGAGCATGATGTGCGGCCGTTCCTTCTTCACCAGCGACAGCGCCTCCACCCCCCCCTCCGCCACCGACACCGACAACCCCTTGCTTCTCAAAAACCGCTCCAATACCTTCCGAACCACCGGTTCGTCATCCACCACCAACACCCGCCCTTTCGGCGACGAATCTCCGGCGAAACGAGGCGGCCTTCCCAGGGGGTCCGCCACCCGCCCCACCACGCGGCCCGCTTTCGACAGTTCCTGTCCGTCGTTCTCCATCATGTTTTCCTCCCGTCTCCTGCGATTTCGGTCAAACGGCCAATGACAAGACTTCCCGAATCCGCGACTCGATGACATCCAGGCGGAACGGCTTCAGGATAAAATCCGCGGCGCCCCGTTTCATGGCATACACGGCGGTCTCAACGGTGCCGAATCCCGTGGTGATGATCACCGCCGTGCCCGGACACATCGTCCGGACCTTCTCCAGCAAATTCAGCCCGCTCAATCCGGGCATCACGATGTCCGTGACGACCAGGTCATAATGCCTTTGCTCCAGAAGAGCCATCGCCTCCGCTGCGTCCCGGGCGGTCTCCACCTCACATCTCCTCCCCTCGACGCAAGCGCGGAGAATCTCACGGAACCCCGGCTCGTCGTCCACCACCAAGATCCGCCGCCCCGGACCGTCCTGCTTTTTTTCCGAATGAGAGCCTTTCGCGGACATATTTTTCTCCTATCCCCGGACCGACCCGTCCTTCGACTTTTCCAGCGTCGCCGCAAAAACGCGCTCCGGCTCCCGCCCCGTGCGCACGGGGAATTTTATCGTGAAGGTGGTTTCACCGGGACGGCTTTGAAGATCGATGCTCCCGGAATGCCGCCGAACGATCTCATGCACCAGGCTCAACCCCAAACCGGTCCCCTGTCCCACCGGCTTGGTGGTGAAAAACGGCTCAAAAATATGCTGACGAAGCTCCGAAGGGACGCCGTTCCCCGTATCGCCCACTTTCAGGCAGACCCAGGAATGGATCCCCTCTTCCGCAAGCTCCGTGGCGATGGTCAATTTTCCACCGTCCGGCATGGCATCGATGGCGTTGTTGGCCAAGTTGATGATGATCTGCTGTATCTGTACTTTATTCCCCAAAATAGCCGGAATTTTCTCCGTCAATTGTTTCTCCACCTCCACCCGACTGATCCGGGCGCGAGCCTCTATCAAATGCAGAGCGCCCTCCACGGCCTGGTTCAGCTCGATCGGTCCCCTGTCCGGCTCGTGGACCCGGGAAAATGTCAGCAGATCCTGCACCAGGTTTTTGCAGCGAAGGGCCTCCCTCTCGATGGACCGCAGGGGCAGCTCCAATTTATCGCCGGCCGCGAGGCGCCGCACAACCCCCTGGGCGAACCCGAGGATGACACCCAGCGGATTGTTGATTTCATGCGCCACGCCGGCGGCCAGCTGGCCCACCGCCGCCAGCTTCTCTTTCTGGGCCAGACCGGCCTCCATGTTCTTTCGGTCCGTGATGTCAAGACAGGACCCGATATAGCCGGCAAACTTCTTATCCATGTCATAGAACGGCCGGCCGGCGTCCAAAACCCAGCGATAAACCCCATCGTGCCGGCGGAGACGGTATTCCATTTCAAACGGTTCGCGCTTCTTAAAGGCCTCCGAAAAAGCGTTCTGGCACTTCGCGAAGTCGTCCGGATGGAACCCCTCCGCCCACCCCTCGCCCATTTCCCGCTCCGCCGTTCGGCCGGTGAACGTGAGGAACGTCTTGTTGAAATAGTTGCACTTCCCGTCCACCCCGCACCTCCAAATGAACGTGGGGAATTCCTCGAACAGCGTAAGATAAAAATCGCGCGCCTGGCGGACCAGTTCCTCCGCGGCCCGGCGGTCCTCCTCCACGCCGATGGCCGAGGCCAGTATTCCGATGAATTTCCGGTCCTCTTCCGTGGGGCGAACATCATGCCGATAAACGACGCACAAACTGCCGATGGACTCGCCGCGGCATTTCACGGCACGGCCGAGATAGGTCTTCAGTTCGTATTTCCTCACCGCCGGGTCCGACTCGGCGTAGGGCGTATGGGGCAGATCGGTCAGGATCACGGGCTCGTCGGCGTTCTCTCGAATGACCGAGGCGCAGATGCGCCCTTCGGCTTTCCCTTCGGAAGGCATGTCCGGCGGCGTTTTCCAACCGGAAACAAGGCACAGACTCCCCTTGTCCAGCCGCTGATAAAAAGCGCCGTCGGACACCAACAGGTTGCCGCAGAGAACCGTTAAACTCTGTATGTTCTTGACGTGGTCGGCGCCGAAGTTCAAAAAACAGTCGTTCAGGGCCTTCAACCGGTTTTCGGCCAAGTGCCGGGCGGTTACATCGTTGGCGATCCCCTCCACCGCCGCCACTCTTCCGTCCGGTCCGAAGACGGGCGTCTCCGTGACCTCCAAAAGATGAACGGACCGGTCTTTGTGATAGATCTCCACCAGATACGCCGGCTGCTGTATCCCCTGAATGCTCAGGTTCGTGTGGCGCTCCACCTCCCGGTTGATCGGGTTGTCCGTCAGGTATTCGGAGTAGTGGGTCAAGAACATCTCCGGATCGTATCCCAACACCTGTGTGATCGACGGGCTCAAGTACGTCATAACGCCGCCGGTGTCGTGCCGATAGAAGAAATAGTTCTGTCGAAGGTTTTCCACCAACCGCCGGAATTTCTCTTCGCTCGCCCTCAGAGACGATTCCGCCCTTTTCTGTTCCGTCATGTCTTTTGCCAGTGAAACGATGGCGACGGGCTTGTTGTCCCTGCCCACGAGAGCGGACATGGAATACAGCACGGGCAGCACGGTGCCGTCTTTGCGGACCATCTGCATCTCCAGGTTTTTCACCGTCTCCCCGGCCGACAGATGTTCCAAGGTGGCGTTTTTGTCGAACTCCGCAAAAAGGACGCCGATGGGCTGATGAAGCAGTTCCGCGGCCTCATATCCCAGCGTGGACACCGCGGCCGAGTTGATTTTTTCCATATTGCCGAGGAGGTCCGTGACGATCAACATGTCCGCCACGTTCTCCAGAACCCCGTCCAGATAATTCCGGGAAACGCTGGTGACCTTCAACGCCTGGCTCATCCGGTTGAAACTGCGGGCCAGATCCCCGAGTTCATCGTGGGACTCGGCCGAAACCATCTCCCCCAACCCGCCGTGGGCCACCTGATCCACCGCCGACGAGAGCCGGGCGATGGGAGCCAGGAATTTGCGCGCGAACAACATCAGCGCCAAAAGGGCGACGAGGCTAATGGAGATGATGATCAGCGAAGCTCTCCGCGATTCCCGCCAGGCCACCCGAAGAGCCCGCGAGATGTCCAAACTCAGACGAATCGTCCCGAGGCGCTCACGGGCCCCCAGAAGCTCCTCCTCGGACCCCGACAAAACATGCCGCCAGACGGGGACGGTGAGCACCAGGACGGGTGGATCGTTTTCCATCAACACACGCCGCACGATCTTGTCGGAACGGATTCCTTCACGGAGGAGGGGGTCATCCCACAGACGTCCCGTTTTCGACACGTTGGTATGCGCCAGGACCTTGCCAAGCTGATTGAACGCGCCGACGCCCGCGGCCCCGGTAACGCTCTGCATCTTCAGCAAAAGCGGAAGGAACTTACGTTCTTCGCCCGACTGAAACGCCGCCGTCATCTCGGGGCCTTTCGCCAGGGGCCGAACCAGCGCGGCGCTGCGTTCCCCCACCTCCGCCAAAATGGCGTTCTGAACGCCACTTTTCGCGAAATAGCCGATAAGCCCCGCCCCCACCAGCGCCGCGCCGCTCGTCACGGTCAAAAATTTCGTCATTAATCTCATGGCGCCACCGCCGTCGCACGCCTTTTGAGATCCTCGCTGATGTTGACCCCACACTCTCCGGCGGCGGTCATATTGAAAGCGATGTCGAATCGAGGCGACGCGATATCACCGGACAGGCTTTCCCCGGCGAGCGCCCGACGCGCCGCGTTCGCCGCCGCCCGGCCGATGTCCCCGAAATCGACGTAGACCGCCGCGACGGAGCCGTAGTCGAGGAAACGTTTAACGGATGAATAGACGGGAAGTTTGTTCGCCCAACAAAATTCCTTGATCATCCTCACGTTTTGTTCGTTCAGGAGCAACGGGTCCGCCATGAGCCAAACGGCATCCACGCGCCCCTCCAGCCCCCGCAGGACATCGGGCAATTCATCCGACGACGTCACCTCCACCGGCAGCACCCTCACCCCCGACTCGTCCACTCTCCGGCTTTTCGCCAACCCCGAAAGGTGCGCGCTCCCCCACAAAACCGCCAGTCGTTTTAAATTCGGCTGAATCTCCTTGAGTTCCAGGATGATCGTTTGAAAAGAAGTCTCCATGGAAACCATCACGGTTTGTCCTTTTCTTTGGGCGGGATCAATCCAGGTGCCGGGGGCCAGACAATAGATCAGCGTCGTCCCCTCCGGATAGTTTTCCATCGCCGCCTTGCCGCCGAAAGCCACCACGACTTTTGCGGACGACGGCAAGGACGGCGCGCCGTGGGATAAATCAAAAACAGCAACACCCCCCGGACCCATTCCCTCCCGAAACCCTTCCAGCGCCGCGGCGTAAGGCCCCGTGTTGGACGCCACGACCGCCGCCACCGAGGCCTCGTCCGCGGCGGCCGAAACAGCCAGCGTCGCCGCCAGACAGAGAGAGAGCGCGGAACCGATGCCGTTTTTCCGTTTCATGGCCTGAATTTATACTCCACGCCGACTTGGAAATTTCGCCCGTCCTGCGGGATCGTCGCCTGAACGAGCCCCCCATCGCCCGAAGCAAGGGAACTGGTATTCGTCAGGTTATAAACGCCGAGGGTAAACCTCGGACCGTCCTCCCACGGCGACAAGGCCGCATTCAGCGAGATCACAACGTCCCCCGGCACTCGGGTGTTCTGGTAGCTGGTTCGACGACCCACATAGAAAGTTTCCAACCCCAGACTCGCCCGCCACGTTGAAAACCGCCGGGACAAACCGGCGACGCCGCTGTGGCGGGGCGAGTTGCTGAGCCGGCCGCCGCCGATTTCGCGCGTGCTTTGTCCGATGTATCCCAGACGGGCGGACAAACGGGACGAGACATCCCAGCGGGCCTCGAATTCGCCTCCCTTCGAAAGCACCTCCTCCATATTCTGAAACACCAAACTGCCGTCCGACGGGTCCACCGTCTGAGAGATCAAGTCGTGCACGTCGCTGCGATAGTAACCCGCGCTCAATTGCGGCCCGCCCCCGGCCAGCCGCCGCTCCCAGCGGGCCTCATAGGTGGTTATCCTCTCCGGCCTCAGCTGGGGGTTCCTTCGATAGCCGATGCCGTCCAGGAACATCTCGTACACCGAGGGCGCTCGAAAAGCCCGCCCATAAAGGAGTTTAAAGGAGGACCTCCGGTTCGGCTGAACGATCACCGCCGCCCGCGGGTTGACGCTCTTGCCGAAAGACTGATAGTGGTCGTAGCGGCCGCCCGCGGTGAGGCTCAGAAAGCGCGCGGGCTTCAGTTCCTGCTGAAAGAAGACGGCCCATCGCCGGAGCGCGGCATGAACGTCCGTGTAAAGGGCATAGGGTTCCACGTCGTGGTTCCTCAACAAACCCTCCACGTTTTTCTCGAACTCCTGACCGACGAGGAACACGTTCTCCTCCCCGGCGACGTTGACGCTCAGGCGGGTTTCCTCCCCATACCATTCGGATTCGGCCAGGTCCCGGTTGACCAGGCGGGTCTCCGGAAAGGGACCGTCGTACACATAGTCGGCGACATAACGGTAATGGTCGGCGTACACCCGGCCATAGACGTTCACCGCCCCCCCCAACGGACGCTCCAGTTTCGTCTCCAGAAAACGCCGGGCATCCACGGTCCAGCTGCCGGGATCGTTGAACCGGGTCCCGAAGGACGCGGTGGGAATGCGTTTCCGGCGGCCGTTGCTGTTGCCCTGGATGGACAATCCGTCCCGGGTAAACGACGCGAAACCCGTGTAAGACTCCTCGCGATCGGCGTTTTCGGCAATCCCGCCGTTGATCGCCCCGAATTCCGGATACGACAGGTCCTGTCCCTCCATCCAGCGGTAGGACCCGGCGGCGAAAATCCCCCCTCGGGGACCGACGGGCTGGGTCCAGGAAAAAAATTCCCGGTTCGTCCCGTAGCTGCCCCCGCTCGCGTCCACGAAAACTTCCGGGGACGCGGAAGGCCTTTTGGTGAAAACGTTCACCACGGCGAAAAAAGCGCTGTCGCCGTAGAGCGCCGACCCCGGTCCCTTCACCACCTCGATCCGGTCCACCGCCCGGATGTCCAGGTTGAAATCGTGTCCGAGGTAGGCGCCGCCATAACTGTTTTCGTTGATCCGATGCCCGTTGATCATGACCAGCACGCGGGAATTGTAGTCGCCGGGACGGCCAAACCCGCGTACCCACAAATAGGTGTAGTTCCGGTCGTTGATGACGTAAAAACCGGGGATACTCTGGAGCGCCTCCCCCAACGTGCGGTACCCGTAAAGAGAGATCTCTTCCGCGGAGAGGACATAGGCCGCGGCCGGAACGCGAGAGATTTTCTGCGGGTGTTTCGCCGCGGTGACCACCTCGGCCTCGCTCTTGAAAAAATCAAAGACCTCATCGCTCGGATAGGCGTTCCCCGCCGCAAAGAAGACCGCGATGAAAAAAGTTCCTATTCGCCGTTTCACGGGATACGCTCCCCTCAGGCCGGAAGGAATGCCCTCAGTTTCTTTTCCAGATCTTCGACGCCGAACGGTTTCCCGAGGAAATCGTCCGCGCCCGCCGCCAACATCCGCTTCTTCGTCTGATCCACGTTGATACCGCTGATGGCCAACACCTTCACGCCCTTTAGGTCGTCGTCGGCCCGGATCATCCGGCAAACCCTTTCGCCGTCCAGCCCGGGAAGGAGCACGTCCAACACCACCAAGGCCGGCCGCAATTCCGTCATCTTTTTCCCAGCCTCGAAACCGTCCACGGCCTCCTCCGCCGCCACCTCGCTCCCATACACGTTCCGGAGCACCCTCTTGATGAACTTCCGCACGCTCTCCTCGTCGTCCACGATCAGGATGGTCGGCGGTTTGACGCCCAACTCTTCCGGAACAGGCATTTTGAGGGATTTCAGGAAAACGGCCAAATCACTGTCCCACACACGGCGATGCCCGCCGGCCGTCACAAAGGACGGAATTTTCCCCTCCTCGATCCATCGACCCACCGTGGGGGGGGTCACGTGGCAGAGGCGAGCGATGTCGTGCGTCCCATAGGCCTTCTTTTCCATGGCGAAATTCTCCTTTGTTTCGTTTTTTACTTATTTTATGTTTAATACCTATTTTCTCTTTTGTCAAGGGGCATCTTTTGACCCCCTGAAACACCTTCATTTCTCAATATGTTTCGAATGTAAATTTTTAATAACCCCCTCGGTGACACAAGGGCCCTCTGCGACCGCGGGACAACGTCCCGGTTTGTCGGACGGGGCACGTGTTCGGTGGCGGGAACCGAAGGAAGTCGAGAAGGGACTTCCCGTCAAGGGAATGGTTTTATTCGCGGAGAGGGATGAAACGGCGTGTGTTTATAGAGGAGGGAAACAACTAAGTAGCTATTGAAACCGGCAAAGGCGACGGAGTTCCGCGGCGGTCAGGGGACTTCCACGATCTCCCCCTGGCGCAGAAAAATGAGCTGGAAACCGCACTCCCGGCCGGTGGCCCGCCGCACCGCCTCTCGGTAGACCGTGGCCTGAGGCCGGTATCTCTCCAATCGGGAGGGAATATCCTGTGGGGAGATCCGATCCGTCTTGTAGTCGGCCACCCAAAACCGGCCGTTTTCCTGATAGATCAAATCGATGCTTCCTCTCATGATGCTTCCATCGGATGAGAAAATGAACGGCAATTCCTTCCCCACCACCTCGCCGGCGGCCAACCTCTTCCCCGCGGGAGAGCCCAAAAAAGAGGCCAGCAGCGTTTGGCTTTCTTTTTCGACGCGGTCCCAGTCGGACACCGGATGATGCCGCCGCAACCGGCGGCAGGCCTGGCGTGTCAGCGCCGGGAGGTCGCCTCCCCGCCGATAATCCCACGCCTCCAGAACGCGGTGGCATACCTCGCCCACCAGCGCCGCCACGTTCTCCGACAGGAACGCCTCCCCCGCCTCGAACACCGGCTTCTCGCGTTCGTGGGGAGAGCGGGTGGGCGAGTCGAACAGCACGCGGTCTTGCCAGCGGGAGAACTCGTCGTAACGCCGGCGCCACACAACGGCCAGGTCTTTCGCTTCCACGATCCGCGGCGCGCCGCGGATCTTCTTTTTGTAGATCTTCTCCTCCCGCTCCTTGCGTATGTTCCAAACGGGGAACCGCCCCCCGTCGCCGAACACCGCCTCCGCCGCGTCGTCCGCCGGCCAAGCGGCGGCGTCCTTCAACATCCGGCCGAACGAGCTCCGTTGCCCCCCTTCGGCGCGGCCCAGCAGGATCAGCTTCTCCTTGGCCCGGGTGAGCGCCACGTAGAAAAGACGCACCCATTCCGCCGCCTCCCGGACTTTTTCGTCCCGTTCCAAAATCGCCATGGCGATGTCCGCGGATTTGGCCGACACGAGCCGGAACCCCGCCACCCCTTCCCCCCAATCCATACGGAAAGGCGGCCGGCCCTCTCCCCCGCCGGTCACGTCGGCGCTGATGTTCGGCAAAAAAACCACGGGATATTCCAACCCCTTGGCCTTGTGGATCGTCAACAACCGCACCGCGTCCAAATGTTCGTCCGCCAGAGGGCTCTCCCCCTCCTCCGCCGTCTCTTCCATGGACCGCACCACGAACTCGATGAACTCCTTCAGGGTGACGCCGCGGCTCTCGCCCGCTTCCGCCGCCAACCGCCCGAATTTCTGCAGGTTGGAGACCGTCTGTTCGCCGTGATAAGCCACCGAGGCCAGTTCCAAAAGGAACGATTCCTTCAAAAGTCGGGAGATGAAAACACCCAACGGTTCCCGCCCCACCCGCGCCCGCGTCTTTCGGAGAAAATCAAAGAACGCCGCCAACCGGGCGCGCGCGCCCGCCGACAACGCCGCCTCTTCCGGCGGGTCCTGCAAATACGTGAACGCGTCCAACCCCTCCGGATCGCCCTCGTCGGTGGGCCTGGGAACGGCCGGTTTCCGGGCGAATCGAAGCCGGTAGGTGTCCTGATCGTCCAAGGCCACCAACGGCGAGCGCAGGAGCCCCAGGAACGAGACCCGGTCGTGCGGGTCGTCCAGCACCCGCAGCAGGTTGACGAAATCGATCACTTCCTGAGTGCCGTAAAAGTACCGGTCGCTCTCCACCACGTAAGGGATGTGGCTCTCCTTGAAAACGTCCAAATACACGTTCAACGGCGTGGTGGTGCGCAGCAGAACGGCCACGTCGCGGAGACGGTAGCGCGGCGCCGGCCCGTCCGCGGCGGCGAGGCAGTTCTTCTGGATCCAGCGCGTCATCCAGCGCGCCTCCATCTGCTGGCTGTCCGCCGACGATAAAACGCCGTCGTCTCCCGGCCGCGTCAACACCAGCTCCAACGCCGCCTCCGGCGTCTTGCCCTCGCCTCGCCTCCCGGCGGCCAAGGTCTTTTCCTCGTTTTCCGGGCAGGGATAGATCGGCAGATACGCGTGCTGCAGGCCGGGATTTTTCGGGTCTTCCCGCATCACCGCGGAACAAACGGCGTTCACCGGACGGATCAATGATTCAAGACTTCGGAAATTGGTCTGCAAATCGCATTTCCGGCCCCCCTGGGCCAGGATGCTCTCGGTGAACCTCTTGTAGGCGCGGATGTCCGCCCCGCGGAAACGGTAGATGGACTGCTTGGGGTCGCCCACCACGAAAATCTTCCCGGGCGAGTAGCGGATGTTCTCCCACGACGACGCGCTGTCTCCGGCCGTTTCCGCCAGATACAACAAGAACTCGCCCTGCACCGGGTCGGTGTCCTGGAACTCGTCGATCAAGATCGTCTCGAACCGCGCCTTAAGCGCCTCGCGCACCTCGGGCCGGTCCCGCACCAGCGCCCGCGCCGTCAACAGCAAACCGTCGAAGGTCACGTGGCCCTTGCGGGTGTATCGCCCGCGGAACGCGCCGGCGAAGGGCCGCACCAAGTCCACCACTTTGCGCACCAGGCTCTCCGCCACCGCGGACGTCTGCATCACCACCGCCACCCCCTCCTGATAGAGCGCCTCCTCCGCCGCCGGGGTCCAGCTCTTGGGCCACTTGCGGCTTTTCTCCTTTGAGAAATCGCGGTAGGTCCGCTCGGCGGGGAGCGGCGCCTTCACGCCGTAGGAGGCGGCCAGGATCCTCAGTTCCTGCGAAATCTTCGCCAGGGATTCCGGCATCTTGCTGTTGGCGCCGGGGTCCCGCTGGCCGACGGCCAAGGCCCCCACGTCGCGGGAAAGACTTTCAATGCGTTCCTTCACCCGGGAGGAAATCTCCAACGGAATCTCCTCCGACGCGTCGCGGCAAAGCGCCCGGGCCACCAGGGCGATGTCCTCCAAGGATGTCAGCGGAAGGACTTCCAGCCACAGGCCGGCGCGGGGCGCTTCGGTCCCCAGTTCCCGATCCAACCAAGCCGCCCACTCGCTTTGAAAGAACTCGTCGAAGAACTCGCCCTTGTCCACCTTGAAGTTCGGGTCCACCCCGGCCTCTTCGGGATAGAGCCGCAGCACGCGGGAAGCGAAGTGGTGGATGGTGCCGATCTCCGCCCGGTCCATCTCGTGAAGGGCCTTCTCCGCCAGTTCCCGCACGCTCGCCGGCGGCCGGCCGAAATGGGTCTTCAGTTCCTCCAGAAGTCCGGCGGCCTTCCGGGTCCGTTCTTCGGTCGGGAGATCCCTTCCCTCCAAGACAGCCACCAGGTCGTTGAGGCGCGCCGAGAGGCGCACTTTGATCTCCCCCGCCGCCTTTTCCGTGAAGGTCAGCGCCACGATGCGCGGGAGGGCGATCCCCTTCTTCTCCGGCCCGCCGGCCAAAAGGAGGAACAGGAGCCGGTCGGTGAGCAGCGTGGTCTTTCCGGTCCCGGCGCCGGCCTCCACCACCACGTTTTCGTGGAGATGCCGCCGGGCGATATTCCGAGCCTCCGCGTCCTTCACGATTCCTCCGCCTCCGCCGGCGTTTTTTTCTTTTTGGGTTCCACCGACTTCAGTTTTTCGTATTCTTCCCGCAGCACCGACTCCTCGGCCCGGCGGCGCGTGGGCGGATGGGACTTGCGGCACGCCGCCCCGAACGGGCAATGCGTGCAATGGCCGCCCTGCCCCTCCTTGGGAACGATGAAGAATTCCCCCCGTTCCATCTGTTGCACGAACCCCGCCAGGTTCTTCAGCAACGCGGACCGGTGCGCCTTCCACACCTCCGCCGGAAATTCCTGCACCGGCTCGGCGCCGGTCAGGGACGGGGAATCTTCCATAATGTAGTAGCACACGCCGGAGGGAGACAGCCCGCGCACCAGGCCGGATTTGGGGTGGGACACCATCTCCAGATACACCGGCGGCTGGTGCGCCTGCGACGAAAGGACGTAGGACGCGAGGGATTTCTTCCACCCCGGCCAGCGGGTCTTATAATCGATGATGCGGAATTTCTTCTCCGAGACCTGCACGTCCACCCGGTCGGGCTGGCCGCGGAATTCCAATTTCTCCATGGGCCCGGTCAACTCCAGCGGCGCCGGCACCCGCAGCTCCTTCTCCATCACCGATGGCACGTATCCGCTCTCCGTCAGTTCCGCCATGTCCCGCTCCAACACCCGCCGCACGTTCACCGCCATCTGGCGCCGCACCGACTCCCAGAACAGCGGATAGGTCCCGGTCCCTTCCCAGCTGAACTCCCGGAAAACCGACTCCATCACTTCTTTCAAGAGGGGCACCCAATCGCCGGCGGCCGACGAGGGTTTTTTCCAATATCCCTGCGCCGCGATTTTTTCATGGAACCGTTGCATCAGAAGATGGTAGATCCTCCCCCGCACGGTGCGGGCCAGGTCGCTGCGGTCCGTGGCCTCGTCGATCTCGCGCAAGCCCAGCACCCGGCTGGCATAAAACTGGAACGGGCACGTCCCGAAAACGTCCATGGCCGTGGGCGAGAGCCCGCGCGTCAGGAGCCCCTCCACCACGCCCTCCGTGTGGCCCACGATGCCGTCGAGCGCGTGCGGTTCGCCGAACCGGTTCATGTCCGTCACCCGGTCGAGGCAGTCCTTCAACAGCTTCGAGTCCGTGCCCAGCGGCTCCAACAGCGGCCCCGGGTCCTCCCCGTCGCGCGCCAACAGCAGGGCGGCCTCCTTGGGAGAAAGGAAGGAGGGCGGCAGGGCGTCCAGCTTGGCCCACGGCTGGCGAGGCACGCGTTCGCCGGGATCGCTCTCCAGGTCCCGGCCCGCGGCGCGGCACAACTCCCGCAGATAGATGGACGGCACTTGCGCCTTGCCCGAATCGTCCGACCGGGCGTACAGACAATAGAGCTTCTCCCGTGCCGACGATACCATCAAATAGAAAAGAAGTTTCTCCTCGTCATACCCGCCCAGGCGGGGCGAGATCCAGTAGCCTCCCGGCTGCTGCAGCAGCGCCCGCAGGGAATCCCTCAGCAGCGGGTCCTCGCGCACCTGACGGGGGAAGAACCCTTCCCGCAAGCCGATGAGGAAGAGGACGCGGAACGAATCGCCCCGGGCGTCCATGGCGTTGAACACGCGCACGCCCCGGCGGCCCTCCGGCGGCTCCAACCCCGCGCGCATCAGTTTTTCCTCCAACGTCTCGAGGAAGACGTCCCAGCCGGCGTTCGGGTCCAACATGTCGAACGCCTTTAAATCCTCAAAAACCTCCAGCGTGGCGGCCCAGGCCGGGGCGTCGGGATCGCCGGCCTCCACTTTAAAATTCTCCTCCAACAGGGCGCGGGCGTAATCGGCCAGGCGCGTCCAGCCCTGCAACTCCGTCGGCGCCAATCGGCGGTGCAGGTCCTCCAGAAAATTCCACAGCGCGGCGGTGTCCTCCCGGGCGATGCGATACCCCGGCCGGCCTTCGGCCGCCAACTGGGGGAACAATTCGAAATCCTTCTTCGCCCACGGCGCCAGCTTGCCCCGCCACTGCAACCAGCCCGAATGCACCCCCAGCCGGTCGGCCAACTGTTTCCAATGGTCCAGCAGGCGGCCGCCGCGCACGCGCCCCTGGAACCGGTCGAGACGGAAATAGGGCGACTCCAGCACATCCAACACCGCGCCGGCCGGATAATCCCGCCGGCGGAGCGTCAGGAACAAAAGCGTCAGTTTGGCGATGGGGTGCATCCGGAGGGGTTCCGACTCCCGCAGAGAGAACGGGATGCCGTTCTCCGCCAACACCTCGGCCAGCACGCCGCGATAGGGGTCCATGGACCGGGCCACGATGCCGATATCGTCGAACTCCACGGGATTTTTCGGCCGCTCCCGCAGCGCCAGGATCTCTTTGGCCACGCGCCAGACCTCGTCCCGCAGACCCGAAACGTTGATGATCTTCAGTTTCTCCTCCGGCACCGTCACCGCGGGCTGAACGGGATCGAAGAGTCCGTCCAACGCCCGCCCCAACGCCGGCGGCCCCTCACAAGGAGCCCCCCCCGGAAGCCGAGGCCGGCTCTTTTTCTTCGCCGAACCGTCCGGCGAACGGCCGCGCAGATGGATCGGCTCGGCCCCGCCGACCGGAAGTTTCAGTTGGTAAAACCGCTCGGCGAAGGAAAAAGCCGGGTGATCCTTGCGGTAGGGGAAAAAAACCGTGGCCGGATACATACGCACCACGCTCGAAAAAAAATCCGCCTGGGTGCCGTTGAGGTTATAGAAACCGTAATAGAGGAATTCCCCGTATTTTTCCAGCGCCGACGATTTCCCTTCCTCCAACAGCCGCGTGGCCACGCGTTCCAAGCCCGCCACCGGCAGCACCGACATCTCCTCCAACCGTTCCAGGTATTTCTCCTGCAGCGTCAAGAGGAACTCCAGCCGCCGGCCGAGGTCGCCCGTCTTCAACACATCGCTGAAATGCTCCCGGAACAAGGCCGGTTCCACGCCCGCCTCGGCCAAGTCGCGAATGCTGGCCCGATACGCGGCCGACAACCCCGGCGACAAACGGCGCGTCTCCCGCCCCGCCGCGCGCAACAGCGAATCCACCAGCTTATCGTGGAACAATTCGTCCCCCACCACCACGCGGTCGGGCTCGGCTGAACCGTCGAGCACCTCCATGGCCAACGTGAAAAACGTATGGAACCGGATGTTCAACAGGGGCAGGTTCTGTTCCCGAGCGATGAGCCGCTGAAGCCGTTCGGACATCCGCCGGGACGGGCTCACCACCGCCACCAAGCGGCCGGGGCCGGGCGGATGGAGGGAGAGCGTATCCATGAGTGTTTTTTCCAGGCAGGGCTGAAACGGGGCGCAGATGATGGCGGGCGGCATAAGGGTTCGGCAAACTCCTCGGCGGACGGGTCTATGAACTCAATTCATGAAAAAGACTGGGCGGGGTGGGGATCGAACCCACATGGGCCTTGCGGCCCCCAGGATTTTAAGTCCTGTGCGTCTGCCATTTCGCCACCCGCCCGCTCCGACTGCTATTTTTTCAGGCCATGCCCCGCCTGAAAAAATTCCCAAAATCTTTCGGAGCCGGCTGCACTTGCGATTTATGCAATGTGCGCCCACTTATTTCGAAATGGGCTGTCCCTACTCGGGCGAGCAAGGACGCCCCAGATAAAATGCCCAAAAACGACTGCGGAACGGGCTGTCCTCATGCGGGGCATGGGAGCGCCCAATAAACCAGCGTTGCTCGCGGACCGTCCTTTCGCATCAAGCGGATGGCAGTTTTCGTTGCATCCGCTTAAGTTCCGCAAAAGGGCGCCCATTCCAAAAATTTATCGTGGAAGGGACGGACGCCTGTCGTGAGACAGGGGCTCCCAAAATCGTCAAGCGATTTTAGCAAATACGGATGGATTTACTCAGGAAGCGGCGTGGAGAAAAACTTCGACGGTTGACTACAAATTTTTGACGAACTTGTTCTTTTTATCCACCAAAATGTTCTTGGGAACAATGGGCTGATCGGTCATTTCGAAGCCCATGATGATGATCTCCTCCCCCACCTTGATCAAATGGGCGGCGGCGCCGTTCATGCAGATCGTGCCCGAATTCCTTTTGCCCACGATCACATAGGTTTCCAGACGCGCCCCGGTGGTGTTGCTGGCCACCAGCACCTTCTCCCCCGGCCAAATGCCCGTCCGTTCCACCAAATCCTCATCAATGGTGATGCTCCCGACATAATTCACGTCGGCTTCCGTCACGATCGCCTTATGGATTTTTGAGCGCAGCTGCCATCTCATGGGATGCTTCGTCGACCCCTCTCGGAAAAATTTCGCGGTGATATTCTGGCAATATCCCGGCAATAAGTCAAAACCATCCTCGGCCTCGCCCGTTCCTCGTGCCCTCGGAATTTTCCATTCAGCCTTGCGGGTTGCCGGGGACGTATTCCGTCATGTCGGCCTGAAAAGCGCCCACCGCCACTTCCGACTGCAGCAACACGGGCACCTTGCGTTCGTCCCGCGTGAACCAGACCACCAGGCGGCCCTTGCTTTTGAAGAGCCCCTCTCCCGCCAGCGTGGGCTCCACCCTCCAACATTCGAATTTCCCCGCCGGCGTCTGCACGGTCTCCACCCCCTGCACCGTCAGTTTCAGCGGCCAGTTGCGTCCGCCGGAGTTGACGTCAAAAATTATCTCCGAACCCACCGTCCATTCGCGCGTGCGCGCGTAATACAGGCTCGACAAGATGTCCTGGGTGAACGGGGGGAAGGGCTGACCCAGGCGGCTGTCGAACGGATGGTCTTTGAACACATAACTGAAAATGCCCGAGGGATGGTCGAACGCGGTGGCGGTTTCTTTGTAATAGCCTCCCTCGCGGACGCTCTGGACGAACCCCAGAGAGCAGAGACTCTCCGCGTCCATCCAGGACTCGTTGAGATCGCGCACCTTGAACACCCTGTCCAACATTTTGTTGGTGCTGGCGCGGGAGACGATGCGGTAGGCAAGGCGACCGGCCAGGCGCTGGGGACCGCCAACCTCCATCAGCACCGAGCCGCCCGTCATCATCCCGTAACGGATGCGATAGCTGATCTTCTCGCCGGCCCCAAAAGCGCGGTTCGTTTCACGCCGCCACGCAAAAGCCGGGGCGTCGGCGCGCAAAGGAACAAAAGCCTGGAGCGCCAGCACCGCGAGGAGTCCGGCGACGCTTTTCACGCGTCTGAAACGGGGCGGGTGGATCGTCATTTTTTTCGATGGATGAATCTCACGTAGTCCATGTCGGATTGCCTGATGTGATTGACGATCCAACCGGAAAACAACCGGCTCACTTTCATGGCGATCCACATGTCGCCGCCCCGCTTGAACTGCGCGACGAGATCATTGAGGGATTGAGTGATGTCCGTGTGTTGCCAGGAATGGGCGCTGAGCTTTGGATATGCGTGCGCCCGCATGAATTTCTCTTCCGCATGGAAATGCCTTTTCACGTAGCCCATCAAGAACTGGAGGGCCTCGCCCACGGCCTTGTCGTTTTTCCCCCGCCCGACGGCCTCGAACAACCTGTTGGCCCGTTCGAAGAGCTCGCGGTGTTGCCCATCGATCAATTCAATGTCGGTCCGAAGCGAGTCGTCCCAGACGATGGCCGGCACAGAAAGCCCCTCACGTCCGACCGGCTAACCGGCCAGACACGTGACGATCCCGCCCAGATACATGCGGTGATAGTCCTTCAGCGGATAAAAAGCGGCGATCTTCGGGTCCCGGAAATTCTTCGGGTCGAAATCCTCGAAGTAGATCTTTTCGCAGATCACGACCAGCCGCGCTTCCTTGAAATACACCGTCCCGAATTCCTCCACCGGCGTCAGTCCGCTACCGGCGATCTTGTCGGTGTCCCGGCCGGAGTTGCTCCCGCAGTAGTTCAGCGCGGAACGATATTTCTCATCGAAGAACGAAAGGGAGAACCGGTCGTTTTTCTCCAGAAATTGATACGTGTGCCGCACGGGCCGCACAAAACAAAAACAGACGTTCTTGTCCCACAGAACGCCGAAACCGCCCCAGCTGGCCGTCATGGTGTTGCACGACTTCTTCGTGCCGGCGGTGATGAGCGTCCAATCCGACCCGAAAAGCTTGAAGGGGTTGACCCGGATGTCGGCGGGAGAGATCTCTTTCATGACCTATCTCCCGCCACGGAGAGGGCTGGATCCGAGATCGCGGACCACCTGGTTGACTTTCAGATCCCCGCGCGGCTCCTCCATGTCCAACGGAAGGATCACCTCGTTTTTGAGCAGGCTCGCCCCCGCCACCCCCTCGAAGGCCTGGCGGAACATCCAGCCGGCGGCGCCGGTATAGCCGTGCCAGATCATGCGGCCCTGATCGAACGTGGTGAGCATGTCCGCGGCCTGTTTGTTGGGCTGGCCGCCGTAGAGTTCGATCTGGTCCGGAGTCACGTGGTCCAACGGCGATATTTTCCGCCAGAGCCGGTAGGCGGCGGCGCGAAATTCCTTGGCCTTGGCGGCCTCGCCCTGCTGCGCGAAACGTTCCGCCAGAATGCGCGCGGCCTTGACCAGCCATTGAACCCCGTGGCTGTACATGCCGTTCTCCCGCACGCCTTCGGGGTAGTGACTGCTCCGTCCCAAAAAGGGCTTGGTGTCTTCCCGCAGGGCCGGCCAGCCGAGGAGGATGACGTTCTCTTTCTCCAGCACGCGCAGGGCGGTTTGGAACACGGTGAGGCTGCGTTCCGGGTTGATGCCGGCCATCACCGCCCACGCCGCGGTGAGGGCGTCGATCTCCCACACGCCGCTGTCTTTGACGCCGATCTCGGTGCCGTCGTCGTGGATGGCGCGCAGATACCGGTCCTCCCGCCACGTCTTCTCCAAGGACTCTTCGAGACTTTTCAGACGGACGGCATAGTGTTCCTTGCGTTTGGGGCCGTCCTTCTTCTCGATGAGGGGGAGCATGGCTTTCAGGATGTAGTCGAGGAAAAATCCCAACCACACGCTTTCCCCCCGCCCCTGGCTGCCGATCTCGTCCAAGCCGTCGTTCCAATCGCCGGTGCCGATGAGCGGGAGGCCGTGCGCCCCCATGCGCTTGTCCAGAACCAGGTCGATGGCCTTCATGCAGTGCCGGTACACGGTGTCTTCTCGGGTGGAACGCTGGTAGACGGACCCCCAGCCGTGTTTCATCTTGGGGAGCGCCTGGAACGGGTTCTCTGAACGGAGATAGGAGGTCATCTCCTCGAGGAGGGTCTCATCCCCGGTGGTCCGGACGTATTCCCCCACGGCCCAGGGGAGCCAGAGGAGATTGTCGGAGGCGTGAGACCGGTTGGAAAACGCGGTGCGGCCGTCGTGGAGCGTGTGGAACCAGTGGACCACGTCTCCCTCGATGAACTGCTGCGAGGCGTGCAAAATAATTTGTTTTCGCGCCAAGGCGGGATCCACCCAGACGAGGTTGACGGAATCCTGAAGCTGGTCGCGGAAACCGAAGGCCCCGCTGGTCTGATAGAAACCGCGGCGGGCCCAGAGGCGTTCGGCGATGCCCTGATATTTGAGCCAGTTGAGGAGCTGGTCGAACTCCGGCTGGTTGGAGCGGATCTTGACCGTTTCCATGAGGCTGAGCCACCACTTGCGCGTCTCCAGCAAACGGGCGCGGGCGGACTCGACCGTCTTGTATTTCTGTATCAGCGCGGCGGCCTGTTTGCGGTCATCCACCTGCCCCAGGAGAACGACCACGGTGCGCTCGCTTTTGGCGGGGATGTCCACCGTGGCCAGGAAGCCGGCGATGGGCCGGTCCTCGTCCAACCGCAGGTCGGCCGGCACGCCCTTTTCCACCATAAAGGGATGGTCCGGACCGCGGCCCGGCCCGAAGAATCGGCCGCGTTCGGTCTCCACCCGGTCCGACGGGACGGAGAGGGCGGCGAAAGCGGGGCCGGTGCGGAACGAGTTGCGGGGATTTTCGAAAAAGACGGCGTTGAGGGCGCGGTCGTGGGCGACCTGAAGCGGACCGTGGCGGCGTTCCGCCTGGCCGGTGAGCACCACCTGGAAATACGGGGCGAGACGGAAACGCCGCGTCTTGTCCGAATTGTTCTTGATGGTCAACAGATACACGCCGGTCGAATCCGCCGGGGGCACGAACACCGTGAGTTCCGTCGAGACCGTCCCCCGGGTCATGCGGAAGAGGGCGGTGCCGTCCACGCCGAACTCGCATTCGTGTTTGGCGGAATGGTCGTTGAGCGGGTGGAGCGTGGGACAGTACCACTCGTTCTCGTCCCGATCGAACAGATAGATGGCCTCGGCGGATACCTCGCGCGTGACGGTGTCGGGCCAATCGGGCGTGATGGGGTTCTGCTGGGAGTTGCCGTTCATGGAGGTATGCAGACCGCGGTTGGTGACCATGACGGTGTGCCCGATGGCGTTGGACATGGCGTGGTCGTACGGCCGGGGCGTGTACGGCGTTCGGACGAACAGCTTGTTGCCGTTCTCCGTGAACTCCGAATAGGGCTGGGGCGTGCCGGGCAGGATCTCCCCGTGACCGATCAAGGGGGCCTTCGCGCCTTTTCGGGACGCCTCGCGCGCGACGGCCTTTCGTTCGGAGGACGGCGTGGGACGGAGATATTTTTTGATGAACGCCAGGGCGTTCTCCCGGTTTTTGGCGCAGCCGATCATCAGGCGCAGGGACTCGGCGGATTTCGGCGGCAGCGCGACGGGCAGAGACAGGCTGGCGATGGGATCGAAGGTGGGATAGGCCGCGGCGGCCCGGGCCTCCAGAAAACCCAACGTTTCCAGCACGCGCGGCGTCCAGAGGCTGCGGGCGCGGCCGATGAAATCCATCCGCGAGGAGAGGAATCCCTCCGGCGACCGTTCCGACGCCAACAGGCCCATGGACTTGGAATGTTTGGACCAGGCCAGCACGGCGTTGACGTCGGCGGCGTATTCCATCTCCGGAAACAGACGGTTGTATTGTGTGTGGCCCTTGTCCGCGTCGGGTCGGTCCAGCACCCACTCGAGATAAGGGACCACCTTGAGCTGGCGCGGCGCGTCCGTGAGGTTCTCAAGCGTCACGTCCACGATCTCCGCCGGAACGTCGGGGTCCGGCAGGGACATCGTCACCGTGGTGCGGATGCCGTTGTGGGTGTTGACCACGCGGAGGGCGTCCTCGGCCTGTTCCACGCGGGACGGTTCGAATTTTTCTTTGGGGAAATTCCCCATCACCGGCCAGGACCGGGAGGGGTTGCCGGGTTTTGAGACCGTATCCACCACGAAGAGGGCGCGGCCGCAGGGATGCAGGGGGTCGTAGGACCGCCGGGTGAGGTCGTATCCCTTGGAAAGATATTCGCTGTGTCCCTCGCCGTTCTCACCGATCGCCAGCCGGTATTCCCGGTTGACCAGCTCATAGACCTTCTCGCGCCGGAGCGCGGCCCGACGACGGAACGAGCGCAGGACGAAAGAAACCACCGTGCCCGCCGCCACCGCCGCCAGCGCGAGGACGGCCCACTGAGACAGCGTCAACGCCCGCGCCGCCGAAACCAGCCCACCGCCCTGAGCGGCGTTCTGGATTTCCTGCGATTTGTTCCAGGCGTAATCCCAGGCCTCTCCGCGCGGGATGTAGAAAGGAATGAGCAGGGGCGCCCAGGTGGTGAACCGCTTAACACCTTCCGGGATGTATTGCTGGGCGGCCGACCGGCCGATGAACCGCGCCACGCGTTCGTCCAGCTTGTTCATGCCGATGAAACTCAGGTTCACCAACGTGGCCACGCGCAGCCCCATGTGGTCGAGCCAAATGAGAACCCGCACCAGGTCGTATGAGAGAAGCGCCACGAAAACCTGAAGGCTCCAGGCCTGAAAATCCGACGGACTGAGCGTGATGTTGTGATACACGGCCACCAAGGTGCGAAGGGCGCCGTCTTGGTTGTACCAGGTGGCCTTGGCCATCATGCGCAGGAAGGTGTTGATGATGGGCGACATCCACAAACCCCACCGGAGGACGTGGATCATGTTCATGGTGAGCTCCACGAACCCCGCCTTGGAGAAGAAATGTTTGATGGGCGCGTTGTCTTTCTGGAAATACGCCTCCATGAAGGTGCGGTTGACGGCGAAGAGCCAGGCGGCGATGGCCCAGCCGATGACCCCCGCGAGGGCTTCGTTGTAGAGCAGTTTGACGCCGCCGCTGAAGTGGCCCAGGTCGACCCGGCCCCACTTGCTGAGCCACGGATAGATGGTGTAGTCCTTGGGCTCCAGCCCGGCGCTGTTGTAAAGCTTGAATTTTTCGACGATCACGGGGACCTGGGAGGAATCCAGATAGAACGCCATGGCGCTGCCGATGAACCCGCCCATGAGCGCATCGATGAAGTAGAGCCGCCACGACTGGAGCCGCCCTTTCCGACGGACGGCGTTCACGGCGTCCCGGACGACGCTCACCCCCACCGAGGCCAGGAGGCCGATGGCCAGACCGAACCACAGCCGCTCCGACATCTCCCGCTGGAACAGCCCCTGCGTGAACCCATAAGCCAGACCGGCGCCGGTCACC
>JAKLDV010000100.1 GCA_022703335.1 Elusimicrobiota bacterium
CCAGCGCCGAGGCCGCGCGCGCCGCCGAGCCGCCTCCGGAGGAGGTCCCCACCCCCGAGCGCGGCGACCGGGTGCAGCATTTCGCCTTCGGGCTCTGCGACGTGCTCATGTCCGACGGCGAGTCGTTGCGGATCCGCGACGTGGCCGGCGCCGGCAAGACCGTTTTCGTGACCACCCATTATATGGATGAGGCGGAGCAGTGCGGCCGCATCGCGCTCATGCGCGCGGGCCGCATCATCGCGCTGGATACACCGGCCGGACTGAAGAGATCGGCGTTCCCCGAACCCCTGCTGGAATTGACCCCGCCGGCCGCTGTTTCTCCCGGCTGGGCCGACCGGCTGCGGAAAAACACCGCCGTGGCGCTGTTGGTGCCGTACGGCATGCGGTTCCACGCGGCGCTCCGTCCGCCGGCCGACTGGTCCGCCCTCGCCGGCGACCTGCCGAAAGGCACCACGCATCGCCGCATCGCCCCGTCGCTGGAGGACGTTTTTCTGCGGCTGGTGGAAGGAGGGACGGGCTGATGGACGCCTTCCGTTGGGACCGGGCGTTGTCCATCGCCCGCAAAGAGGTGCGGCACATCCGGCGCGACCCGTTCACCCTGGCGGCCGGGCTCGGCATTCCGGTGTTGTTGGTGCTGTTCTTCGGGTTCGTGATGGATTTCGACGTGCGGGACATCCGGTTGTTGGTGCAGGACGCCGACCGGAGCCGGGCTTCGCGGGAACTCCTCGAACTTTTCCGGGCTTCCGGCCATTTCGACGCGCGGTCGGCGGACCCGGTGGCCGACCCGGCCGCCCTGCTCGCCCGGGAGAAGGCCAAGGCGGTGCTGGTGATTCCGCCGGGGTTCGGCCGGGACAGGGACCGCGGCGT
Organism: Elusimicrobiota bacterium; assembly: GCA_022703335.1. Classification (GTDB taxonomy): domain Bacteria; phylum Elusimicrobiota; class Elusimicrobia; order FEN-1173; family FEN-1173; genus JAKLDV01. The sequence continues at coordinate 868 of JAKLDV010000100.1, forward strand.
TCCGGCGCGGGCGCAGGTGCTCCTGGACGGCGCCGACAACTCCACCGCCGGCGTGATTTTGTCGTATGTGGCGGGCATCCAGCAGGCCGCCGCCCGCCGCGGGGCCGGCGCGGACGCGGCCGAACCCGTGGAGGTGCGGACGCGGTTCCTTTTCAACCCGGAACTGAACAGCCGCTGGTTCGTGGTGCCGGGGTTGGCGGCGGTGGTCATCGGCCTGTTGGCGGTGTTGCTGACCGCGCTGACCGTGGCGCGGGAATGGGAGAACGGGTCCATGGAACTGCTGTTGTCCACGCCGGTGCGGCCGCTGGAGATCCTGGTCGGCAAACTGGCGCCTTACGTGGCGCTGGGCATGGGCGGGGTGCTGTTGGTGTATCTCACCGCGCGTTTTGTGTTCGACGTGCCGTTCGAGGGAAGCCACGCGCTCTTCTTCTCCGCGTCGTTCCTTTTTCTCGGCGCGGCGCTGGGGCAGGGACTGCTCATCTCCGTCACCACGCGGCAGCAGCCGCTGGCCATGCAGTTGGGCATCGTCACCGGCCTGTTGCCGTCGCTGCTTCTGTCGGGGTTCGTGTTCCCCATCGAGAGCATGCCGCTCTTTTTCCGCGCGCTGACCGCCTTGCTGCCCGTGCGGTGGTATATGACGGTGACGCGGGGGATCTTCCTGCGCGGCGCCGGGCCGGCGGACCTGTGGGTTCCGCTGACGGTGTTGACGGCGATGAGCCTGGCGCTGTCGGCGCTGGCGCTCAAAAAATTCAAGACGGACCTGGAACCATGAACCCCACGCTCGTCGCTTTCGTGCGCAAGGAACTGCTGCAAAGCCTTCGGGACGTGCGCATGCGGGCCGTGATCTTCGTTTTGCCGGTGGTACAGTTGACCCTCTTCGGACTGGCGCTCTCCACGGAAGTGCGGAACATCCGGCTGGCGACGGACTTTTCGCCGTTGGACGTCCTTTCCCGCCGGGTGGCGGAGGCGTGTCTGGCCACGGGCTGGTTCGTGCCGGCGGCGCGGGGCGCCGGCGATCCGTTCCATTGGGTGCGCGCCGGCGGCGCCGACGCGGGGATGGTGTCTCCGCGCGGCGGGCTGGCGCGGGCGGTGGAACGCGGCCCCGCGACCCTGCAACTGTTGGTGGACGCCACCAACACTATTCGGGCGCGCAGCATCGAGGTTTATTTCAAGACCGTCCTCGGGGGCGTTCTGCGTGAGACGTCGCCCGGGCCGGCCCGGGCGAGCCCGGTTTTGCTGGAACCGCGCGTGTTGTACAACCCGTCCATGCGCACCGCGGTCTTCCTGGTGCCCGGCGTGCTTTCCATGATCCTCTGCGTGGTGACGGTGATACTGACCAGCATGTCCATGGCGCGCGAAAAGGAGATGGGCACGTTCGAGACGCTGGTGTCGGCGCCGCTTTCGAACACCGAGATCCTTCTGGGGAAGACGCTGCCTTACGTGCTGTTGGGCGTGGCGGACGCGGTGATCGTGCTGACGGTGGCGGTGTTCGGGTTCCGCGTGCCCATGCAGGGACCCGTGTGGCAGGTGTTGCTGGCGGCGGTGGTGTTCGTGTTCAGCACGGTGGCCGCCGGCACGCTCATCTCCACGGTGGCCCGGAACCAGCAGCAGGCCATGATGGGGAGTTTCCTTTTCCTGTTTCCCGCCATGCTGTTGTCCGGCATCATGTTCCCGCTGGAGAACATGCCGCGGGCGCTGGGCTGGATCGCGTACCTCAACCCACTGAAGTACTTCGTCGTGCTGATGCGCAACATCATGTTGAAGGGCGGGGACGCCTGGGTGGTGGGCGGCAACCTGCTGGAACTGGCGGCGCTGGGGATGGTCCTCTCCTGGCTTGCCGCCAGACGGTTCCACCAGACGTTGAACTGAAAAAAGGAGAGGCGCTATGGCGAACGTGAATGAGATACGGGACCGCGGCTTCGAGTTGGCCGGGGTGTTGGAGTATCAAGAAGGGGCGGTGGTGAGCCGCACCCTGTTGGAGCGGAAGACGGGCACGGTGACGGTGTTCGCTTTCGACGAGGGACAGGGGTTGACCGAACACACCTCGCTGTCGGAGGCGATGGTGTACGTGCTGGACGGAGAGGCGGACATCTCGCTGGCCGGGAAGACGCACCGCCTGAAGGCCGGGGAGATGCTGCTGATGCCCGCCAACGTGCCGCACGCGCTGCGCGCGGTGAAGAAGTTCAAGATGCTTCTGATCCTGTTGCGGCCGTGAGGGGCCTCAGGAGACGCGGGGGAGTTTTTTCAGGTAGAACTTTTTTCCGTCGTGCGTTTTTTCGAGGAGTTGTCCGGCGTCGAGGAGCCGGACGATGAGGTCCCAGTCTTTTCCCGCCCGTTCCAGATAGCCGCGCAACTGGTCTTCCCGCACCGGGTGGACCGCGGCCATGTCGAGCACGTCACGTTCCACGTCGCCGGTGTAGGCGAGCGGGGAATCCTCCTCGTGGCCGGGACACTCCGCCGCCGGGCCGAGCGCCTCCTGGAAGAGGCGGCAGGCGTTTTCGACCGCGGCCGTGGAGGGGGTCTTCACGGATTGTTCGGCCGGCGGCCGCGTGGGGACGGAGAGGTAGGCCTTCTTCGGTTTCAGTTCGCGCAGGAACCCCGCCAGTTTGCGCACGCCCGGTGGGTCGTCGTTGTACCCGGCGAGGAGCATGCTGTCCGTGACCAGTTCCCCTCGGTAGATCTTCGAGAACGCCCGCATTCCGTCCAAAAGGGACGATAACGTGACCGCCGGCGCCGGCCGGTTGACCCGCCGCCAGAGTTTTTCATCCACCGTGTCCACTTTCAGACAGACCCAGTCCGCCCGGGCCAGCTCGTTCCGGACGTCTTCCCGGAAAAGGAGGGAGGCGTTGGTGAGCACCGCCACTTTGACGCCGAGCGTCTTTAAAAGGTCCACGGCGCGGCCGAAATTTTCGTCCAGGGTCGGTTCGCCGTCGGGAGCGAAGGTGAGGGCGTCCACCGGTTCGCCGGCGTCGCGCAGGGTCTTGAGCCGGGTCCTTACCTCCGCGAAGAGTTCTTCGGGCGGATAGAACGGTTTCCGTTCCGGCGAAAGGTCGCTGGTGCGGCCCACCTGGCAGTAGACGCAGTTGTAGGAGCAGATTTTCGGCGGGATGTTGTTGATGCCCAGACTCCTCCCCAGCCGCCGCGACGGCACCGGTCCGAACACCTTGTTCATTGTTTTCCGTCCCTTCGATGACGTTCTCTCGGAATCATTTTACTTTGACGGGCCGAAGATGTCCAACCCCTCGATCGGTCGAACGTGGCCGGGGCGCCTCCCGCGCCGTTGGCGCGGACGGGCGGTCCGGAGGGAGGGTCAGTCGCGGCCGACGGCGCCGGGGGGGAGGCCCTGTTTGAGGCGGCGGAGGATGTCCCAATAGGCGCCGCGGTGTCCGGCTTCGACGGCCCGGGCGAGGACGGTGTTGTCGTTGTAGTTGTAGTCCTTTTCGTCTTTGCCGGACGGAAGGAGGAACCGGTCGTCGTTGCCGGTGAGCGTGCGCACCAGGTCGAAGGGGTCCGCGCCGAGGGCGGGGGAGACATAGAACGCCGGGGCGAGGCTCTCCGGATCTCCGCGGAGGCCCGCCCGAAGGGCCGGTTCGCGTTTGATCTGTTCGGCCAGCGGGGTGCCCGGATAGACGCGCACGCCCACGGCCACTCCCACGCGGTCCACCTCCATCTTCTGAACGGCGCGGAGGGTCTCTCGGGCGGTGTCCGGGGTTTCGCCCGGTCCGCCGATGAGGAGGTCGTACATGAAGGTGATTTTGTTCTTTCGGCAGAGCCGGGCGGTCTCGGCGAGGCGGTCGGCGGAGTGGTCCCGTCCGAGCCGTTTCAGCATGGGGTCGGAGGCGCTGTCCGCGCCGAAGTTGACGCCGGCGCAGCCGGCGCGCCGCAGGAGCGCGGCGAAATCCGGGGTGAACGGTTGCGGGGCGGCGTAGGCGAACCAGCGGATCTTCGGGGCCACGCCGCCGTCGATGAGGGCGCGGCAGACGTCTTCGGCGTGGTCCGCCGGCAGGTTGAACTCGCTGTCGCAGAAATGGAGATGGTCGATGCCCTGCGCCAGCAGGTTCCGAACCTCGGAGACCACGTCGTCGGGCCGGCGCCGGCGGACGGAGCGTCCTTTGATGGGCGGATCGGCGCAGTACACGCACCGACCGGGACAACCGCGCTTGGTCTCCACGCCGGCCTGGCCGCCCCGGCGGAAATACGCCGCGTTGTCCACGGTGTCCCGCGCGGAGAGCCCCGGGGCGGCGAGGTCCGCGGGCCGGACGGGGTTGCGCCTCCAGACGCCGCGGCGGCGGTGAACCAGGCCGGGCACCGCCTCGGCCGCGATGTCGCCCCGTCGGAAGCGGAGGAATTCGAGGAGGGCGGTCTCGCCGTCCCCCACCACGCCGTAGTCCGCCCCGGCATGGTCCAGCAGGAGTTCCGGCAGCACGGAGAAACCGCCGCCGCCGACGAGCAGGGGGCCGTCGTGGTGTTGGCGGAGGAGTTCGACGTCGTTTCGAAGGACGTCGACGAACGACGCCCCGGAGGCGAAATAGCAGTCGTCGCTGTTGCGGAAGGTGAGGGCGACCACGTCCGGCCGGCTCCCCGCAAACGCCCGCCGCGCGGCCTGGGCGGGGTCCTCGGCGAGGCCGAAGTCGAGCAGGCGCGCGCGGTGCCCCGCGGTTTTCAGCGTGCCGCCCAGATAATCGAACGCCAACGGCGCGATGGGCGGTTTCATGCGGTTGGTGTTGACGAGAAGGACGTCCATGGGTTTATTTTGGCAGATTTTTTCGAAAACCGCCCGGGATTATCGCGCATGGAGAAAATCGGCCGCGCCGGCTAAAGGCCGTTGCGGGTTTTAAAGGGTCCGTCTTTGTTTTCCGACGAAACAGTCCTTCCGCCATCGCGAGGCCTGTTTGGGGGCCGTGGCCCTTTCGCAGGAGCTCAAGGACCGAATCCGGCCAGAGGCCGAAGGAGCGATCTCTTCCTTCACTCAACAGGGGATTGCTTCGTCGAAAAAACGCGACTCGCAATGACAGGCGCTGTGAAATCTAGGACAGGTTCTGGGGAGAGCCCTTGTCCGGGGGGCGATTTGGGTGTATGCTTGAGTACCGTTTTTTTCCACGTCCCCTCATCTTCCAGGAGGCTTCCGATGTCGATCGAACTTGAGAAAATACTGCGTCCGGTGGACCACCCCATGGAACCGTTCCCTCCCAAATTCATGACGTTGGCCGACGGGAGCGAGATGGTGGTGCGCCAGGTGGGGCGGGAGGACATGCCCAGTCTGCTGCCGCACGTGGCCCAGCTGATGCTGGTGGAACGGGACCAATACGACATCGTGGCCAGCCGGGTGTACGCGGAACTCCTGTCCTATTACACCCACCGGGTGCAGGACGAATACGTGCTGGTGGCGCAGATCGACGGCGAACTGGCCGCGATCGTCAACGGCCGCCTGGTGAACCCCGAGGTGGGGATGTCCTACCATACCCTGGCTTTTCGCCGCGGACTGCGGGTGGGGGCGCACGCCTTCGCCGCCAAGATGGAGTACCACATCGACATCCTCAAACAAAAAGAGGTGTTGATCGTCGCGGAGTCGCCCATCGGGTTCCGGCGGTGGATGATCGAATATAAACTGGAGAAGCGGTTCCATATCCCGCACGAATTGGGCGGGGTCCCCTCCTGGGCGCTCACCAAAGAGCTGTTCGACGCCGCCCGGGGCAGCCTCATCGTCGGCCGCCGTCCGGTGCCGGGAAAACTCCTGAAGAAGGCGCAGGAGGCGATTTTGCCTCCCTCCGATCCGCCGAAACCGTCGAAATTCCTGATGGCCGCCACGCGCGCCAAGAACGACCCCACCGGCACCTCCCTCATGCTGCAGCGCTGGAAACAGGAAGGGCGGGGCTGATATGCGCAACGTCTATGTGGCCGGCCTCGGCCTGACGGCGTTCAGCCGGCTGGAGTTCCCGCTCGTCGAGCTCGCCGGGTACCCGGCGATGCAGGCGATGAAGGACGCCGGGGTGGACCGGGTGGACCATCTGTACGTGGCCAACATGGGCGGCAGCCGGCTGAACCGCCAGACGGGACTGGCCAGCGCGGTGGTGGACAGCCTCAGCCTGACGCCCGCCGGGGCGGAATCCATCGAGAACGGGCCGGCGTCGGGGGCGTCGGCCCTCAAGCAGGGCTACATGGCGGTGGCCTCCGGCCTGCACGACGTGGTGATGGTCGTCGGCGCGGAACGGATGCGCGAGGTGAACAACCTGGAGGCCACGGACTTCGTGGCCACCTTGACCCATCCGCTGGCGGAATACATCTACGGCGTCACGCTGCCGTCCCTGGCCGGAATGTTCACCCGGCTGTACATGGAAAAATACGGGGTGACCTCCCGCCACCTGGCCATGGTGGCGGTGAAGAACCACGACAACGCCCTGTTGAACCCGTTCGCCCACATCCACCAGAAGATCACGCTGGAAGGGATCCTGGATTCCCCCGAGGCGATGACCAACAACCCGTACGTGGCCGAACCCCTTCGGTTCTTCGACTGCTGTCCCGTTTCCGACGGAGGGGCGTGCCTCATCCTGGTGAGCGAGGAGGAGGCCAAAAAACTCAAGAAGCCGTTGGTTCGGCTGGCGGGCGTGGGGCAGGCCACGGACACGCACACCGTGCAGGAACGGCGGGACCCGACCGATCTCCTGGCCGTGCGGGCCGCGGCGGCGCAGGCGTTCGCCATGGCCAAAGTGAAACCGTCAGACGTCGGCGTGGCCGAACTCCACGACGCCTTCACCATCCTGGAGATCGTGGAGAGCGAGGAGGTCGGGTTCTTCAAAAAAGGGGAGGGACACCGGGCGCTGGAACGGGGCGAGACCCGCCTCGACGGACGGATCCCCATCAACACCTCGGGGGGGCTCAAAGGCAAAGGCCATCCCGTCGGCGCCACCGGGGTGGGGCAGGCGCACGAGATCGTCACGCAACTGCGCGGTGAGGCGAAGAAACGCCAGGTGAAGAACGCCCGCGTCGGGTTCACCTGCAATTTCGGCGGGTTCGGCAACAACGTGGTTTGTCTGGTCTTCGTCCGGGAGGGCTGATCATGGACATTTACGCCTACAAGTGCCGGAAGTGCGGGCACGTCAATTATCCCTACCGCCTGGTCTGCAAGAAATGCCGGGGCAACGAGCACGAGGAGTTCGATCCCGTTCCCCTGCCGAAGAAGGGGAGGCTCCTGACCTTCACCCGGCTGCACACGTTGCCGGCGGATTTCCTGGTGGCCACGCTCTCCCTCGGCATCGTGGAACTGGAGAACGGCGTGCGCATCACCGGGCAGCTGAACATACCGGAACCGGCGATCGGGATGAAGGTCAAGGGCGAGGTGGAGCCGGTCCGCACGGACGAGTTCCGGAAGCATTACGGGATGGTGTTTTCGGCGGAGGAGGGCCCGGCGGGGAGCCTTCGGCGCTCCCGGCCCGTCGGCAAACGATCCCGGCGGCCGCCGCATTGACGGCCGAAAAGAAAAGTCCTATAATGAAAAAGTAACTTTCCTCTCGTATTTTCAACCCATAGACACGATCTGAAAAAACAAGAGGGCGATAAAGTCGGTCCGCACCTGACGGCGTGGGCTTTTATATAAATCATATTCCTTACGGAGGAGGCTTCCTTATGGCAGTGCGCGTTGCGATCAATGGTTTCGGCCGGATCGGCCGGTTGGTTTTCCGGGCTCTTGTGGACCAAGGCCTGTTGGGCGGCAAGTTCCAGGTGGTGGCGGTGGGGGACATCGTGCCCGCCGACAACCTCGCCTACCTTTTACAGTACGACTCCACCCAGGGCCGGTTCAAGGGACAGGCGTCGTCCAAGAAATCCTCCGCGGATAAGACGGACGACGACATCCTGGTCGTCAACGGCAACGACATCCGCGTGGTGAGCGCGAAGGAAC
>JAKLDV010000101.1 GCA_022703335.1 Elusimicrobiota bacterium
GAACCGCCCATCCCCAACAGGACCACCCGCTTGAAACCGGCTTTCCGTATTTTTTCGACGAACTCGCCGAGACGGGCCGCCTTCTCCCGCATGCTCGAAGACAACAACAGCCAGCCCAAGCGGTTGCGAATGGCCGACTGCAAGGCCGGTTCGGACTTCCACAGGGAGGCGTCGCGGGCCCAGAGACGGTCCGCCACCTTCCCCTTCTGCATGTTCTGCAGAGCGGCGTTCACGTCGGCCTCGTAATGACCGAGCGAAAAAGAAGCCCCCGTGCGCAGAGAAAGGAGGATGCGCCCCCTCTTCTCCTCCAAGCCCCGGATCAACTTATCGTAGGAATCCGAGAAGAGTTTCTCCCCTTCCGCCTCCAGTTGGTCCGTCACCCGGCCGAAGTCGATGCCCACGTCGCCCAGTCGGCGCAGCGTCTCCTGCGCCGACGCCACGTTTTCCTCCAGAGTGGCGCGCGGTTTTCCGTGCTCCCGGAAGGCGTCGATGGTGGCGGGCGGCATGGTGTTGACCGTGTTCTCGCCGATCAGTTCCTCCACGTACAGGACGTCGGAATACGCGGGGTTTTTCGTCCCGGTGCTGGCCCAGAGGGGCCGCTGAACGCGCGCGCCTTTCTTCGACAGCGCCGCAAACCATTCGCCGCCGAACCGCTCCTTGTAGAGCTGATACGCCACCTTGGCGTTGGCCACGGCGCTCTTGCCGGCCAGACCCTGGATCGTCTCCCGTTGTTTCGCGTCCTGCACCACCGAGAGCCGCTCCTGCAAAAGTTTGTCCACGGCGGTATCGATGCGGCTCACGAAGAAACTCGCCACCGAAGCCACCCGCGACAGGTCTTTCTTGGCCCGGGCGCGCCGTTCCAGGGCCGCCCGGTAGGCGTCGATGACCTGCCCGTAGCGCTCCACGGAAAAAATCAAGGTCACGTTGACGTTGATGCCTTCAAGGAGACATTGTTCCGTCGCCTTCACCCCCTCCTTCGTGGCGGGGATCTTGATCATCAGATTGGGCCGACGCACCAAGCTCCACAGCCGGCGGGCCTCCCGGACGCTGCCCTTCACGTCGTGCGCCAGCGAGGGGGCCAGCTCCATGGACACGAACCCGTCCGTCCCCCGGGAACTTTTGTAGAGCGGGGCGAAGAGGTCCGCGGCCAGCTGGATGTCCTTGACGGACAACGCGTCGAAGATGTCCTTGACCGGCAGTCCCCTGGCGGCCAGGGCGCGGATATCGGCGTCGTAATCGTCGCCGGCGGAAAGGGCCTTCTCGAAGATGGTGGGATTCGAGGTGACGCCGCGCACCCCGTCCTCGACGATCAGCTTCTTCAACTCGCCGGACAAAAGGAGTTTTCGCCGGATATTGTCGTACCACACGCTCTGTTGGAATTTTCCAAGTTCCACCAAGGGATTCATGTTCTGGTTCCTCCGTTGTTATTCAAAAAATTAGTCCCCCCTTATGGGGAGAGGTCCGCAACTCTTCCGCCGCATCAAAAAATATTCGTCTATCCAAACCATTCACAGCAGCGCCAGGGCCTTGTCCACCACGTTCCCGGCGTTGAACCCCAGTTTTTCCAGGGCGATCTCTCCCGGGGCGGAGGCGCCGAAACGATCAAGGGTCACCAACGCGCCGCGGGGACCCACGTATTTGTGCCAACCCAGCGAAGCGCCCGCCTCCACGGCCACGCGTGCCGCGACCCCGGGGGGCAACACCGAGTCCCGATAATCCGGCGGCTGCGCGTCAAAAAGTTCCCAGCTCGGCAGGCTCACCACCTGCGCCGAGATGTTCCGGCGGGCGAGTTCTTCCTGGGCCCTCAGCGCCACATGAACTTCCGAACCGGTGGCGATCAGCACGACCCGCGGTTTGCCGTCCGACGAGGGAGACAGGACGTAGCCGCCTTTCGATACGTTCTCCGCCGAAGCGAATTTCGTCCGGTCCAGCACCGGGAGCTTCTGCCGGGTCAGCACCAGAGCCGTCGGGCCGTCGCGGCGTTCCAACGCCAGCCGCCACGCGACGACGGTCTCGTTGGCATCGGCGGGGCGGAACACCCTCATCTTCGGCAGGGCGCGCAACGCGGCCAAATGTTCCACCGGTTGATGGGTGGGCCCGTCCTCCCCCACGCCCGCGCTGTCGTGCGTGAAAATATAGATGACGCGGAGGCCCATGAGCGCCGCCAACCGCAGGGAGGCCTTCATGTAATCCGAAAAAACCAAAAAAGTCGCGCCGTAAGGGATCATCCCCGGCGTCAGGGCCAGGCCGTTGAGGAGGGCGCCCATGGCGTGTTCGCGAACGCCGAACCGCAGGTTCCGGCCGGCCCCATTGTCCGCGCTGAAATCCCCGCCCCCGTCGATCAGCGTGGAGGTGGACGGCGCCAGATCGGCCGAACCGCCGAGCAGGGTCGGCAGCGCCGGAGCCACGGCGTTGATCACTTTTCCCGAAGCCTGCCGCGTGGCGAGGGAGTCTCCCGCCTTGAAAACGGGCAGTTTCGCCTTCCACGGCCCCTCCAGCGGGTCCCGATGGAGACGGTCCCACTCCGCCGCCAACTCCGGGAAAGCCCGCCGATATCTCACAAACAAATCCGCCCATTCCCGTTCGGCCGCCTGGCCGCGATCCACACATTTCCGATATTCGGCCAGGGCTTCCGCCGGGACATGGAACGCCGGTTCCGCCGGCCAGCCCAGGTTCTTCTTGGTGAGCGCGAGCTCCTCTTTGCCCAACGGCGAGCCGTGCGCCTCGGCGGTATCCATCTTATTCGGGCTGCCGTATCCGATGTGCGTCCGCGCGATCATCAGGCTCGGACGCGCCGTTTGGGAGCGGACCTCGGCGAACGCCGCCGCCACGGCCGGGATGTCGTTGCCGTCCACCCGCAGCACCTGCCAGCCGTAGGATTCGAACCGTTTTTGGACGTCTTCCGAAAACGTCAACGCGGTGGAACCTTCGATGGTGATGCGGTTGTCCAGATACACCGCCTTGAGGTTCCCCAACCTCAGATGACCGGCCAACGACGCGGCCTCCGAGGTGACGCCCTCCATGAGGTCCCCGTCGCCGGCAAAAACGTGCACGAAGTGGTCCACGACCGGATAACCGGGCCGATTGAATTTGGCCGCCAAAAACCGGGCGGCCAGGGCCATGCCCACGGCGTTGCCGAACCCCTGCCCCAGCGGCCCCGTGGTGGTCTCCACCCCCGGCGTCAGGAAGTTCTCCGGATGGCCGGGAGTTCGGCTGCCCCACTGGCGGAAATTTTTCAGATCGTCCAGGGTCAGGTCGTAACCCGTGAGATGGAGGAGACCGTAGAGCAGCATGGACGCATGGCCGGCGGAGAGGACAAAGCGGTCGCGGTTGGGCCAGTGCGGGTGGCGGGGATTGTGTTTGAGGAAGCGGGTCCACAGCACATAGCCGAGCGTGGCGGCTTCCATGGGGGCGCCCGGATGGCCGGAGTTGGCCTTTTCAACGGCCTCCGCGGCCAGAAAGCGGATGGTGTTGACGCAAAGGGTGTCGATGTTCGTCGTTGTTTTATCCGGGCCCATGATCGTTCTATTTTACAAACTAAAGAACCCTTTTCCCATCCGCCGTTTTCCAACGGCCCGCTGTTGGGAGAATTATTTTTTCTTCGGGATGTTTTCCTGCCAAAGGACGAGCCGGTTACGGCCCTGGCCCTTGGCGCTGTAGAGGGCGTCGTCGGCCCGGCCCAGGAGGGCCTCGGGCGTGAGGACGCGTTCCGACGGAGACAACGCCGCGGCGCCGATGGAAACGGTGATCGGATAGCGGCTCCCCTCCACCGACAACGGCGTGGACTCCACCCGGGACCGGATCCGTTCGCCCACCACGCGCGCCGAAGGCAGGTCGGTCTCCAACAGCAGGATGCCGAACTCCTCCCCCCCGCAGCGGCCGACGACGTCGATGGATCGCGTGCTTTCCCGCAACAGCCGGGCCAGGTGTCTCAGGGCCTGGTCGCCCAGCGGGTGGCCGTGGGTGTCGTTGAACCGTTTGAAGTGGTCCAGATCCAGAAAAAGGACGGAAAGGAACGCCGAGTAGCGGCGGGCGCGGGAGACCTCTTCCTGCAGGCGGATCTTGAACGTTTTCTGGGCGACGAGCCCGGTGAGCCCGTCGGTGAGGGATTCCTGGTAGAACCGCTGGTTGGCGATGGCCACCGCCGCGAAGTTACAGAGGACGGTGAGCCGGTCCATGTCCTCCCGGCGGAACGGTTCCCCGGTGAGCTTGTGGTCCAGGTTGACCACCCCGAGGACCTGGTCACGATAGACGAGCGGCAGGGACAACAGCGTTTCTTTCGGGCGCGGGCGGCGGTCGGTGTCCAAAAAATCCAGGTATCGTCCGTCGTCGACGGAGGTGTCCTCCAGAAGGATCGGTTTGCCGCCGGCCGCCACCCGGCCGGCCACCCCTTCGCCGAGGCGCGGCCGGACGATCTCCCGCGCCCGTTCGGAAAGGCCGACGGAAGCCCGGATCTCGAGCCGGTCGCCGGAGGAGGTCGGCACCATCAGGGACCCCTTGGAGACTTTCCCCACCTCCGCGAAAATCTCCATGATCTTCTGGAGGAGCCGTTCGGCGTCGAAGATGGTGACGAGGTCAACGGAAAGGCGGGCGATGCGTTCGAACCACTCGCGCTCGGTGGAGGCGTCGGAGACGGGATGCCGGCTCATGCGGGGAAGCGGCTCCTTTTGTTCAAAAAAACACCCGTCAGAGACCGAAGGCGTCCTTGACGAGTTGGAACAAATCGGTGTTGTCGTGCCAGCCGTTGACGGAAGCGGCGTCGGCCCCCACGCCCACCAGCAACACGGGGGCGGCGGTGTGGTCCTTGCTCAACCAATGGAGTCCGCGACCCTTTTCGAAATCCTCCGCCGTGGGGTAATATTCGCCGGCCTCTTTCTTGGTCAGTCCGACGCCGCCGGTCTCGTGGTCGGCGGTGAGGAACAGCGTGGTGTCCGGATGGGCCTTGACGAATTCCAGAACCGCGCCCACCGCGGCGTCGAAATCGAGGACCTCGTCGAACACGCGCGGCGTCTTGTTGGCGTGCGCCGCATGGTCGATCCGTCCCCCCTCCACCATCAGGAAAAATCCCCGGTCGTTCCGCGCCAGTTTCCCCAGGGCGGCCCGGGTCATGTCCTTCAGGGAAGGGGTGTCCGGCGTGCGCTCGTCCACGTAGGGGATCTCCGCCGACGAAAAAATGCCCAGCCACAGGTTCTTCTTCTGGGCCGCCGGGGAGAGGAGGTCTTTTTTGCGGGTCATGACGAAATACCCGGCCTTCTTCGCCGCGTCCAAATCGTAATCCTCGCCGCCGCCGCCCAAAAGCACCGTGATCCGTTTGGAAATCTGCTGGGAAGCGATGATGCCGCTGGAGCGGCGGGAGGCGGCGTGCGCCGTGAAGGCGCCCGGGGTGGCTCCGGAGAGGGCATCCGTGGTGACGACGCCGACGGCCAATCCCTGGCCCTGGGCCAGCTCCACGATGTCGGTCAGCGGGCGGCCGTCCTCGTCCATGCCGATGGACCCGTTGGAGGTCCGCACCCCGCACGCCATGGCCGTGGCCGCCGCGGCCGAGTCGGTCACCAGATGGGAGGAGGAGCGGTTGGAGACCAGCCCCATCCGGCCGAGGCGCAGCGCCTCCTGCAGGGCCAGCGGCGGAGGGATTCGAAGGACGAATTCGCTGTAGTTGCGGGACAGCCCGATGAGGGAGAACCCCATCCCGTCGCCGATCATCACGATGACGTTGCGGGAACGGGCCCAGGCCGCCGGAGCCGCTCCGACGGCAAAAACGCAGACGAGGAACGCGATGCGACGGATATCTTTCATCATGGGACGCCTCGGCGTTGAGGAGACTTAAGCGGGCTTTTGCCCGAAGACGTTGCGGAGCTTCATCAGGACCCGTTCGATCTCGAACGGTTTGGGGATGTACCCGGTGGCGCCGAGCGCCTCGGCGCGCTCCACATCGCTGACCAGGTCCTTGTTGGTGCACATCAACACCGGCAGATGCCGGGTGGATTCCGTGGCCCGGATGGTGGAAAGGACGTTCCAACCGTCCAACTGGGGCATGTTGACGTCCAAAATGACGAGGTCGGGTTTCACGCTCTGTATCTTCTTGAGGGCCTCCAGGCCGTTGGAGGCCGTGGCGACCTCATATCCCTCGGCGCGCAGAACGACGCTCAAAAGTTCGACGATGTTCTGTTCGTCGTCGGTCACCAAAATCTTTTTTTTGTCCATCGGCCTTCTCGCCTCCTTGGTTGACGATACGCCCCGTTCACACCGCGAGGGGCGTCTCCCTGCTCTGCCCCGGCGCGGAGGACGGTTTCTCCACCCGCGGGATCCGCACGAAAAACGCGCTGCCTTTGCCCAGTTCGGACTCCACCCAAATCCGGCCGCCGTGGGCCTCCACCGCTAGTTTACAAAACGTAAGGCCCAAACCGGAACCGATCCTGAATTTTTTTCGTTTGGCCTCGGCCTGGCCGAACTTCTCGAAAATCTTCGCGATGAACTCCGGCGGGATGCCCTCGCCGCTGTCCTTGACGCTGAGCACGAAAGCGGATTGGTCGTCGCTCAACCCGGCGCCGATGGCGATCTCCGCCCCCTGCGAGGTGTGTTTGAGCGCGTTGGTCAGCAGGTTCGTCAACACGCGGTAGACCAAGTCCCGGTCGGCCCAGATCTTCGGAAGGCTCTTCGGCACCTCCACGCTGACCTGTTTGTTCTCGCGGTGGATGTGCGCCTCCAGGTCGTCCACGCACTCGGCGGCCAACTCCAACAGGGAAAACTCCTCCCGCCGCAGTTCCAACCGGCCCTCCTCCATCTTGGCCATGTCCAACAGGTTCTGGATGAGCCGCAGGAGGTCTTTGCCGGACTTGACGCCCAGAGACAGTATCTTTTTCTGTTCCTCGGTCACCTGGCCGATGGCGCCGGAGGCGACGTAGTCGATGCTCCCCAAAACGCCCGACAGGGGGCTCTTGAGATCGTGCACGATCATGTGCGTCAGGTCCCGCTTGAGCTCCTCCGCCGACTCCAGGGACTCGGCCATTTTATTAAATTCCTCCGCCAGTTTTTGGATCTCGTCGTCGGTGTGGATCTCCAGACGCTGTTTCAGGTCCCCCTGGGCGATCTTCTGCACGCCTTCCTGAAGGACCGCCAACGGTTCGAGGATCTTCCTCACCAAAGACAATCCCGCGGCCAGGAGCACCCCGCCCAACACCAGCACGACGGCCGCCACACGACGCCACAGGGACCGCATCGGCGCCAACGCGTCGCTCATCGGCCGCTGCACCACCACGCCCCACCCCAACCCGGTCACCCGGTGATGCACGGCTAGGACTTTTTCCCCCTCGTCACCCTCATGAAGATGGAACAGCCCCGTCCCGCCGCCCAGGGGTTCGGACTCCCCCTCCAGCAGTTCCTTCACCACGGACCGTTCCGCCATGTTCTCGTGCGACAACACCCGGTCCCTCTGGGGATGGGCCAGGAGATTCCCCTTGGTGTCCACCAGATAGGCGTAGCCGCCTTTACCGACGGAGACCTCGGAGACAAGTTCCCACACGCTGTCGAGGGAAAGCCGGGAGAGGAGGACGCCCTGCCGGCGGCCGATGGGCACCGCGATGAACATCTGCGGCGTCCGGTCCCGTTCGGTGAAAAACACGGGGCTGACGTATCCGGGGCCGGTCCAGGCGCGGCGGAACTCGTCCCGCCCGGCGCGGTTGAGAAGGGCGTCGGCCGCCAGGAGCCGGCGGTCCTGCCGCACCATCTTCACGGTCTCGCGGCCCTGCGGATTAAGCACGGCGCATTCGGTGAGGTGGGGGTATTGCGTCATCAAGTCGCGCAGCGCGGCGCGCTGTTCGGCCGCCGACGCCCCGGCGAACCCGCCGCGTGAAGCCACGGTGAGAAGCACCTTCTTCACGTTGCCGACGTGTCCCGCCACGAGGTCGCTCACGCGCAACGCAATCTCCCTCTGTTCCCTCAACGGGATCTCCAGCAGGGACCGGCGGATCGTCACCATCACCACCGTCCCCGTCAAGAGGGTCGGGACCAGGACGCTCAAAACAAAAAATCCCAAAAGGCGGTAACGCAACCCTTTGGGCGGGATCCCGCGCGCAAGGAACGCGGGCAAGCGCAGGCGCCGAAGGAACGCTGTCCCTTTTTCAAACGACGCGATCATCGCTCTCCCTGTTTCCCTTCCTTCATACCGGTCTCATCTTATAAAAATCGCGGGGCTAGTAGGCCGTCTTTTCGGGGACGGGGACATCCGAACCGCGCATGACGATGATCCGCCCGCCGCGCGGCGCGGAGACCTGCTTTTTGTTCTCGAACTCCCGGACGAGCAGATCCAACAGTTTCATGCCCGTGTCCTGCCGGTCGATCCCCTCGGCGAACGCCGAATAACCGTCGCCTCCCTGCGCCAGAAAAGAATTCGTGGCCACGCGATAGAGCCGGCCGCGGTCCAGCGGCGATTCCCCCACCCACACCGCGCGCACCCGCTGGCCGACGGTCTGGGCGGGATCGTATTTCAGACGCACCCCCGACACCTGAAGAAAGCCCTGCCTCCCCGAAACGCCGTGTTCCAACAGCCGCCAAATCTGCTCTCCCCGCAACCGGAGGGTGACCACGGTGTTGGCGAACGGCGCCACAAAATACAGGTCACGCACCCGCACCGGCCCCGCCGGCAGGTCGGCCCGGAT
>JAKLDV010000102.1 GCA_022703335.1 Elusimicrobiota bacterium
TGGAGAGGCGCGGGGAGGTGGGCGGCGCGGCTGTTCCTGGTGAGCGCGGCGGCCCAGTTCGCGCTTTCCCCGCTCCTGATCCACTATTTCCACCGGCTGTCGTTCGTGGGCTTGGTGAGCAACATGTTCGCCGTCCCCTGGGCGGCGGTGTGCCTGTCTCTCGGCGTGGCGCTGTTCGGCGTGGACGTGTTGTTCGGAAACGGTTTTCCGACGACTTTTCTGGCCGCCGTCACGGAAAAGGCGGTCCTGGGATTGTGGCGCGGGGTGGCTTTTTTCGCCGGTTGGCCCGGGGCGGAGATGGTCATTTCCTGGAACAACGGGCAGGTGTTCGCCCTGGCCGCGGCGGTCTCCGTGACGCTGGTGGTCCTCGCCGCGCGCCGTCGCGGGGGAAAATGGGTTTTGGCCGTCTGGGCCGTCGCCTTGCCGTTCTTCTGGGCGGGGGGCCGCCCGTCGGACAGGGCGCTCACCGTCACCTGGCTCGACGTCGGGTTGGGGGACGCGGTCGTGGTGGTCTCTCCGTCGCGCCGTGTCACGGTGATCGACGGCGGTTCCTCGGCCTCCGCGGCGCACCGCCTGGTCCCCTATCTGCGCTCCCGCGGCATCGCGCGGATCGACCGGCTCATCCTGACCCACGCCGATCCGCCGCACGCCGGCGGGCTGCGGGCGGTCCTGAAGGAATTTCCGGTGGGCGAGTTCCTCTGCGGCGCGGCCACGTGGCGGAGTTCCGTGTGGGCGGAAGGACGGGAACTCATCGAAGACAGAGGAGTGCCGCACCGGTTCGTCGAGGCCAACGACGCGTGGGAGGAGGACGGCGTGCGTTGGCGCCTGCTGGCTCCGGTCCCTTCGGATCCGCCCGACCCCGACTCCCAGGGATTGGTGGTCCATCTGGAATTTGGGGAGACCTCGGCCCTGCTGACGGCGGATGTGCCGGTGTCTCTGCAGCGCCGCCTGGCCGGCGTCCCGCCCTCCCGGTTGACGGTGATGCAATGGCCTCACCACGGCCGGGCGTTTCCCGATTTCGATTTCTTGGCCGCGAAAAATCCCAGATGGTTTGTCGTTTCCGGAGACCGGCCGAAAGGGTTTGTGGAATCATTTTCATTGGGCGGGTCGGTGAGGAGCACCGCCCTTCACGGGTCCCTGGAATGGCGGAGCGACGGCATCGAATCCCGCTTGCGCTCCCTCCGTCCGCCGCCCACGGATGTTTTTCGCGCCGTGGTCCCCCGCGTTCCGCCCCTGTAACGCAAAAAATTTGATAAAATAACCGAATGGCGTCTTTTTCGCTCGGTGTTGACATCGTCGAGGTCTCCCGCATCTCCCGTCTCGTCCGCCAGCCCCGCTTCCTTCGGAGGATCTATTCCAGGAGGGAATTGGATTACTGCCGGGGCAAGAAAAACGCCGCACAGCATTACGCGGTCCGTTTCGCCGCCAAAGAGGCGGTGTACAAGGCGTTGGGGCGGGCGCGGCTGGCCCATAAGGACATCTCGGTGCGCAACGCGCCCAGCGGCAAGCCGACGGTCGAACTCCACGGTCCGTTCAAATCACTGGAAAACAAGGTCACCATCTCCCTCTCCCACACCGCGGCCTACGCGGTGGCGGTGGCTCTTTACCGGGCCTGAGAGTCGGATTTTGTTCTTTCTCCGTCCGAAACGGCTTCGTCCCTGGCTGTCTCCCCGCCGCCCGACGGCGCACAAGGGGGATTTCGGCCACGTGTTGGTGCTGGCCGGGTCGCGCGGGATGACGGGCGCCGCCCGGTTGTGCGCGGCCGGGGCGCTGCGCGCCGGCGCCGGTCTTGTCACCCTGGGCGTGCCGAAAAGCCAGCTTCCCGCGGCGGCGCGCGTGGCTCCCTGGGAAGCGATGACGCTCCCGTTGCCGGAAAACGCCGACGGCACCTTTCGCGAGACCGCTTTTCGGGAGGTCGAGAAGTTCGTTCGCCGGCGGAAGGTCACGGCCGTGGCGTTGGGGCCGGGCCTCCGGGTGCGTCCCGGAACGGCGCGGCTGGTGCGGAAATGTGTGAGCGGGCTGGAGGTGCCCGTCGTGCTGGACGCCGACGGACTCAACGTTTTGAGCGCTTTCGGTTGGCCGGCGACGCGGCGGGCCCCGTTGATTTTGACGCCGCATCCCGGCGAGCTGGCCCGGTTGACCGGTCGTCCCGTGGCGCCGGACGTTTCGTCCCGCCTGACGGCCGCCGGCCGGCTGGCTCGGCAGAAGGAAGCCGTGTGCGTCCTGAAAGGCCATCGCACCGTCGTGTCCGACGGTCGCCGCGGCGGCGTGAACACCACGGGAAATCCCGGTATGGCCACCGGCGGAACGGGCGACGTGTTGTGCGGCTTGATCGCCGCGCTCATCGCCCAGACGCGGGGCAAAGATTTGAAAGAACGGATGTGGCGGGCCGCCTTGACGGGGGTGTACGTGCACGGTTTGGCCGGCGACCTGGCCGCCCGGCGCAAGACCCGGATCTCCTTGACGGCCGGCGACGTTCTGGAAAGTCTCCCCGACGCTTTCCGGAAGACGTTCGGACCGAAGATTTGATGAAGACCCCGCTGCCCCGCATGGACCAAGACGACCGCCGCTGGTGGAAGACCGCCGTTGTCCTCCGCCGGAAGATCCACCGTTATCCCGAACTGGGCCGGCGGGAGTTCCGCACCACGGCGCTGATCGCCGGAACATTGAAGGCGGCGCGCATCCCTTTTCGCCGCATCCGCCCCACGGGGATCGTGGCGTGGCTGGAGGGGCGCCGGGGCGGGCCGTGTGTGGCGCTGCGCGCCGACATGGACGCTTTGCCGTTGGACGAGGCGGTGCGCTGGCCGGGCCGGTCGCGCCGGCCGGGCGTGATGCACGCCTGCGGCCACGACGCGCACACCGCCATGCTGCTGGCGACCGCTCTGAAACTGGCGCGTCGGCGGGACCGGCTGGCCGGCACCGTCAAATTTTTTTTTCAACCGGACGAGGAGGCTTCCGGCGGGGCGACCCTCCTGGTCCGCCAGGGCGCCTTGTCCTCCCCCCAGGTGGACGCGGTGTTCGGGCTTCACGTCAACCCCCGCCTGCCTTCCGGCACCGTCGGCGTCAAAGCGGGGCCGCTCATGGCGTCGGTGGACCGGTTCACCCTGACGATCCGCGGCGAGGGGGGGCACGGCGCCTACCCCCACGAGGGCCGCGACGCCGTCGTGATCGCTTCGCACGCCGTTCAGGCGCTCCAGACCCTGGTGTCCCGGCAGGTGGACCCGGTGGAGCCGGTGGTGGTGAGCGTCGGCGTCATCGAGGGCGGCCGGCGGTTCAATATTTTGGCGGAGGAAGTCAAACTGGTCGGCACCGTGCGCACGTTGTCGGACGAATGGCGCCGGAAGATCCCCGCGTATATGAAGAAAACGGTTTTCGGGGTGGTCCGGTCCCTGGGCGGCCGATGCCGGCTGGAGTATGAGGCGCTCGGGGATTCCGTCGTGAACGATCCGTCGATGGCCGAGGTGGCGCGGAGCGCGGCGGTGAAGGCGCTCGGGCTCCGGCGGGTGATCTCGTTGGACCGCCCGTCCATGGGCGGTGAGGATTTTTCCGAATACATGCGTCGGACCCCGGGCTGTTACGTCTATCTGGGCAGCGGCGCCGACGCCCGTTCCCGGAAACCTTGGCATCATCCCGCTTTTTTCCTCCACGACGAATCCATGGCGTGGGGGATCCGTTACTTGTCGGTTTTGGCGGAAGAGTCGTTGCGTCGGCTCACCGCGAATTTTAGGAGGTAGCCATCATGTTAAGCACTCTGATCGGATTCATTGTGGCGTGCGTCAGCCTGTGGGGGATGTGGCGGTGGCGGACCGATCTGTGGATGGTCCTGCGCGGTTTCCTGCCGCTCTGCTTCTTTCTGGGAGGCGTGATCGCCATGGTCATCGGGATCTCCCGTCTGACGGGCGACGACAAGCACGACAAACTCAAACACTTGGAGAAGACTCCTTCCTAACCCGGCCCGGTCGGATCGAGGATCGCGCATGGCCGGACTCGGCCAGGTCCGTCGGTTGGGGGAGTGGGGACTTCTCCGGCGTTTTCTGCCGGACCTCGCCCGTCGTGTTTCTCGGCGGGTGACGGTGGGGCCGGGCGACGACGCCGCGGTGGTCCGGCTCGACGGCGGATTGTGGGCCGTCACCACGGACATGCTGGTGGAAGGGGTCCATTTCCGCACCGCCTGGACCGACGGGCGGGACCTGGGTCACAAGGCGTTGGCGGTCAATTTGTCGGATTTGGCGGCCATGGGGGACGTGGAACCCGGTTTCGGGGTGGTGTCCCTGGGGATAAGCCCCCGGACCCCTGTGGATTATGTGGATAATTTCTACCGGGGACTCCGGGTTTTGGCCCGCCGGCACCGCTTCGATATCGTCGGCGGCGACACGGTGCGGGCCGACCGGATCGTGGTCTCCATCGCGGCGGTCGGGCGGTTCCGGGGCGGCGCCGTTCCGGTGCGGCGTGACGGTGCGCGGCGGGGGGACGCGCTTCTGGTCACGGGGACGTTGGGCGACGCCGCCGCAGGGCTCGAGATCCTGTCGGGCCGGGGGGCG
Organism: Elusimicrobiota bacterium; assembly: GCA_022703335.1. Classification (GTDB taxonomy): domain Bacteria; phylum Elusimicrobiota; class Elusimicrobia; order FEN-1173; family FEN-1173; genus JAKLDV01. The sequence continues at coordinate 4,542 of JAKLDV010000102.1, forward strand.
TCGGTCCCGGCCGGGGTCAATAGATTTTTGACACGCCGGTTGTTGCGGCCCCAACCGCGGCTGGAACTGGTCCGCCGTCTGCTGGCCCAGGGCCGGCTCACCGGGCTGATCGATTCGTCGGACGGTTTCTGGCGGTCGGTGCGGATTTTGTGCGGGATGTCGGGGGTGGGGGCGGTGGTCCATGCGGAGCGGCTGCCTCTGTCGACGGCGCTCCGGCGCTGGGCGGCCGTTCGCCGGAAAGACCCCCTCGACTTGGCTTTGGTGGGCGGCGAGGATTACGAGCTCATTTTCACGGCGGGGCCGGCCGCGGCGCGGCGGATGGAACGGGCCGGCCTGGCCCGCATCGTTGGTTCCGTCGTCTCGCGCCGGCAAGGACTGACGGTGTTGGAAAATCTCAAATCACGGAGGATCCCTCGTGGGTTCGAACATTTCGGTTGACATGAAGAAGACGCCCGCTTTTCGCTGCGAGACCCATTCGGAAAAAGAGTCCCTGGCCGTGGCCAAGACCCTCGGCCACCTCCTCCGTCCCGGGGATTGGATCGCCCTTATCGGCGAACTGGGCACCGGAAAAACGGTTTTCGCTCAGGGACTGGCGGAGGCGCTGGGCTGCCGCGAGCCGGCCCGCAGCCCCACCTTCGTCCTGATCCAGACCTACAGGCCCAAGTCGGGCGGCCGGGCGACCATGCATCACGTGGACCTCTTCCGGCTTCCGCCGGGCGAGATCCCCTGCTTGGCCTGGGAGGACCTCCTCTCCGACGACGCCGTCACCGTGGTGGAGTGGGCGGAGAAGGCCATGGCCCTGTGGCCGCCGTTCTGTCTGCCCGTGCACATCGACCACTTGGGCGAAGACCGCCGGGCGTTCCGTTTCTATTCGGTGGGGGACCGGTCGGCGGAGATCGTTCGGGCGTTGAAATCCAAAAAGGCGGTGTCCTGATGAAACTTCTGGCGTTGGAAACCATCGGTACCCAAATGGGCGCGTGTCTGTGGGAAGACCTGCGTCCGCGCGGTTTTAAGACGGAAAAAGGCGGGGACAACCTCATGCCTTTGTTGGACACCTTGTTCCGAAAAGCCGCCTGGTCGCCCGCCGACCTGGACGCGGTGGCGGTGGACGTGGGCCCGGGCCGGTTCACGGGCATACGCATCGGCGTCACCGCGGCCCGCACCCTCGGCCAGGTCCTTCAGAAACCCGTGGTGGAGGTGAACAGTTTGGAGGCCATGGCCGCCCAGGGGGCGGGATGGGAGGCCGGGAAATCCTTCGTGTGGAAGTTTCCGCACGACCTTCTCTGCGTGTTGTCGGAGGCCCTGCACGACGAGATCTACATGGCGGTGTGGCGGTTCCACCGGCTGGCGGACCGCGGCCGCACCGGCGCGCCGGAACGGGCCTCCCATACGTTCGGACACCATTTCAAACTGGTGCACGCTCCCTCGCTCTTTCCGTTCGGTCGGTTCTTGTCCTTCTTCCAGAGTTGTTTTCAGCAGCAGACCCTCCTGTTCGTGGGGCCGGGGGCGCACCGCTACCGAAAAAGTCTGCAGGGCGCGTTCAAGTCCCGGGCGCGGTTCGGACCCGCCCTGGAGAACGTGGACGTCCGTTGGGTGGCGGCGCTGGGTTCGGAAAAGTTCTTCAGGCGCGAGGTGAAGTCTTTCGGGCAGGTCCAGCCGCTCTATCTCCGTCCTTCCTACGTGGAAGAGCGCCTCGGTCAAAATACCGCCCAAAACTGAGCCGTCGTCGGTTTCACGCGTCCCATGGCGATTTCCGATCGGCGGCTCACCTGCGTTTTCGACGGGTTGGCGGCCTCCGATGTCCCGGCTCTGGCGGAGATCGAAAAACTTTCCTCGCCTTCCCCCTGGACGTCCGCGCAGATCGAGGTGGAACTCAAAAAACCGGTGTCCTGTTTTCTGACCGCGCGAGAAGAAGGCCGTCCGGTCGGCTTCGGCGGGTTTTGGCTGGTGGAGGGGGAAGCCCAGCTGGCCACCCTGGCGGTCCATCCGTCCCGGCGACGGCGGGGCATCGGCGGCGAACTCCTTCGGCGGCTGTGCGGGGCCGCGCGGGACCGCGGCGCCCGTTTCATGAGTTTGGAAGTCCGCGTCGGCAACGCGGCCGCCCTCCGTCTATACGGAGCCCAGGGGTTTGTCGAGACGTCCCGGCGTCCCGCCTTCTACGAGGGAAAAGAAACCGCCGTGTTGATGGAGAAGAAATTGTGAAACGCCGCAGTCCCCAAAGAGCCTTCCTTCTTTTTGTCCTCGGATGCGCGGCGGCGCTCTGTTTTTCGGCGCCCGCGGCGGCCTCCACGCCCGGCCGGGAAGACGCGTATCACCTGTATCTCCGCGCCCTGTTGAACGAGCGTTTCGGGAAGCTGGAGGAGGCGCTGGCGGAGTATGAAAAAGTCGCCACCCTCGATCCGTCGGCCTCGTTCGTGCACGAGGCCATGTCCGCCGTGGCCCTGCGGCTCAGTCAGATGGACAAGGCCCTGGCCGAGGCGGAGAAGGTCGCCCAGTTGGAGCCCGTGGAAGCGCATTCCTACCTGCTCATCGGCCGCGTCCGGCTGGCCCGGGGGGAACTGGTGGCCGCGCGCGCCTCGTTCGACAAGGCCTTGGCCATCGCTCCCGACAACGCCGAGGCGCTCCTCTATTCCGCCCACATCCGCATGACCGGCCAGCCCGCCGAGGCCATCGCGCTCTACAACCGTTTCCTTGAGAATAATCCCGATTCCTTGGAGGCGCGCGTGCGCATCGCCGAACTGCAACAGCGTTTGGGCGATCTGGACGCCGCCGCGGCCACGTGGAAGAGGATTTTGGACGCCAACCCGTCGGATTTCTCCGCGCACCTGGCCCTGGCCCATATCTATGAAATCCGGCAGTCCACGTCCGACGCCCTTGCCGAATACGAGGTTTGCCGCGCGCTGAACCCGCAGGACGCGGGGATTCTCCTGCGGCTGGGAGAACTTTATTTTCGTTTCGGGGATTCCGCCCACGCGCTCGATGCCTTTCGAGAGGCCTTCGGCCGCGCGCCGGACGACCCCACGGTCAATTTTTGGCTGGCGTTGCTTGCCGAAGAACGCAAGGATTGGAAAGAGGCCTCCCAGCGCATGGCCGTGGTGGCGAAATCCAATCCGGATTCGTCCGTTCTTTTCCGCCAGGCCTATTACGACAGCCAGGCCGGAGACGGCCGGCGGGCCATCCGTTCTCTCGAAAAACTGCACAAGAAGGACCCCGAGAACCCCGAGTTCCTCTATTACCTGGCGCTGGCCTATGAAGACATCCATGAGCCGCGTTCGGCCGTGCGCTGGATGGAAAAAACATTGGCGGTCGCCCCGGACAACGCCGACGCCCACTTTCACGCCGCCGTCAATTGGGATCTGCTGAAAAAATTCGATCGGGCCGAACCCCATCTCCGCCGGGCGCTGGAGATCAATCCCGCCCACGCCGCCGCGCTGAATTACCTCGGCTACAGCTGGGCCGACCGCGGCCTTCATCTGCCCCAGGCGTTGGAATACATCCAGGAGGCGGTTCGGCTCGACCCCGAAAACGGCGCCTTCCTCGATTCGCTGGGCTGGGTCTATTTCAAGATGGACCGGTTCGCCGAAGCCGAAGGCGTCCTCGCGCGGGCGACCGCCCGCATCGACGACGCCGTGGTGTGGGAACATTACGGCGACACGCTGGAAAAACTCGGGAAAACCGCCGAGGCCGTCCGCGCCTGGCAGGAGGGGCTCTTCCTTGAACCCAAGAACGCCGCCCTCCGAAAACGGCTCAAGGGGAAAAACACCGGCCGCGTCCTCCCGGCGACCGCGGCCCGCCGCCTCCTGAAACGGGTGGAGGGCAACTTCCGCCAACTCGCCAGCCTCGGCGGCTTTCTGCGGATCGGCGGCCGCGACCAAAACCGGCCCTTTCAGTTTCAGGGGTTGTTCACCTACGCCCGTCCGTCGCAGTTCCGGTTCGAGATCCTGGGGCCGTTCTATGTCCCTCAGTTCCTTCTCGTTCGGAACGCCGACGGCTTCCGGTGGATTCCGCGCGATTCGCCTTACGCGGTGGGACAGTCCCAGGAAGACTGGCTCCG
>JAKLDV010000103.1 GCA_022703335.1 Elusimicrobiota bacterium
CGCCGGAGCGGCGAGCACCTGGCTTTCGTTTTTGACGACCAAAAACGATTTTTCGGATTGGTGACCCTGGAGGACGCATTGGAAGAGATCGTCGGGGAAATCCTGGACGAATACGATTTGGAACTGAAAAAGGGGGATTAGTCGGGGTATGATCCTGTTTTGGGGCGGGTTGTTGATGGGCGTGTTTTTTTTGACGATGTCCGGGTTTTTCTCCGCTTCGGAGACGGCCCTGATGAGCCTGTCCAAGATCCAGTTGGGACGGTTGGGGAAAGTTTATCCCGGCCGTCTGACGTTTTGGGAAAAAGACGCCGATCGGGTGCTGGCGGTCATCCTCCTTGCCAATACGCTGGTGAACGTGGCTTTGGGTGTTTTGGCCACCGCTTTGGCCGTGCAGATGGAAAAAGTGTGGGGAGTGCCGTTTCGTTGGGGAGGATGGGTTGTGCCGGTGATGGTGGGGGTGTTGTTGATATTTGTCGGCGAAATTGTGCCCAAACTGGTCGCCCGCGCTTACACAGAATCACTGGCATTGAAGGTGGCTGTCCCGATGCGTTTGATCACGCGGGCGTTGGGGCCGGTGGTTCAGGGGTTGGTGTGGATGATTGGTCGCGCGTTGGCGGTGATCTCCCGGTCGGTGCGGGCGGAGGGGGGGCAGTGGAACGTCCGCGTCATTCGGCACCTGTTGGATAAGACCACCTTGGCGCCTTCGGTTCGGTCCGTTCTCAACAACATACTCGATTTCGGAAACCTGCCGGTGAGCCGCATCATGGTTCCCCGGGACGAGATATTCGCGGTGGATATCGCCCTGCCGAAATCGGAGTTCGTTGCCCGTGTTCTTTCCTCGGGATACTCCCGTGTCCTTGTGTATAAGGGGAACCTGGATGAGATCGTGGGGGTCGTGTACACCAAGGATTTGTTGGCGTTTTGGCGGGGGGAATCGCTGATCGTCGTCACGGACCTCATTCGTGCGGCTTTCCGGGTTACGGAGGGCGTGCCGGTGGCGCAACTTCTGCGTGAATTCCGCCAAGGGAAATACCACATGGCCGTGGTGCTGGATCGCAACCGGCGTGTTCAGGGGCTGGTCACGCTCCAGGATATTTTGGAGACCATCGTGGGAGATATTGCAGAGTCTCCCGAACTCGGCGGTTCCTCGGCGGTTCTGTGAAACTATTCTCCCATTCGCACGCGGCTCTTGTTATAATTTTTCGGAAAAACCATGCAGTTTAACGTCAACGCCATCGTTTTAAAATCCGAGCGGGTCGGCGAGTCCGACAAGCGGCTTTCGATCTATACGCGCGAGCGTGGCCGGTTGTGGGCGTTGGCCCCCGGGGCGGCCCGCCCTCGCGCCCGCCTGGCTCCGGCCACGGAACCCTGCGTGGAGGCGCGCTTCCGTCTTTGGGCCATTCCGGACAACCCTTTTGCGCGCATCACCGGCGGGGCCTTGACGTCGGCTTTCCCCCTATTGAGGGCGGACTGGGACCGGATGACCTCGGGTATCTTTCTTTGTGAGTGGACGGATCGTTTGACGCCGCTGGAACAGACGCATGCGGCCAAATACGAGCTGTTGCGCCGTTCTCTGGCGGCTCTGGAATGGAGCGATGATCGGCCGGTTGTCTTGGCGTTCCTGACGCAGTTCCTGGAACAGGCGGGGTATGTCGTCGGTGACGAGGTGCTGGGGGCCGCTCACCATGCCCGGTTTCGCTCCCTTGTGGCAGATCTCCGCGGCTATGATTTTTCGACGCCCTTCCCCGAACTTGACGAGGGGGTGGACGGGTTGGAGGAGCGTCTGTTGAGGTTCGTGACGCCGCTTTTGCGGGAACCGCTTAAAACGCTCCAGCATCGAAAGAATCTGCGGATGTTTATGGAGAAGACCCACTCCCCAACGGCGGAACCCGCGCCGGCACGGAACTGATTTTGGAAAAGCCATGACATTTCAGGACATCATCATCACGCTGCATAAATTCTGGGCCAAGCAGGGGTGCCTGCTTTGGCAGCCGTACGATCTGGAAAAGGGGGCGGGCACCTTCAACCCGGCCACGTTCTTGCGTTGTCTGGGGCCGCAGCCCTGGGCCGTGGCCTATGTGGAGCCATCACGCCGCCCGACGGACGGCCGCTACGGCGAGAACCCCAACCGGCTTCAGCACTATTATCAATATCAAGTCATCATCAAGCCCGCGCCGGCGGACATCCAGAACATCTATCTTTCCTCGCTCAAAGCCATCGGGATCGACCAGCGGCGGCACGACATCCGTTTTGTGGAGGACGACTGGGAAAGCCCCACGCTGGGCGCTTGGGGACTCGGCTGGGAGGTGTGGCTGGACGGCATGGAGATCACCCAGTTCACCTACTTTCAGCAGGTCGGAGGCATTGACCTGAACCCCATTTCCGTGGAGTTGACCTACGGGCTGGAACGGCTGGCCATGTATTCCCAGAAAAAGAACAGCGTCTACGACATCTTGTGGACGGATAAGATGACCTACGGCCAGGTGCATCTGGAGGACGAACGCCAGTTCTCCAAATATAATTTTGAGTCCGCGGACGTGGAGATGCTGCGCCGCCATTTCGGCGATTGGGAAAACGAGGCCCGGCGGCTGCTGGCCGAAAAGCTGGTACTCCCCGCCTACGACGCGGTGATGAAATGCTCCCATTTGTTCAACCTTCTCGATGCCCGCCGCGCCATTTCCGTCACGGAACGCGTGGGCTATATCGCCCGCGTGCGGGCCCTGGCCCGGGGCGTGGCCGAGGCCTACGTGGCGATGTCGCCGTCGGAGGAGGGGCAGAAATGAAACGGCCGTCTTTCATCGCGATGCGTGAGCCGGAACCCAGGGATTTCCTTCTGGAAATCGGCGTGGAGGAGTTGCCGGCCCGGTTCGTGCCGCCGGCTTTGGACAATTTACGCCAACTCGCCGCGGCCCAGCTGGAGACGGCCGGCCTTTCTTACGCCGCCGACGGTCTGCAGACATGGGGAACTCCCCGCCGACTGACGCTTTTCATCCGGGCCCTGGCGGGCAAATCCAAGGATCAGGTTCAGGAAAATATGGGGCCCGCCGTGGCCCAGGCCAAGGACGCCGATGGGCATTGGACCCCGGCCGCTCAGGGGTTCGCCCGTTCGCAGGGGGTCTCTCTGGAAAAGCTGGAGGTGCGCGAAACGGAAAAAGGGCCGCGCCTGTGCGCCGTGCGCCGCACCCTGGGCGTTCCGACGGAAAAAATACTGCCGGAGATGCTTTCGGCCGTCCTGGGAAAATTGAATTTTCCAAAAAACATGGTTTGGGAGAAGAGTCGGTTCTCCTTTGCGCGTCCTCTCCGGTGGCTGGTGGCGCTTTACGGTTCTCAGCCGGTCAAATTCGAGATCGCCGGTGTCAAGGCCGGACGCAAGACGTACGGCCTGCGCGTCCAGGGCGGGAAATCTTTCGATGTCGTCTCCCCGGCCAAATACGGGATGCTCCTCAAGGACCGGTGTATCGTTGTCGACCCGTCCGAACGCCGCCATTTGATCGAGAAACAGATCCATCAGGCCGTCAAAGACGCCCACGGCAAGGTGCGGTTGGACCAGGACGGAGCCCTTCTGGACGAGGTGGTGAACCTGGTGGAGCATCCGGTGGCCATCCTCGGAAAATTCGACGAAAAATATCTCGCCCTACCGCCGGAAGTCCTCGTCACGTCGATGAAGAAGCATCAGAAATTTTTCCCGGTCTATGCCGCCGATGGCCGCCGGCTTACTTCTCGTTTCGTGGGGATACGGAACGGGGTTTCGGAAAACCAGGCGGTGGTGCGCGAGGGGTATGAACGCGTGTTGGCGGCCCGCCTGGCCGACGCCGCCTTCTTCTATTCCGAGGATAAAAAGAAAAAACTCGAAGATAATCTCTCGTTGTTGCAGGGGATCACTTTTTTAGCCCCTTTGAATTTGTTGAACAAAACAACGCGGGTCGAAAAACTGATCGATGGCCTTCTCCCGTCTTTGCCGATGGGGGACGACAGAAAAGAATGCGCAAGGCGTATCGCGCGTTTGGCGAAAACAGATCTTCTTACCGCCATGGTGGGGGAATTCCCGGAGCTTCAGGGGGTCATGGGACGAATTTATGCTTCCGAACACGAGAATCCGGAGGTGGCCCGGGGGATCGAACAGCATTACTGGCCGTTGGCCGCGGAGGGAGACCTGCCCGACTCGGATTCGGCCGCCGTGGTTTCGGTGGCGGATAAATTGGATTCGTTGGCCGGCAATTATTTGGTTGGGAAAGTCCCTTCCGGCTCCCAAGATCCTTACGGATTGCGCCGGGCCGCCGTGGGCGTCTTGCGGATCGTTTCCGACCGCCGCTGGAGAATGAATCTTTCCGATATCGCGCTTGCCGCGATGAGGGAATATCCGTTTTGGAATGAGAAAGTCGGACCGCCGGCCCACGCGCAGCTTGTGTCGTTTCTGAGACAGCGCTGGGCGGCGCTGATGGCGGCCGCCGGTTTCCGGTTCGACGAAGTCGAGGCGGCGGCCTCGGCCGGGTTCGGCGACGTGGTCGAGGTTTTCGCCCGGCTGAAAGCGCTTCGGGACATCCGTTCCCACGCCCATTTCGCCTCACTTTCCGTGGCGTTCAAGCGGGCGGACAACATCTTGAAACAGGCGGAGAAACAGGCGGTGAAGGGCTACCATATCCCCCGGCCCATGGACGGCCGGAGCATCCTCATCCGGGAAGAGCTTCTGCGGGACGGTTCGGAGCGCGCCCTTTTTTCCGCCGTCGTCCAATGCGAGGAGGCCAACGCCCCTCTCCTGGAGGCGGGCGACTACGCGGCCGCCTATGGGAACCTTGTGGCCCTTCGGCCGACGGTGGATGAGTTCTTTAAAGGGGTCATGGTGATGGATCCGAACGAGGAGGTGCGGCTCAACCGGCTGAATCTCCTGATCCGCCTGACCGCCCTTTTCCGCCGCCTCGCCGATTTGTCCCGCTTGCAGGATGTGCCGTCCGCCCAGGCGGTTTCGCAGAAAAGTTAGAGACGGCGTTATTCCGATGACCGTCACCGTCCTCGTCGCTTCGCTGGCCGCTTTTTTCTGCCTCGCCGTCATTTTCCGAAGGACCATCGGCGGTTCGGAACCCCCCCGACCGTCCAGAGGGGAACCCGCCCTCCACAGCGATCTGGCGGAGGCCATTGTCCGTTTCGATAAGTGGCGTTCCGAGGGGCGTATCAGTCGGGAAGATTACGAACGGTTCATGAAACTCTGTCAGGAAGATGCGGCGGTAAAAGAGAAATCGGAGGGTTTTCGCTCATGATGACGATGGAAGAACGGCACGCCTGTTCGGGGATGATGGATTCCCGTTTTGCCCTGGCGGGCAGCGAACCGCAGTACGCCCCGGACCGCACGTTCGACACGGAACACATCCGCCTTGAGGTGGAACTCGATTTCAAACAGAAAGCTTTGCGGGGCCGCTGCGTCACGACGTTGCGCGCCATCGTCGCCGGGGCCTCGACCATGGTTTTTGACGCCGTCGGTTTTAAACTGGATTTTGTCCGTTCGGCGGGTCGCGCCCTTCGCCATGAATACGACGGCCGGCGTTTGACCGCGTTCCTTCCTGCCCCCGTCCGGGCGGGGACGACGATCCAGATCGAGATCGGATACCGCCTCCGCCGGCCGCCCCTGGGGCTCTATTTCGTCGGGCCGGACAAGAAATATCCCCACAAGCCGGTACAGGCCTGGACCCAGGGAGAGGATGAATACGCCCGCTACTGGTTCCCCTGCCACGACGCCCCGCATGAACGCACCACCACGGAGGTCGTGGCCCGCGTTCCCCGGGGGTTCACGGCGGTGTCCAACGGCCGGCTGGTCCGCCGGACGCACGGGAGCCGGACGTCGGTGTTCCATTTTCGACAAGATATCCCGCACGCCACCTATCTGGTTTCCTTGGCGGTCGGTCGTTTTACGGAACTGCGCGACAGCTGGCGCGGTCGGCCCGTGCTTTATTACTGCCCCCCCGGCCGGGAAGAGGACGCGAAACGGGCTTTCGGGAAAACGCCGAAGATGATGGAATTCTTTTCCAAAAAAATAGGCGTTCCGTATCCCTACCCCAAATATTCCCAAGTGGCGGCGGTGGATTTTATCTACGGGGGCATGGAGAACACCAGCGCCACCACCCAGACCGCCCTGACCCTGCACGACGACCGGGCCCATCTGGATTTTTCCAGCGATTCCCTGGTGGCGCATGAACTGGCCCATCAGTGGTTCGGCGATCTGTTGACGTGCAAAAGCTGGCCCCACGCCTGGCTCAACGAGAGTTTCGCCACCTACTTTGAGGCGCTCTTTCAGGAATACGACAAGGGGAAAGACGAGTTCTGCAACGAACTCCATCAGAACGCTGAGGCCTATTTCGACGAGGACAAGGACCACTACCGTCGTCCCATTGTGACCAAGGTCTACAAGCGACCGTCGGATCTGTTCGATCGGCATCTCTACGAAAAGGGCTCCCTCGTGCTTCACATGCTCCGCCATCTCCTGGGGGAGGACGGGTTTTGGAAGTCCATCCATGCCTACGTGGTCGAACATCGGGGCAAAGCCGTGGAGACGCGGGATTTCATTGACGCCATCGAGAAGGCTACCGGACGAAACGTGGAAAAATTCTTCGACCAGTGGATATACAAAGCCGGTCATCCGGAATACAAGGTGCGTTTCTGGTGGGTTCAGAGGACGAAGCAGGTCCATCTGCGCGTCGTTCAGATGCAGAGGGCGGGGGAAGAAACGGGGCTGTTTTCCCTGCCCGTGACGTTTTCGTTCTGGACCTCCTCCGGGGAGAGGCGTTTTACCGAGGTCGTCGAGAGGAAATCGCACCTGTTCAAGTTTAAACTGCCCTCGGCGCCTCAACTCGTCCTGTTCGACCCGGACCACGTCATCCTGAAGAGGGTGGATTTTCCGAAACCGGAGGCGATGTGGATCACGCAATTGCGGCGGGACCCACATCCCCTCGGCCGTTTGGCCGCGGCAAAGGTGTTGGGTCGTCTGGCGACGCCGGAATCCGTCAAAGCGCTGGCGGAGGCCTTGTTGAAAGAAACGTTTTGGCTTGTGCAGGGCGAAATCGCCTGGTCTTTGGGGAGCATCCGCACCCCGTCCGCTGTCGCCGCCCTGTGGCGGGGTTTCGAGGCCGTGCGGCATCCGAAGGCGCGGCGCGTCCTCATCGCCGCCCTCGGGGAAGTCCGCACCGGGGAGGTGCTGGAGCGGCTCCGTGCGGCCTATAAAAAAGAGAAGAGCTACTTTGCCGAGGCGCAGGCGCTGAAAAGCTTGGCGCGTTGCGGTCATCCTTCGGTCAAGGAGATTATCCGGGAACAGATGAAGGAGGAGTCGTGGAACGAAGTCCTGCGGTGCGGCGCCTTGGAGGCGATGACCCAGCTGTCTGCGCCGGAGGTGGAGGCGTTCCTTCGGAAATACACCGTCTACGGGCATCCGAATGTTTTGCGGCAGACCGCCGTGCGTTGCCTCGCCCAGCTTCCGGCGCCGGGGGCTGGGTTGCAAAAGGCCCTGCTTGCGTTGACGCGGGACCCCTATCTGCTGGTCCGGTTGGCGGCGGTTCGCGCGCTCCGTGTCGTGGGAGATGAGCGGGCCGTGCCGGCCCTGAAGAAGTTGACGCGCGGCGACCTCGACGGGCGATTGATGCGCGCCGCCGAGGAGGCCGTGCAGCAGCTCCAAAAGGGGATCGAACCATCGGAGAAAAAAGCCGACCATTGAAAAACGGTCTCCCGGACGTTCGAGAGAGACGATGAACAAACGCCCGACATCCCCGTCCGATGTGACGCTCACCGTCAGTCAGATCAATCAAAAAATAGGAGAAACGATCTCTGCCGGATTTCCGGACCCGTTCTGGGTGACCGGTGAGATCCAGGGATACGACCGCGATGCCGCAAAGGCCCCGACCCGGCGCTGGGGACAGGTCTATTTTGAACTGGTGGAAAAAGAAAAGGGGTCCGACTCCGCCAAGGCGAGCCTAAAAGCCATCCTCTGGGGAGACGCGCAGGCCACCATCGTCCAGCGCCTGCGGAGCACGTCGGATAAATTGACGCTGCGGGACGGTCTTCAGGTGAAATTTCTCTGTGCGGTGGATTTTTATTGGCCGCGCGCCAGTCTGCAGATGAAGATTTTGGATGTGGATCCGGAGTTCACGCTGGGGGATTTGGAACGCGCCCGTCAAGAACTCCTGAAAAATCTGAAGGAGAAGGGACTTTTCGACAGGAACCGTTCCGTCCTTTTCCCGCCGCTTCCCGGCAACATCGGATTGATCACTTCGGAAGGCAGCGCGGCCTATCACGATTTTACGGACGAACTGAAGAGATCGGGCTATGCGTTTCGTGTCCGCCTGTGGGATGCCCGCATGCAGGGCGAGGAGACCGAGGCGAGCGTCTGCCGGGGGATCGCGTTGCTGGAAGGCGATCCGGAGGTGGATGTCATCGTGTTGGTGCGCGGCGGCGGTTCGCGTTCCGACCTGATCTGGTTCGACAATCTCCGGTCGTACGCGTCGGTCAACTACTACGTCCAGCAGCTCTTCAGCCTCCATCGAGGCGACCGGGTCCTGCCTGTCGAGATCACCGGTCAG
>JAKLDV010000104.1 GCA_022703335.1 Elusimicrobiota bacterium
TGATGCTCGCAGCCAGCGCGGACCCGTAGATGACGAGCGTGAGGCCCTTTCTCGCTATACTGCCCACGCGCGCCCGGATCACGTTCGAGTGGTAGTGCTCCAGGACCGGCGGCGCGAGCCTGCGGGCAAGCCAGAGGTTCGTGAACAGGATGAGGAAGAAGATCAGCCCGCCGGCAAGTCCGAGCCCGAGCCTGGTGGTGATGGTCGTCCAGAACACCGATCGGTAACCGACCTCCCCGAACCAGAGCCAGTCCGTGTAGAACCGCACTCCCCGGCCGAAAAAAATGATGGCCAGGAAAAGCAAAGAGGCGAAAATGCTCAATAACGGGGTTCCGCCCACGGCTGACCTCCTCGGCGAAATAGGAACCGGCGTCGCCAGGGTACCATCATACGTGAATTTTGAGAGGCCGTAAACATCTTTACTTTTTCGCCGTCAAGGTGGTAAGATGTGCCCATGGCCGGAAAAAAGAAGATTCTGATCGCCGAGGACGAGCGCGCCATCGCGGAATTCGTCGAGGCGCTGCTCAGCCTGAACGGTTATGAGACCGCCATCGCCGGGAACGGCCGGGAGGCCGTGGAGAAAGCCCGGTCTTTCTTTCCGGACATGGTCCTCATGGACATCATGATGCCGAAACTGAGCGGTCTGGACGCCACCAAGATCCTCCGCGACGATCCGGCTTTTAAGAACACCGTCATCATGATGCTGACCTCGCTCACCCAGATGGGGGACGCCGAGAAGGCGTTCGAGGCGGGGGCCAACGATTACCTGGGCAAACCTTTCGAGGCCGAACGGCTCCTGCAAAAAGTCAAAAAACACCTTGGCGAGTGATCCGTTGTTGTCTGACCGCGTCCGGACGCCGTCCCCGCGTTTGAAAAGAACGCTGCTGGCCGGCGTCGTTTTTTTTCTCCTGGGCGTGATCGGAGCCGCGGTCGCCTATGTGTGGTCCCCTCCCGCGGCCTCCGCGGCTTCCGCCGAGGTCTCCGTTTCGACGACCGCCGCCCCGTCCGCCGTCGTGGCCGACCGTGTCCGCCGCATCCAGGCCGAACACACGCCGCTGGATTTCCGCCAACGGCTCGTTTCTTTTCTTGGGCTTCTGGTGCTGCTCGGCCTCTGCTGGGTTTTTTCCAATAACCGTTCCAAGGTGAACTGGCGGCTGGTGGCCTGGGGCATGGCCCTGCAGTTCGTTTTTGCGCTCATCGTGCTGAAGACCGCCCCGGGAATGTGGGTCTTCGCCCGCCTGAACGACGCGGTGAACGCCCTGCTGGGGTTCACGCGCGAGGGCACCACCTTCCTGTTCCGCTCCTACCTCACGGGCCGCGTGGAGTCGCCGCTGGTCAATTTCACGTTCGACGTGCTCCCCACCATCGTCTTCTTCTCCTCGCTGATGACGGTCCTCTATCATGTGGGCGTCATGCAGGTCATCGTGAAGATATTCGCCGTGGCCATGCAGAGGACCATGAAGACTTCCGGCGCCGAGACCCTGTCGACCTCCGCCAACATCTTCGTCGGCCAGACGGAGGCGCCGCTGGTGGTGAAACCGTTCGTGGCGGACATGACCATGAGCGAGCTGATGGCGGTGATGGTGGGCGGATTCGCCAACACCGCGGGCGGCGTGCTGGCGGCGTACGTGGGAATGCTGCGGGACGTTTTTCCGGACATCGCCGGCCACCTCATCGCCCAGTCCGTCATGTCGGCCCCGGCGGCGCTGGTGTGCGCGAAGATCATCTTCCCCGAAACGGAGACGCCGCGAACGACGGGGAACACGAAGATGAGCGTGGAGAAGATAGACGCCAACGCGCTGGACGCCGCCGCGCGGGGCGCCACCGAGGGGCTCCAACTGGCCTTCAACGTGGCCGCGATGCTGCTGGCTTTCATCGCGCTCATCGGCATGTTGAACGCCGGCCTGCGCGCCTTGGGCGGCTGGACCGGGATGCCGTCCCTGTCGCTGGAACTGCTTTTCGGTTACGCGGGGTGGCCGCTGGCCTGGGTGATGGGCGTGCCGACGGCCGATTGTTTCATCATCGGAAAACTCATCGGCGTGAAGACCGTCGTCAACGAGTTCGTGGCCTACCTGCAGCTGGCGGACCTCCTGAAGAACGGCGTTCCGCTGTCCTACCGGTCCGTGGTGATCGCCAGTTACGCCTTGTCCGGCTTCGCCAATTTCTCCTCCATCGCCATACAGATCGGGGGCATCTCCGCCATCGCGCCGAGCCGGCGGCACGATTTGGCCAAGTTGGGGCTGAGGGCGATGTTCGTGGGGGCCATCGCCACCTTCACCACCGCCACCATCGCCGGCCTGCTGCTTTAGCCGCGTTTCGGACCTCGCCCGGGCGGTTTGCTTTTCGGCCCGCCCGCCGCGCCTCGAATTTCCCGTTGTAGGAAGTTTCATCCCATTTTGTTAATAAAACTTTCCATGGAAGGGCGTCTATGAAATGGGCTTCGGCCGTTTCCGAAAGACCGCGTCTTGAACGGGCCGTGCAGGAATGCGCGGCCTCCCTCAAGGAACAGATGGGGGGGGCGTCCGTGGATTTCGTCATGGCCTTTGTCTCCGTTTATTTCATGGAGCGGTGTTTCGACGTCAACGCGCTCGTCATGGACGCTCTGCCCTGCAATGTTTTCATCGGTTGTTCCGCGGCGGGCATCATCGGCGCCGGGCGCGAAGTGGAGAACCGTCCCGGCCTCAGCCTGATGGCCGCCTCCCTGCCGAAGGTGGTTGTCAAACCGTTCGCCTTGCGGGACGAGGACCTCCCGGACCTGGACGATCCTCCCCGACGGTGGGAAGCGCTGGTGGGCGTGAAGGCCGCCGAGAACCCGCATTTCGTTCTTCTGTCCGACCCGTTTTCTGTGCGTCTGGACAATTTCCTCGGCGGCATGGATTACGCTTTTCCGAAAGCCGTCAAAATCGGCGGCGTGGTCAGCGGGGCTTTGGCGCCCGCCCAGAGCGCGCTGTATCTGAATTCCATGTGTCAGCGGTCCGGACTGGTGGGGGTGTCGTTCGTCGGCGATTTGACGATGGACCCCCTCGTGGCCCAGGGTTGCCGCCCCATCGGCCGTCCCATGACCGTCACCGATTGCCAGGAAAATATCCTCCTGGAACTGGAGAAACGGCCGCCGCTCCAGGTGCTGCAGGACCTGGTGGACTCCCTCGATCCGAACGATCAGGAGCTCGCGAAACACTCGCTGTTCCTCGGCATCATCATGGACCCGCGCAAAGAGACCTACGGCAAGGGGGATTTCCTCATCCGAAACATCATCGGGGCCGACATGAAGAAAGGGATCCTCGCCGTGGGGACGCGCCTGCGAAAAGGCCAGGGGGTGCAGTTCCATTTAAGGGATGCCCGCGCGGCGGCGCAGGAGCTCCAGACGTTGTTGTCTTCGCACGGCCCTTCGAAAGACAAAATCGCCGGGGCCCTTCTTTTTTCCTGCCTGGGACGGGGGGAATACCTCTACGGACGGCGGGATCACGATTCGCAGATGTTCCAGCGGACGCTGGGCCAGAAACCGTTGGGCGGTTTTTTCTGCAACGGCGAGATCGGTCCCGTGGGGGCCAGCACGTATTTGCACGGCTATACCAGTTGTTTCGCCCTCCTGCGTCCCAAGTGGTAGTGTCCGCCGTTGGGCGGGCGCCGTAGAACCGTGCCGGCCGTTTTTTAACAGCCGATCGTGCGTCTGGCGCCGATATGCCGTTTGCCGTAAGAGACAGGATTCATTTCATGTGGGAGGCGCACCGGTCGTGCAACTACCGGTGCCCTTACTGCTTCTGGGATCCGCATTGGGGAAAGCAGGATGATTCCCGCCGTCCGGCGGGCGACTGGATCGGATGTTGGGGCCGGGTGGAAGAGAAATACGGGCCGCTGAAGATATCCGTCGTCGGCGGTGAACCGCTTATTTTCCCGGAATGCGATAAACTCTTTCAGCGGCTCACGGCCCGGAGTTTCGTCGCGCTCGTCAGCAACCTCTCTCCGTCCCTCACGTCCATCGATAAGCTGTTGGCCGTTGTCACTCGAAAAAATTTCATGGTGACCGCCAGCTTCCATCCCCATTTTGCGGTTTTCGATGATTTCGCCGCGAAGGCGAGGCTCCTCAAGGACGCCGGTTGTCTGGAGTCGATATTGATCGTGGCCTACCCCCCGCAGTTGGAGGACATTCAGGAGCCCATGCGCCGGTTGGAGTCGATGGGGATCGGGGTCAACATCCGAACGTTCAAAGGGGAATACGGCGGGCGGGACTATCCGGCGTGTTATACGGAGGAGGAGCGGTCGTTCCTGCGGCCTCTGCTGAATCAAAAAAGCGTTTCCTATAACCTCGAAAAACGAACCACCCGGGGACGGTTGTGCTACGCCGGAAAATACTATGCCATGGTGGATTCGCAGGGCAAGGTCTATCGGTGCGGCGCGGACGCCCAAAACTGTTTGGGAAATATTTTTGATCCGAATTTCGAACTGCTTTCCGCACCGGCGCGCTGCCCCAGTGAGTGGTGCGCCTGCCGGACGTTTCAATACCTCGTGGAGGAATACGATAAACTTGCGAGCTCCGGCGGCGGGCCGGCCAAAATAAAGTGACTTGAACGGGTGCGCCCGCGCCGCCGGGCGTTCCCCTGTTTTAGCCCCCCTTGCGGCGCCAGAAAATCCTGAAATTATTCCAAAATTGCGCGGCGTATCGCCGATAGTCGGCGGTCGGATGGCGATGAAAGCAGATCCATTGGGCGAGGAAATCGAGGGTTTTCAGCGCCCCTTCCGGTAAATTCGCGATCCGAGCCGCCCCGATCTTCCGTTTGATCCAGCGCGGGAGCAGGGGGCTGAGGTGCAGAAGCAGGAGATAGCTCCGATATAATCGGCGGACGGGCGCCGGGAGTTTCACGTCGACGCCGTAGTAGGGGCCGAGGTGGCCGCGGTTGATTTTGTCCGCCTCCTCCGCCGTGAGATACTTGTCCGTCAGGGCGATTCTTTGGATTTCCGTGCCGGGATAATACGTGAGCCAGAAGGTGTTGATCCGGGACGGGTTGAGCTTCCCGTAGAATTGCCAGGCGCGTTCCTGCGACTCGGGGGTTTCCGAGGGGATGCCCAGCATGTGGTCCAACACATAGGGGATGCGCGCCTCTTCCAAAAGTTGGACGGCCCGCTCGATGTGCCAATTCTTCTCGGGCCGGTTGAGCCATTTTTTTCGGACGCTTTCGTCGACCGACTGCACGCCGATGTCCACCGATACGCACCCGGCTTCCTTGAGGAGCCGTATCCTTTCTTCGTCCAGGAACAGCGGGTGGGACAGGCAGGCGAAGGGGACGCCGATCTCCCGGCGGTAGGAATCGGAAAATTTCCGAAGCCAGCCCGCGTCCAGAGTGAAGGCGTCGTCTTCGATATTGACGAAGGTAATCCCGTATTTCCGTTTGGCCGTTTTTAGTTCGTTCAGGAAGTGTTCCGCGCTTCGTTGTCGGAAATGAGGGGATTTCCTTCCATCGAGGGAGGAGAGCAAGTCGTTGGCGCAGAAGGTGCATCGGATGGGACAGCCGCGGGAGGAGATCGTCATGTAGCATTTGTCCAAACGCAGGTAATCCCGCCAAATATCCTTCTCGAAGCCCGGAAGGGAGTCCAAGTCCTCATGCAATGGGAGTTGCGGGCCGCGGAGGATCTCCCCCGTCGGCGACTTGAACAGAATGTTTGGGGAGGGGGCCGAGAGCGCTCCGCGGCCCAAACGTTCCAGCAGCATCGGCAGCGCCGTCTCCCCTTCGCCCACGCAGACATAGTCCACGGCCGGCTCGCGGACGACAAGTTCCGGCACCGCGGAGGGGTGAATGCCGCCGAAAATCGTTTTCGCCCCCGTCGACTCCCGCAGGGATCCGGCGATTTTCAGTAATCGCCGGTGGTTCATGGAAAACGCCGAAAAGCAGACGACGTCCGGCCGGAATTCCCGCGCTTTATCGTGGATGGAATGGTCGTCGTTGAAGAGGCGGGAGATCGTCGGCAGGGAAATGACCTGGTCGTTGAACAGGCTGGCCGAGAACGCCAGGTCCACCGTGTGGCCGGCTTTTTCCAACAGGGGGGCGAGGAGGCTGAAGGCGAGATTTTCGGCGCCGAGCGCAACGAACAGGACGCGCATTTAATTCGGGGAGGCCGCGCCGGGAAAACTGAAATTGTCCAGGCGGGTCGGCGTGGTTGGGTGCATTTCTTTTTTCGTTTGTCCGCTTAAAAAACCGGGAGGCGCGTTTGTTTCGGCCGCGAATGGGGGCGGAGCGGCCCCGCGTCGTTTTCCGTCGGACAAGGACGTGATCGGGGCGTCTTGTCCGGTTGTGGCGAAAAAAACGCCCGAGGCAAAATGGCGGAGGGAGTGAGATTTGAACTCACGGTACCGGTTAAGGTACACCGCATTTCGAGTGCGGCGGATTCAACCACTCTCCCATCCCTCCGGTGGAGGCGCCGGCCGCGCGGACCGGCACTCCAAAAAACTGTGTCAGGGTTTCGGACCTCGCGGGAGCCGGGGATTGCAACCCGGCTCCTTCCAGCTCCACCATTTCAAAAGTTTCGGGTCATGCTTTTGCCGGGACACGTAGTAGACGGCGCAACGAAACGCGTAAAGGACGCAACGGTCCAATCGTCGGCCGTCGAGGTCGCACAGTTTTTCATACAACGTCTCGGCGTTGCGGTTTTTTAAGTCGTCCGCCCGCCGCAGGCCCAGTCGCCACAGGTCCATCGCCATGGAAGGGCCGATGCCCGGGATGTGTCCGAAAGCCGCAAAGGCCCTGGCGTTCAAGTCAGACCCGATGTTTCCCGGAAAATTCCCGCCGCATCTCCCGCTGAACGTCCTTTTTTTTGAGGTCCTGCCGCTTGTCCGGGCCGGTCTTTCCCTTGGCCAGCCCCAGTTTCACCTTGGCGTAGCCCGAGTCGGAGAAATAAAGTTCCAGGGGGACCAGGGTCAGCCCCTTGATGGTCAGTTTGCCGAGGATCTTCTTCGTCTCGGTTTTGTGAAGGAGCACTTTCCGGCTGCGGGTGGCGTTTTGTTGCACGTGCAGAGAGCCCTGTTTGTAGGGCTGGATGTGCACGTTCCAAAGGAACACCTCGCCGTTTTCCATGTGCGCGAAGCCGTCCTCGAGGCTGACCTCGCCGGCGCGGAGGGATTTGACCTCGGGCCCGGTGAGCACCAGGCCGCCGTCAAAGGTTTCGAGGATGTGATAACGAAACGATGCCCGTCTGTTCCGCGCGATGACTTTCATGGATTTTCCGGTCGTTCATTCCTTGAAAAAACGGCCGCCCGTGGTCGAAGAGAGAGGGTCGGAAGGTGTCCTGTCCGGGCACTGCGCGGGGCGGGAGTTGAACCCGCATAGCCTTGCGGCCATAAGCTCCTGAGGCTTACGTGTCTGCCAGTTCCACCACCCGCGCAACGCCGGGACAAAAACGGTTTTTTGAAAGTTCGAAAAGGACGTTCCCTATTCTTCCGACGACGGGGCCGGCCCCTGCAGGTTCTTCCAGGCGCTCCGGGCCGATTCCATGGCGGGGTCGGCATGGAAAGCGGCCTGATATTCGTTCATGGCTTCGTCGGTGCGGCCCCAGGATTCAAACGCCCGCGCCCGCCAGAAATAGGCCTCGGCAAAACGGGGATCGTATCTCAGGGCTTTTTGAAATCGTTTGGTGGCTTTTTTGTATTTTCCGGCGGAGAGACAGGAGCGTCCCCAGACCAGCCACGCCTGGGAGTTCTTTTTGTTGCCCGCCAGAACGGACTTTGCCTTCCGTTGGGCCCGCCGCCAGTTCCCGTCCTCCAGGTCTCTTAAGGCCGACGCGAGACGGTCGTCGGCCGGTTTTTCGACGAGGGGGGCCGTCAAGGCGGGGGAGGCGGTTTCCACGGCCGTCGCGGCCGATTCCTCGGCGCCGCACCGGGGGCCGGAAAGGAAAAGGAGCCCTGTCGCCGGAAAAATGAGAAAGAACGTTTTTTTCATGTATGGACCTGATGTCCCCTGAAGGTGAAATGTCGAGGAGATGGAAAAATCCCCAGTCCCGCGCGCTTTTCCCAACGGCCTGTAAATATACCATTTGCCATCGGGGGAGGCAATCGGCCCGCCGTTCGGGAACGCCGCGAAAAAAGGTAGAATTTTTCCATGAAAAAAATGACGCGGGAATCGTTTCCCCGGATGAGCCCGTCCCCGGGCGAGTTCCGGAGACTCCTTTTGCAATGGTACGAAAGGAACGGCAGGCATGATCTGCCGTGGCGGGAAAAGCCGACGCCGTACGCGGTGTTGGTGTCGGAGTTCATGCTCCAACAGACCACCGTGAGGACCGTCCTTCCGTATTTCCAGAGGTTCATGAAGGAATTTCCAACGGTGAAAGAGCTGGCGCGGGCGCCGCTGGACCGTGTTCTGGAGGTGTGGTCGGGGCTGGGATATTACGCGCGCGCCCGGAATCTGCACGCCGCGGCGCAAAAAATCGTCAAGGATTTCAAGGGCCAT
>JAKLDV010000105.1 GCA_022703335.1 Elusimicrobiota bacterium
CAAAAACGTGAGGAAAAAAAGACGACACATGTAGAAAGCGGTCAGGAACGCGGTAAACGACGCCAACACGAAAAGGGCCGGCTGACCGGCGGCGTGCACCGCCTCCAACACCGCCTCCTTGCTGAAAAACCCCGAGAACCCGGGGAACCCCACGATGGCCAGCGTGGCGCACGAAACCGTCACGAACGTCAACGGCATTTTCTTCGACAACCCGCCCAACCGCCAGATGTCGTTGGTATGCACCGCGTGGATCACGCTTCCGGCGCCCAGGAACAACAGAGCCTTGAAGAACGCGTGCGTGGTGAGATGGAACATGCCGGCATAGGTGTTGCCCACGCCCAAGGCGAGCATCATGTATCCGAGCTGGCTGATGGTGGAATACGCCAGCACCCGCTTGATGTCGTTGGACACCAGCGCGCTGGAAGCCGCCACCAGGGCGGTCAGACAGCCGACCCACGCCACCACGGCCATGGCCGGGGCGGACAGGGCGAAGAGGAAATCGAGACGCGCCACCAGGAACACGCCCGCCGCCACCATGGTGGCGGCATGGATGAGCGCGGACACCGGCGTGGGCCCTTCCATGGCGTCCGGCAGCCAGACATGCAGGGGCAACTGGGCCGATTTCCCCACCGCCCCGCAGAACAACAGGAGACAGATGACCGTGGCCCATTCGGGAGAGATCAGCCCCGCGGCGACGTGCTCGTGTTTCAATATGGCGAAGTTGAACGTTCCGACGGTGGAAAAGAGAAGGAGCAGTCCGATGTAAAACCCCAGGTCCCCCAGCTTGGTGGTGATGAACGCCTTGCGTCCGGCATAGGCCGCCTCGGGCCGCTCGAACTCAAAACCGATCAGCAGATAGGAGCAGAGGCCCACCAGTTCCCAACCGATGAAGAACTGCAGGAAATTATTGGCCAGGACCAGCACGATCATGGATCCTGAAAAAAGCGAGAGATACGCGTAGTAACGGCCGAACCGCGGCTTGCCGCGCTGATATCCGAGGGAATATATCTGCACCAGCAACGACACCGACGTCACCACCAGCAACATCATCACGGAAAGGCCGTCCACCAGCACCCCGAGTTCCATGCGGAACACGCCGGTGTTAAACCACGTGACCGCCTGTTCAAAATAACGCCCGTTCAACCCTTCCATCGGCAGCGGCAGATGGGTCGAATAGAGGCCGCTCAACAGGAGCAGCGCATGGCCGAACCCATAGGCGCTGGCCGCGAGGGCGATCCAGGCCCCCTCCAACGGGAGCCAGCGGCCGAAGGCGATGATCAAGAACGCGGCCGCCAGGGGCAACAGGGGGATCAGATAGACGTTATCGAGCATCCGTCAGCCTTTCAACAGGTCGAAGTTTTCCGTCAACACGGTCCTGAAATTCCGGTACAGGGCCAACACCAGCGCCAGACCCACCACCGCCTCCGCCGCCGCGATGGCGATGATGAACAGAGCGAAACCCTGCCCCCACGGCTGCCCCGGATGAGCGAAACGATTGAAGGCGACGAGGTTCAGGTTGGCGGCGTTGAAAATGAGTTCGATGGACATGAGGACCGTCAGGACGTTCCGCCGGGCCAAAACGCCGAAAAGCCCGATCACGAAAAGCGCCGCGCCGACCAGGAGATAGGCCTGTAGGGTCATTTCCCCTCCCCCCGCCGGGTGAACAGGACGGCCCCCACCAAGGCCGCCAGCAACACCAGCGACACCGCCTCAAAAGGCAACACCATCTCCCTCAACAGCAACACGCCGAGCAATTCCGTGGTGGGCCCCACCGCGGAGATCGATTCCGGCCCGGGCAGATACTGAAAAAGGCCGGCCAAAACCGCCACGAACACCGCCGAGGCCGCCAGCGCTCCCAGCCACTGTTCGTTCATCTGCCGGATGAGCCAGTCCTTGGGGCTTCCGGACAACAGCACCACGAACAGCAAGATCACCGTGATGCCGCCCGCGTAGAGCAGGATCTGTACCACGAAGAGGAAATCCGCGCCGAGCATGGCGAAGAAGCCGGCCACCCCGGTCAACGAAAGGACCAGGAACAGCGCCGCGTGAAAAATGTTCTTGACCGTCACCACCAACGCCGCGGGGACGATGGTCAAAACGGCCAGGAGGGCGAAAACCGCCATCTCGATCATTTCTTCCCCTCCGGTGATTTCGCCCGACGCCGCCCCGGCGGCCGGCCTTGGGTCAGGAACTTGACCCATTCCTGGCCGGGCTCCAGCGCTTTCGGCTGGGGACGTTCCGGCCTCCATTCGACGACGAAATCGTTGCGGCTGGTGAACGTCAATTCGAACTCACGGCTGTGATGCACGGACTTGGGCTTGGTGAGACAGATCTCCTCGCAGAGCCGGCAGTAATTGCATTTGGCGAAATCGATGCGGTACCACTGGAGGTCTTTCTTCTTGGTCTGCTCGTTCCGCTTCGCCTCCAGGGAGATGCAGTTGGACGGGCAGGCGCGCACGCACATGTCGCAGGAGATACAAAGGTCCGGATGGAACGCCAACGCGCCGCGAAAAAGTTCCGAGGGCGTCAGCTTCTCATACGGATATTGCACCGTGACGGCGGGAGAAAAAAGATATTTGAACGTCACGCCCAGCCCCTTTACGAAGGCCCACCCCATGTTCCCGATGGCGCAAAAATAATCGAACATGCGTCAGCCCCAGCGCACCAGGAACACCAGGCCGGCCAACAGCACGTTGACCAGCGACCACGGCAGAAGGAATTTCCAGCAGAAATCCATGAGGCGGTCCACCCTCAACCGGGGGAACGTCCAGCGGAACCAGATAAAGACGAACACCAGGAACATGGTCTTCCCGAAAAACACCACATAGGTCGGCAGCCAGCGCATCAGCGGCAACGGCTCCGCCCCGCCCAGGAACAGGACCGCCCCCAGCGCGCTGCCGAGGAACACGTAGGCGTATTCGGCCATGAAGAAAAAGGCGAACTTCATGCCGGAATATTCCGTATGGAACCCGGAGACCAGTTCCGACTCCGCCTCGGCGATGTCGAACGGCACCCGGTTGGTCTCCGCCACGGCGCAGATGAGATAGATCAGGAACGAGACCTGGCCGATGACCGGGTAGAAAATGAACCATTTGGGGATGACCCCGCCCCACAGCCCCGACTGGGCCGCCATGATCTGCGAAAGAGAGAGGCTCCCCGCCCACATCACCACCGGCAGGACCGAAATGACCCGCGGCACCTCATAGGACACCACCTGGGCCGCGGCCCGCAGGCCGCCGAGAGCGGAATATTTGTTGTTCGATCCCCACCCCGCCATCAGAAGGCCGATCACCGTCAGGCCGGACAATCCCAGCACGAACAACACGCCGATGTCCAGATCGGCGGCGGCCATGTCCGCGCCGAACGGAATGGGCGCGTAACACACGTAGGCCGGCACGAACGCGACGATCGGCGCCAGGAAATGCACCCACCGGTCGGCCCCCGCCGGCACGATGTCCTCCTTCAGCAGGAGCTTGAGACCGTCGGCCAAGGGCTGGGCCCACCCGTGCCACAGCCCCACGTGCATCGGGCCCAACCGCACCTGGATGTGGGCGGCGACCTTGAGTTCCCACCACAGAACGAAAACGGGCACCAGTTGGACGAAGATCAGGATCAGCGAACACGGCACGATCAGCCGCACGAAATCCGGGACCCACCACGGCCAGCCCTTGCGGGCGACGAGTTCGGACAATCGAGACATCAGCGCCTCGAAGCGGATCGCCGGTTCGCCCAGCCACACGCTGGCCAGAACCACCGCGCCCAACAGGAACAACACGAGGAGGACGGACCGCTGATACCGACGGCGGATCCCTTCCGGCGTCTGACTGGGCACCGCCGGGCCCAGGACCGCCCAGGGCGTCTGGAAACTCACCGGTCCACCTCCCCCAGAACGATGTCGATGGAACCGAGGATGGCGACCACGTCGGCCACTTTCCATCCTTTCAATATCTCCTGGAGCACGGCCAGGCTGATGAAAGACGGGGCGCGGACGTGCATGCGGTAGGGTTGCAGACTGCCGTCGGAAATCAGGTACACGCCGAGCCAGCCGCGCGCGCCCTCGATGTGGGCGTAGGCCTCGCCCGCCGGGGGCCGGATGTTCGCCTTCGGCACTTTGCCGAGGATGTCTCCCGCGGGAAGAGCCTCCAGCGCCTGTTCGATGATGCGGAGGGACTGTTCGATCTCGTTGCGCCGGACGAGGTAGCGGTCGAAACAGTCGCCGTTCTTTCCGAGGGCCATCTCAAAATCGAATTTTCCGTACACGCCGTAGGGAGCCATCTTCCGCAGGTCCAGCGGCACGCCGCTGGCGCGGAGGTTGGGCCCGGCGACACCGTAAGAAACGGCGCTCTCCTTGGAAAGTATCCCGACCCCCCTGGTGCGGTCGAGGAAAATGGGGTTGTAGGTCAACAGGTCGTCGTATTCCTTCAGGCAGGCGCGCATATGGGCCACGAACTTCCCGGCCTTCTCGGTCCAGCCGGCGGGCAGGTCGGCCATCACGCCGCCGATGCGGATGTAGTTGTAGGTGATGCGGGCGCCGCTCACCTGGTCCAAAAGATCGAGGATCATCTCGCGTTCCCGGCCGAAGGCGTAGAGGAACGGGGTGAAGGCGCCGATGTCGATCCCGAACGTGCCGATCAGGACCAGGTGCGAAGCGATCCGGTTCAGCTCCCCCACCAGCACGCGGATGTATTCGGCGCGGGCCGGGACCTCCACCTTCAGGAGCTGTTCCACCGCCAGGCAATAGGCCCAGTTGTTGAGCATGGCGCAGAGGTAATCGTCCCGGTCGGTAAGGACGATGACCTGGGGATAGAGCCGGTTCTCCGAAAGTTTCTCCACGCCTCGGTGCAGGTAGCCCACGTCCGGCATGGCGCCGGTGACCACCTCGCCGTCCAGTTTCAGCACCACCCGCAGCACGCCGTGAGTGGACGGGTGCTGAGGCCCCATGTTGAGCAGCATCTCGGTCTCCGAGAGGCGCTCCATCTTGGTCTCGAACGAGGGCCCGGAAAGGATGGAATCGGCCGTGGCGTTGATGACGCCGGCGGGCGGGTTCAGCGGGTTCATTTGTGTTCTCCCGACGGAACCGCGGATTTCGGGAGACCGATCTCGCTGCCGTTGTCGTATTTGTCCGGCACGTGGACGTAATCCTTGCGCAGCGGATGGCCGGGATATCCCTCCCACAACAGGATCCGTTTCAGGTGCGGATGGCCCTCAAAGCGGATCCCGAAAAGGTCGAAGACTTCCCGTTCCTGCCAGTCGGCGGCCTTATAAAGACCGGCCAACGACGGCAGGCCGGGCTCCCCTTCGCGCGGCAAATCCGCCTTCAGGAAAAGACGGCTCTTCGGTTCGGCGGTCTTGGTGAAACAATAGACCATCTCAAAACGGTTTTCCTTCAGCCAATCCACGGCGGTGAGAAAATCCAACAGGTCGAAACCCAGCTCGTTTTTCAAATAGCGGGCGACCTCCGCCACACGTTCGGCGGGAACCTTGACCTGCGGGGCGTCGGGACGGAGCCATTTCGGGTCGGGCAGCGGGACTTCCCGCGCCTCGCCGAAACGTTCCGCGATCCTTTCGACGAGCTGGGCGTCGTCCATTTATTTCACCCGGCTGCCGGCGACGAAAGAGTCTTCGATCTTCTTCTGCAGGACGAGGACGGCGTTATGGAGGGCTTCGGGGCGGGGCGGACAGCCGGGGATGTAGACATCGACGGGAATGACCTTGTCCACCCCTTTCGCCACGGAATAGGAATCGTAGTAAGGACCGCCGCAGTTGGCGCAGGCGCCCATGGAGATGACGAAACGCGGTTCGGGCATCTGGTCGTAAAGGCGTTCGATGGCCGGGGCCATCTTTTTGGTGACGGTGCCGGAAATGATCAGGCAGTCGGCCTGGCGCGGCGTGGGCCGCGGGATCACGCCGAACCGGTTGAAATCGAAACGGGCGGCGTAGGCCGCCATCATCTCGATGGCGCAGCAAGCCAAACCGAAGGTCAGCGGCCAGATGCTGGATTGCCGAGCCCAATCGATGAAAAAATCCGCGGTGGTGAGGACCAATTCCCCCCCCGGCACCTTGTGGCAGACGACCGGCAGTTTTTCGAGGACGATGCCCATCTTAAGACACCCGACTCATTCCCATTTCAACGCGTCTTTCTTCCAGGCGTAGATCAGTCCCAGGAAAAGGATGGCCACGAAGATCACCACTTCCACATACCCCACCACGCCGAGCGTCTTGAACTGGACCGCCCACGGATAGATGAAGAGGACCTCGGCGTCGAAAATCACGAAGAACAAAGCGAAGACGTAAAAGCGGATGTTGGGCGAGATCCACGGACTGCCCACCGCCTCCATGCCGCACTCATACGAGGTCAGGTCTTTGCGGCCGCCGCGCAGGCGGACCAACGAGGAAACGACGATCAGCATCACGCCGAAGACCAGCCCGATGAGGGCGAACAAAAGGATGTGGAAATACTGTCTCAACATGCTTTTTCTCCGTCGAAAAGTCCCGCCACGCCGCCCCAAAGGGGCTGCCCGCGGACTTGTCCAAAACCGGCCGATTCGAACCGTTCCCGGATCCGATCCTCCGACAACAGCTCGCGGATGGTGTCCTTCAGATAATCCCCGGGCCATCGGTCGCGGAAGAGGACCCGCCCCACCGCCGGAACCATCGTGTTCAGGTAGATCCGGTGGCCCCATTTCATCAACGTCCCCTCCGGGGAACGGAGGTCCAAGAAGATCAGACGGCCGGAAGGCCGCAAAACCCGATAGGCCTCCCGGAAAACCGCCTCCAAAACGCCGGCCCGCTGCAGATTCCTCAACACGAAGGCCGACACCACGAAATCGAAACGGCCGGCGGCGAAGGGGAGGGACTCTCCCCTCGCCTGAACCGCGGAAAGCCGGTCGTCCGGCGGATTGTTTCGGCGGCCGCGGGTCAACATCTCCAGACTGAAGTCGACCGCCGTCACCCCGCCGCCGGACCCTTTTCCCCAGCGCGACAAGATCTCTGCGCCGAGGGCGCCCGTCCCGGCGCCGAGGTCCAGCACGCGGGATCCGGCGTGGATTTGCCCCGCCAAAGCGCGCCGCCAGAACCGATGCAACCCCAGACTGGCCCAGGCGTTGAACCGGTCGTATTCGGGCGCCAACCCGGAAAACATTTCCCGGATGCGTTCTCCCGTCGAAACCGGTTCAGTCACCCGGCCCCCCGTACAAAAAACCATCCTCCCGTTCCCCGGAAGGAACGGGAGTCCTCGCGAAAAAAGTTCGAAAAACGCGGATTAAAGGTCTTCCGCGCCGAGGGTCTTTTTCTTGTTGTCCGCCTTCACCTTGTTCACGGATTCGGTGATGATGGCTTCCACTTTTTTGGAGAGAGCCTCGATGTAATCACCGCCGGTGCGCAGACCCTGTTCCTTCACAACCTTCTTGATCTTGCTGACAACTACGAGCGTATCTGCCATGGTGTCTCCTTTTTATTAGGAATGATTACCGCAACAAAACGTTTTATCGGTCCCCGAGACGGCCGGACCGATAGGAGAGTTTTTCCAGCTCCATCGCCAAGTCCATCGGACGGACCGCCACCCGTTCCGGCAATTGCAACCGCGCCGGAGTGAGGTTCAAGATCGCCTGAACGCCGGATTCCGCCAAAATCTCCGCGGTTCTCTGCGCCGCGCCCTCGGACACCGCCAGCACCGCCATCCGAATGTTTTCCCGACGGACGACATCCCCCAATTTATCCATCGGATAGACCGGCACATCGTCCCACGCGCCGTTTTTATCCGGCTCTTTTTCAAAACACGCCGTCACGCGGAAACCATGCCGCCGAAACCGATCCAAATCCCCAAAAACCGACAACGCTTTCCCCGTCCCCACCACGGCCACGGACCAGGCCTTGTCCGTTCCCAGTATCCGGGAAAGGGCTTGCTTCAAATCCGGAACGCTGTAACCGAACCCCGGCCGACCGAACTGTCCAAAATACGTCAAATCTTTGCGTATCTGCGCCGCGCTGAACCCGGTCACTCGCGCCAAATCGTCCGAAGAAGCCACCCCTTCGGCCATTTCCATCAACGCATGATGGTATTGGGCCAGCCTGGGAACCGCGGAATCCGGAACTTTAAGGTCAGGCTTATCAGGCATTATATAGGTATGGTTTTTTCAAGGAGCGAACAGGCCTATTAGTGAAAGGAATCACGAACTCATCCGGCCCATTCGCTGGGGAATTAAATCACTTTTATCGTTGTTTTGTCAAATATTCTAAAAAAAGTCTTTTTTATGGATTTAACGGTTCATGTCTTTTAAAGCGGTCATCGTTGGGGAATCCCCACAGACGGCGCAATCGCGGCGACGCATGACGCGCTGTTCACGAAAAACCATTTTTTCGAGGTCCAACAACAACAGCCGGTCCACCAGAAGATCCGGCATCTTCAAAATCCATTTGATGATCT
>JAKLDV010000106.1 GCA_022703335.1 Elusimicrobiota bacterium
CGATTTCGGGTTCCTGTTCCTCTACAATTACCACTTCACCCCGCGCCAGGTCTCGGTGACACTGCCGTTTCCCGGCGGCCCCAGGAATTTCCATCTGCCGTCGAAAGGACGCCTGTGGATGGAACCCCTGTCGGCGATGATCCTGCCGCTGAACCTCCCTCTCGCCAAGGACGTCCGGTTCCTGCACGCCACCGCGGAACCGCTCGACCTCCGACTCGGACGGAAAAAGATGGAGGTCGTCTTCTCGTCGCTTCCCGGCCGCACGGTGGAAGGGGCGCTGGCCCTTCCCAAAAAACCGCGCGCGGTGAAGGCCGGCGCCCGGAAACTCCCCGTCCGCTGGAACCGCGGCGTCCTGTCCCTCTCTTTTAAAGCCGAAACGCCGGAAACGGCGTTGACGGTCGCCTTATGATTTGAACCACCCGAAAAAAGGAGAACCTTCGATGAAAGCACCCCGTTTCCCGTTCAAAACGCCCTACGGCTCTTTTTCCGACGACGGAAAAAGTTTCATCATCACCCGGCCGGACACCCCTCGCCCCTGGGTCAACATCATGTCCACCGGCACCTACGGCGTGGCCGTGTCCCAGGGCGGTTCCGGCTACTCCTGGCTGAACCACGCCTCCCTCAACCGCATCACCCGCTGGAACCAAGACCTCATCCGCGACGATTGGGGCCGCTTCATCTACGTGCGCGACGACCAGTCCGGCAAATTCTGGTCCGTGGGCTGGCAACCCGTCAAGGCCGCCATGGATAAATACGAGTGCATCCACGGCGTGGGGTACACCATCATCAACTCGGAGAAGGACGGCCTCCAGACGCAATGGCTGGTCTTCGTGCCGCACGACGAGCCGCTGGAGATCTGGCGCCTGCGGGTGAAAAACCTCTCACGCAAACCCCGCCGGCTCAGCCTGTGGACCTATATGGAATGGAACCTCGGCGAATCGCCCGACTGGCACCGCGAGTTCCACCGAACCTTCATCGAGACCGCTTTCCGCGACGATAAGATCATCCTCGCCAAGAAACGTCTCTCTCCCCTGAAAAACGCCAAGGGCCAGGGCTGGAACCGCACCTGGGACCACTGCGCTTGGCACGCCTCGAGCGTGCCGGCCCGCGACCTTTGCGGCGACAAGGAGGCCTTCCTCGGCCGCTACGGGTCCCTGGAGGCGCCCGCCGCCCTCCAAACCGGACATTACGTGGGGAAAACCACCCACAAATGGGACGACGGCATCGCCAGCCTCTGCGTGCCGCTTTCTCTGAAAGCCGGGGAAGAACGCAGTCTTCTTTTCACCGTCGGCGCCGCCGACACCGACCCGCAGGCCCTCATCAAGGCCCGGCAGTTCATGAAGTTCGACGAGGTGGACCGCGTGTGGCACCGCACCGAGACCTTCTGGGACAAATATCTCTCGGCGTTCCCCGTCTCCACGCCGGACCCGGCGTTCAACCTGCTCACCAACACCTGGCTGAAATACCAGGCGCTCTCGGCCCGGCTGTGGGGCCGCACCGCCTATTACCAGACCGGCGGCGCCTACGGGTTCCGCGACCAACTCCAGGACAGCCAGGTGTTCCTTCCCCTGGAACCGGACCGCACGCGGGAACAGATCCGCCTGCACGCCGCGCACCAGTTTTCCGACGGCACCGTCTACCACTGGTGGCACCCGCTGTCCGAAGAGGGCCATCCGTCGAACTATTCCGACGACCTCCTCTGGCTGCCGTTCGTGATGGTGAACTACCTCAAGGAGACCGCCCAATGGTCCCTGCTGTGGGAGAACGTGCCGTTCGCCAAACGGCCACAGGAATTCCGCAGCCACGCCAGCTCCCTCTACGACCACGCGGTGCGCGCCATCGAAAAGTCCCTTACCCGTTTCAGCTCCCGCGGCCTGCCCCTCATCGGAGAAGGCGATTGGAACGACGGCCTCTCCGCCACCGGCACCGCCTGGAAAGGCGAAAGCGTGTGGATGGGTCATTTCCTCTACGGCGTCCTCAACGACTTCGCCGAACTCATCGACCACGCGGTGGGAAACAAGGCCCTGCCCGCCAAAGAAAAAAGCCGCGCCCGGACGTATCGCGCCCGCGCCGCCCGACTCAAAAAGGCCCTCAATCGCCATGCCTGGGACGGTCAGTGGTTCTGGGGCGCCACCACCGACGATGGAAAACTCCTCGGCAGTCACAAAAGCAAGGAGGGCCGCATCTGGCTCAACTGCCAGACCTGGGCCCTCTTGAAAGGCGTGGTGGACGCGCCGGCGAGGAAGAAGGCGATGCTCGCCGCCCTGGACAAACATCTCTACGGCCCCCACGGGCCGCTCCTGCTCGCCCCCGCCTACTCCGTGCCGGACGAGACCGTCGGCTACCTCACACGGTATTCGCCCACCACCCGGGAGAACGGCGGCATCTATTTCCACGCCGCCGTGTGGGCCCTGCAGATGGAATGTCATCTCGGCCGGGCGCGCAAGGCCTGGGACCTCTACAAACGCATGAATCCGGTCCTCCGCTCCGCCGCCGATCCCGAACTCTATCGTTGCGAAGGATACGTCACCCCCGGCAACGTCGACGGCCCCGGTTCGCCCACCCCCGGCCGCGGCGGCTGGACGTGGTACACCGGCTCGGCGGCGTGGCTCTACCGCATCTCCACGGAATGGTTCCTCGGCATCCGCCCGGAATGGGACGGTCTGCGCGTACGGCCCTGCCTGCCGCCCGAATGGGACAAGGCCGAAGCCACGCGCCTCTTCCGCGGAGGCATTTACCGCATTCGGTTCCAACGGAACAGCCGCCTGGCCGCCGGCGCCCAACGCATTCTCCTGAACGGGGAAAAGATCGCCGGCGACGTCCTGCCGGCGACCCACCGCCGGCACAACGAGGTCACGGTGCTGGTGGGACCGGCGCCCAGGACCTGAGTTTTTTGGAGTTCACCGCGAAACGGCGGATTAAAAAGGAGGCGCTGCGCGCGCATCGGCAGCGGAAAACCCATGTCTAATTCTGAAAAAAGCATCCTCGTGGTGGACGACGACGCCACCATTCTCGCCGCCTGCGCCGACTCGCTGATGATCGACGGCTATCAGGTGGACATCGCCGAAAGCGGCGAAAAGGCCCTCCAGATGATCCCCAAGAAACACTACGACATGGTGGTGACCGACCTCATGATGCTGGAAGTGGACGGGTTGGGCGTGCTGCAGGCCGCCAAAAAGAACTCACCCCAGACGGAAGTGATCCTGCTCACCGCCTACGGACGGGTGGACTCCGCGGTGGAAGCCATGCGGCTGGGCGCCTACGACTATCTGACCAAGCCTTTCGATCCCCACAAGCTGGACGTCTCCATCAAACGGGCCTTCGAACACCAGACCCTGCTGCGGGAGCTCTCCGGCCTCAAAGAGATCCTCCGGCTCTACGACGCCACCAAGACGCTCTCCACCATCCGCGACCAGCAAGAGCTCCTTGAGACCCTGGCGAAGTTCGCCGCCGAGATCACCAATTCCTCCGGCGTCTCCATCATGACCGTCTCCCCCGACGGAAAAGAACTCGTCGTCACCGCCACCCACGGCACGCGGCACGGCATCCTTCTGGGGAAATCCATCCCGCTGAACAGGGAACGCGTCAGCCGCCTCAACTCGGACGCGCTGAAAACCCTGGACTCCCTCGATGTCCGGAAATATTTTCAGATGGAGTCGGTTCCGGGCTTTTCCGACATCACCTCCAGCCTCTCCATCCCCATCTTCTTCAAGGACCGGCTGGAAGCGATCATGAACCTTTCCCGCACGGGAGCGGAGAACCTTCCCTTCCGGGAAGACGAACTCCGGCTCATCACCATCTTCACGGCACAGGCCGGATATGCCATCGAGAACTCGCGTCTGATGGAGTCCCTGCAGACGAAATCGAAACAGGACGTTTTTTCCTGGCTGCTGGAGACCTGCCAAAAAATCCAGTCCCTGCCCGCCGCCCAGTCCCTGCCTCCCTCGGAGAAGGAAAAGATCGAGGCCACCATCGAGCAGTGCCGCCACGCCCTGGGAAAAAGCTAATCGGCCGCGCCGGTTTTCCCTGTAAAAACACCTCACCGCCCAGGCCGCAACGGCCTGGGTTTTTTACTACCGTTTATTTTTGGATTTGACGCCGAAGACGGACGTCTTCAGCTGTTGACGATGGGGACCGTGAAGGTGAAACAACTGCCTTTTTGAAGCTCGCTCGTCACTGAAATCTTTCCGCCCTGCAACTCCACCAACCCCTTGACGATGGCCAGCCCCAGGCCGGTGCCCTTGGGCTGCCCCGTCAGCCGCGGCGCCCCTTTCACCTGCTCGAACTTGTCGAAAATCTTCTCCAACTGATCCGCCGGGATGCCCAGTCCCGAGTCCTGGACCGAAACGGCCGCAAAACCGTCTTTCACGGCCACCCCGACGGCGATCCGGCCGCCCTCCGGAGTGAACTTGAAGGCGTTGCTCAAAAGGTTGGTGAGAATCTGCCGCGTGCGGTCCGGGTCGCCCATCAGTTTCGGAAGTCCTTCGGCCGTGGGGAGCTCGTAGGAGATCTTCCGCTGGTCCGCGTTGGGCTGAAACATCGCCTGAACATCCTTGAGGAGCTCGGCCAAGGAAAATTCCTGCTTGACCACCTCCAGCTTCCCGCGCTCGATCTTGGCCGTGTCCAACAGATCGTCGACGAACCGGCTCAAACGGACCGTGTTCTGCTCGATCACCTTCAAATAGGACAACTGTTTCTCGGTGAGCTCGCCGGCCCCGCCTTTCTGGAACAGGCCCAGATACATGCCGGTGGAGTGGAGGGGGGACCGGAATTCATGCGTCACGCTGGAGACGAAATCCTTCTTCATCTGGTCCAGTTCCAGAAGCCGGGCGGCCATGACGTTGAAATCCCGCGCCAAAGCGCCCAGTTCGTCCTTGGAATCCACCGTGATGGTGTGGTCCAGCTTTCCCTTGCCGAGGATGGCGGTGGCCTCGGTGAGCCGGCGAATGGGCCGGAGGAAGGTCTGCGCCAGGGCCAGGGAGAGCCCCAGCCCGAAGAGGAGGGCGGCGGCCGCGATGAGCAGGATGCGTTTTTCGTGCTGGCGCATGGCGGCGCGGATTTCACCGTCAATGAATTCCTTGGAAAAAGCGATGCGCACCAGCACCTCGGGCGACGCCGGTCCCACCGGCAGGACCATGTCCATCACGGGCCGGCCCTGCTCGTCGGACGCCATGCGTTGCCGCGGGCCGTCCGCCGACAGAATCTCCCGGGTGGCGGCGTCCGTCAAGGCCATGCCCCAGCGGGCGGTGTCGGTGTGGGCCAGCACGGCGCCGTCGCGTTTGAGCACCATGGCGGCGCTGAGCCCTTCGGTTTTCCGGAGGAGTTTCATGTAGTTGAGGAGCAGGATGTCGTCTTTGGTGGCGAGGGACTCCTCCGCCGCCTGGCGGAAGGTGTTCAACAGGGTGAGATGCCGGTTCTGGATCTCCGCCACCAGCACTTTCTTTTCCGAATAAAAAAGAACGCCGCTGATCCCGGTCACGATGAGCACGATGAGAAGGCTCGTCATCAGGCTGACTTTGGTGCCGATCTTCATGGGGTTTCCTTTACTCCTTCAATTGCTGCAACGCCCGTTCCAAATTGCGTTTCGCGTTGGCATGGTCCGGGACCAGTTCCAGCACCTTCTTCCAGTTCTTCACCGCCCGGGAAAGGTCACCTTCGTCGTAGGCCTTGAGGGCCTCTCGGTTCAGGCGTTCCGCCTCGGCGCGGCGGCCTTCCTGGCGTTTGCGGTTGATCTCGTCCCGATAGCGCGCAAGATCCGTCGATGATGGATCCACCGTCAACAAAAATTCCAACTTTTCCAGCGCCTCGTCGTATTTCTGTTTCTCATACAAATTGAGGGCCTCTTCGCGGCCGGTGCGGAGGAGGGACTCCCGCGTTTTTTGCAGCAAGTCCAGCACGATCTGGTTGTCCGCGTCAAGCTCGTTGGCCTGTTTCAACACGGCAAAAGCCTTCTGCATCTGCCCGGCCTGGAACTGCCGGCGGCCTTCCACCAAAAGCCCGTCCGCCAACCGGCCGTTGGCCTGCGAGAGCAGGACCCCGGCTCCCTCGCTGGTGGGATTCTTTTTAAGCGCCTCCTCGGCCACGCGTTGCGCCTTTTCGTATTTCTTGTCCTTGAAAAACGCCCAGCCCTCTTCCAGGCGTTTCCGTTCCTCGGCGGCGGCCGCCGCCAGCTTCTGTTCCTCCTGTTTGGCGCGCGCTTTTTCCAGAGAAGCCGTCACCGCCGCGTTGGCGGGATCCAAGAGGAGCACCTTCTCCCACAAGTCGATGGCCGCGGAGTAGTTGCCCTGCTCATAAAAATCCTCGCCCTGCTTGATGAGGGCGTCCCGACGGTGGACCTTCTGGGTTTCCACATGCGTCCGGCTCTCCGCGAGGAGCCGGGAGGCCTCCTCGTGTTGAGGGAAAACGTTCAGGACCGACTGGAAGCTCTCCATCGCCACCGCGTAATCGCCGATGGCCAATTTCCGTTTGCCCGTGGCCAACTGCTTTTCCACCGCGAGCCCTTTCATTTGTTTCTGGTTCTCCTCCGCCAACCGGCGGGCGCCGGCGTGGGCCGGATCCACCAGCAACACCCGGTCGATCTCTTTCTGCGCGGCGGCATAGTCCTTGCGGACATAGGCCCGCTGGGCCGCCAGGTAATGTTCGGCCAACCGCTGTTCCACGGCCTCAAGACGGACGTTCGAGCCGAACGCGAACCGTACGGTGAGAAAATGGGTGTCGTCCAGTTTCAGGAAGGGCACATAGGCGTAATCGAACCAGGCGTTGCCGAGTTGGACGCCCATCCCCACATGGAAACCGTTTTGCAGGGTGCGAAGGTTGTCTTTCAGGGCCCAGCGATAGCCCCCGCGCAGCGCCAGCGAGTTGAACACCAGGTATTCGGCGCCGAACCGGACGGAGCCCGGATCGGCCCGGGGCTTTTCATAGTCGGTGGAAACGGTGAGGCTCTTCGCCCAGCCGCGCACCGAAACGCCCGCCCGGTAAATCAACGGAAGGTCCTCCTTTTCCCGGTCGAACTTTATCCGCGGCCCCCAGTTCAACAAGCCGGCGCCGACCTGAACCCGGTCGACGAGCCATTTCTGCGAACGGTTGTAGGGGGTGGCCTTAAGTCCCACGTCGAAGGCGTATCCCGCGGCGTCGGTAACGTCCAAATCCTCGCGCAGATATTTGGCGGAAACACCCACGTGGGTCCGTCCCAGCCCGCCGCCGAACCACGGCCCGATGTCGTGGGCCACGGTGAACGCCGCGGCCAGGTCCGAAACGTCCAGGCGGTCCGTGGCCTGGCCGCCGTCGTCGTATCCCTGAATGTCGGCGCGTGAAAAATAGAGCGCATGGACGCCCGCGTTCCAACGGGCCGACAGGGGCCCGCCGTAGGCAAACGCGCTGTGCCGGAACTCCTCCAGCCAGCGAACGTGGGAAAACGACACGTCGTGGCGGTCGAGCGCCCCGACCAAAGCCGGGTTCCATGCGGCGGACAATGAATCTCCGGAGGTGGCCGCTCCCGCGCCGCCCATGCCCATGACCCGCGCCCCCGCGCCGATGTTGAGAAAATCGAAAGACGTAGATGCCGCAGATACAAGAGACGAAATACGAAATACGAAAAGGGTGAAAATCAAAACCTTAACGGTCTTCCGGACAATGACGCTCAATATGCGCAGGAGCTCATCGGATTCTTTCAGCATGGCATCGATCGAACGACCGTTAAGCAAGCCGCTTTTGGAAATCAGCGTCAGCCAATAAAATGTCTCGCGGGCCTCCTTCTTAGCGATTGTCATGCCGCGAGCGAACTCCCTCCGGGTTTCCGAGCCATGGGCCTCCTCCACGTTCGCGCCAATGGAGGTCGCCGATCGCAACACTTGATCGGCCAACCGTCGAGCGACGGGATCGGCCATCAGCCCTCGCGCCAGTCCTATAACATCGAGCGAAAAACGCAATGTCCTCTCCCGTATCCCCTCCGGGGCGTCTTCCCACATTTCGTATTTTCTATCTCGTGTTTTGTATCTCACTTAACGATCACCAGCTGGCCCGTTTTCCGTTCGGCGCCGTTGTCGATGATGTAGAGATACGTGCCGCTCGGCACGTCGGAAGCGTCCCAGGTGTCGTTGAACCCGTCGCCGTCGCGCTCCTCGATCGTTTTGACCCATTCCCCGGAAACACCGTAGATCCGGATGACGCATTGGGGGGAAAGTCCGGTGAATTTGATCCGCGCATGGCCGAGTCCGGTGTTGGGCCGGAACGGCACGGGATAGGCATAGGCGCGGGACAGATCGGAGGCGCCGAGTCCCATGAGCACGAAGTAGGAAAAATGCGGAACG
>JAKLDV010000107.1 GCA_022703335.1 Elusimicrobiota bacterium
CCGTCATGAAACGTTT
Organism: Elusimicrobiota bacterium; assembly: GCA_022703335.1. Classification (GTDB taxonomy): domain Bacteria; phylum Elusimicrobiota; class Elusimicrobia; order FEN-1173; family FEN-1173; genus JAKLDV01. The sequence goes on from JAKLDV010000107.1 coordinate 17, forward strand.
TTCGTCCGTCCCTTTTGTCGTCTGGATCGGGTCGGCGCTCCTGTTGTTGGGAGCCGCCCAGGGCCTGGCCCTCCGTGCCCCCCGTGCCTGGCCGCCCTTCGACCGTCCCGTCTTGGAAAAATATGCCCTGTCCGACATGACCGGCGTCCTCCTGGGACTGCGCCGCGCGGCCGCCGATCTGGCGTTCATCCAGATGCTTCAATATTATGCCGGCGGCCATGAGGAGGAGCACGGGGAGGAGGACGGACACGTCCATGTGGGCGGGGAAGGCTCGGCGGACCTCCACCCGGAAATCCGTTTGACGGTTTTTCCGTCCCTGCGGGAGTATGTCCTGCGCATCGCCTCCTTGGACCCCTACTTTCATTACGCCTATCTGTTCGGTGCGGGAGCGCTGGCGTTCAATCTCAACCGCTCCGACGAGGCTTTCGATGTCTTGCGCCGCGGATTGGAACGGGACCCGGCCTTCTGGCAATTCCGTCTTTATGTCGGCGCCATCGCCTACCGCCAGTCGGCGCAGATCGAGAAAGTGATCTCCCTCCTGGAAGAGGCCCTGCGTTATCCCGATTGCCCCACCATGCTGCAGAACATCCTCGCCAACATCCATGTAAAAATCGGGAATTATCAACGTGCCGCGGAAATCTATCTCCTCATGGCGCGCACCTCCCGCGACCAATCCTACGCGGAACAGGCCCAGAAGAAACTCCTGGAACTTCGCCGTCGACACGGCGTTGTATCCTAAGATTCCCCGCATTCTTTAAGATCCGCACGCGAAGACGTTCCAGAGGCTCTCCCATGGCCGACCCACACGCGCTCGAGACCGATCCCGTTTGCGGGATGAAGGTGGACCCCGCCCGCGCCGCCGCGACCTATGCGCACGCCGGAAAAGAATATTATTTCTGCAACCCGCGCTGTCGCGATAGATTCCGGGCCGACCCCGAAAAATATCGCACCCCCCCTTCAAGAGAAATCCCCGGCACGGGGAAAAACATCCCCCACGTTTGTCCCATGCATCCGGAAATCCGTCGGCTCGGGCCCGGGGACTGCCCCCTCTGCGGCATGGCGCTGGAGCCCGCTTCGGGGGCGGCGGAAAAAAACCCGGAAGGGGAGGAGATGAGCCGTCGTTTTTGGATCGGATCGGCCCTGGCGGTTCCGGTCGTTTTTCTCGCCATGGGGCCGATGTTTTTTCCATCGATGGCGACGATCGTCTCGCCGGTTTTTTCCCATTGGGGGCAATTCCTTCTGGCCACTCCGACGGTGTTTTGGGCGGGGGCGCCGTTTTTCTGGCGGGCGTGGCGTTCCATCGTGAGTCGGCGACCCAATATGTTCACGCTCATCGCGTTGGGGACCGGTGCGGCGTACGGTTACAGCGTGGCGACGCTCCTTTTCCCCGGTTTTCTGGCCCAGGCGGTCGGTCCCGCGCACGGCGCTTTGCCGGTCTACTTTGAGGCGGCTTCGGTGATCACGGTGCTGGTGCTGTTGGGACAGGTGTTGGAGTTGAAGGCGCGCGCCCGCACCGGGGCGGCCGTCCGCGCTCTGCTGGAGCTGTCGCCGAAATCCGCGCGCGTCGTGCGCGACGGGAGGGAATTCGACATCGATCTGGCGGAGGTGCGGCCGGGCGATGTCCTGCGGGTCCGGCCGGGAGAGAAAGTGCCGGTGGACGGCGCGGTCCTGGAAGGACAGGGCGGCGTGGATGAATCCCTGCTGACCGGGGAGTCCTTGCCGGTGGGAAAAAAGTCCGGGGACCGGCTGATCGGCGGCACCGTCAATGGGTCCGGTTCTTTTCTGTTCCGTGCGGAACACGTGGGCCGGGAGACGGTGTTGGCCCGGGTCGTTCAGCTCGTGGAGGAGGCGCAGCGGACCCGCGCGCCGGTCCAGCGTCTGGCCGACGAGGTGTCGGCCTACTTCGTCCCGTCCGTCCTGGCGGTTTCGCTGTTGACGTTCGGCGCGTGGGCTTTCTTCGGCCCTCAACCGAGACTCCTTTTCGCGCTGGTCAACGCGGTGGCGGTGTTGATCGTGGCCTGTCCCTGCGCCTTGGGGTTGGCCACGCCCATGTCGGTGATGGTCGCCGTCGGGCGCGGCGCGGTCGCCGGCGTCCTCGTGAGGGATGCGGAGGCGCTCGAACTCCTGGGGGAAGCGGACACGCTCCTTTTGGATAAGACCGGAACGCTCACCGTGGGCCGGCCGCGCCTCCGGACGATTGTCCTGGCGCCGGGAGAGACGGAGACCGGGGTGCTGCGGCTGGCCGCCGGCCTGGAAAAAGCCAGCGAACATCCGTTGGCGGGCGCGTTGACATCGGCCGCGGCGGAGAGGGGGATCGCGCTCCCGGCGGTGTCTGATTTTGAGGCCCGTTCCGGCAAAGGGGTGGTCGGTCGGATCGACGGAAGGGCGGTGGCGGTGGGGAGCGAGGCGCTGTTCGATGAGCTCGGTATGAACACGGCGCTCTGGAGGGGGAAATTCGAGGAGGCCCGGCAGGCCGGGCAAACGGTCCTGGGGGTGTCGGTGGACGGCCGGTGGGCGGGGATTCTGGGCGTGGCCGATCCGTTGAAGGAGGGGACCGCCGAGGCGGTGGCCCATTTGAAACGGTTGGGGTTGCGCGTGGTGATGCTGACCGGCGACCATCGGGCCACGGCGGAGATCGTGGCCCGCCAGTCCGGGGTGGACGAGGTTTTCGCCGGCCTTTTGCCGGGTCAGAAAAAAGAGACGGTCGAACGGTTTCAAGCGGAAGGACGGATCGTGATCATGGCGGGGGACGGCGTCAACGACGCGCCGGCCCTGGCGCAGGCTCAGGTGGGGATGGCCATGGGGTCCGGGGCCGATGTGGCCTTGGAGAGCGCCGGTATCACCCTGCTGAAAGGCGACCTGGGAGGGATCGTCCGGGCGCTGAATCTGAGCCGGGCCACCCGGCGTAACATCCGCCAGAACCTCTTCTTCGCGTTTCTTTACAACAGTCTGGGCGTGCCCGTGGCGGCGGGAATCCTTTATCCGTTCTTCGGATGGTTGCTCAGCCCCATGGTCGCCAGCGCCGCCATGAGCCTCAGTTCCGTCAGCGTCATCGCCAACGCGTTGCGGCTGAAGAACGTGAAATTGTAAGAGGATAAAAAACCGCCGCGAGGGGCGTCGATGATAAAGGAGGGCGGTGCGAATGGAAAGATCCGACGGGACTCCCGCCGGATCTTTTTATTAGGAGCGGCGGAATCCGGGCCGGCGCGAGAATTTGGCCCGTCGGCCGGCCTGTCGTTGCCAGGGGGTCATGTATTTCGGCGCCACCAGCCGGGGTGGGTAGCGGTATGGGAAATCGGGGACCATGGCTCGGGGAAAAACCACGCCGAGGAACCGTTCGATGGCGGTCACCGCGGCCTGTTCTTCGGTGTCCATCAGCGTGATGGCGTCTCCCACGCCGTAGGCCCGCGCCGTCCGGCCCACCCGGTGCACGTAATCCTCCGGGTGAAGGGGGACGTCGTAGTTGATCACGTGGCTGATGCCGTGCACGTCGATCCCGCGCGCGGCGATGTCGGTGGCCACCAATATCCGGGACCGGCCCTTGCGGAAGTTGGTCATGGCGGTCGTCCGTTGTCCCTGGGTGCGGTTGGAATGCAGCACCTCCGCCGGATGTCCCTGGGTTTCCAGGAAATGGGCCAGGCGGTCCGCGCCGAATTTCGTCCGGCAGAAGATGAGGACGGATCGCATCTCGGTCGTCTTCAGCAGGGTGACGAGGAGGTCCATCTTTTGTGATTGGACGACGGGATAGAGAACCTGGCTGATGCCTTCGGCGGTGGTGCCCGGCCGCGCGATCTCCACGCGCTGGGGATTTTTCAATGCAAAGGCGGCGATCCGTTCCACTTCGGGGACCAGCGTGGCCGAGAAGAGCAGCGTGGTCCGTTCGTGCGGCACGTAACTCAGGATGGAGCGGATGTCGGGCAGGAATCCCATGTCGAACATGCGGTCGGCTTCGTCGAGCACGAGATGGTCCACGTGCGTCAGGTTGAAGGCCCGTTGCGTCAGATGGTCGAGGAGCCGGCCGGGGGTGGCCACCATGATCTGGGCCCCTTCTTTCACCGCGCGGATCTGGTCGTGGTATCCCACGCCGCCGATCACCATGGCCACGCGGAAATGTGTGAAACGGCCGCACTCGCGGAACATCGACTGAACCTGGTCGGCCAGTTCGCGGGTCGGCACCAGCACCAGCACCCGGAGACCGGGTTTGGGATGGGTCAATAATCGATGGAGGATGGGAAGGACGAACGCCGCGGTTTTGCCGCTGCCGGTTTGGGCGCAGCCCATCACGTCCACCCCCTGCATTCCCAGGGGGATGGCTTCTCTTTGGATGGGCGTGGGTTCCACGTAGCCCAGCGCCTTCACGGCGCGGATCAGGTCCGGATGGAGGCCCAGTTTCTGAAATGGCATGATGTCTTATCCTTGAACGGCGATTTTAGGCTTCGGTCTCAACGATATTAACATATTGAAGTTGCCGCAGGGGAATAAAGAGGCCCGTTTGGCGGCGAGAGGGGGGGAGACGGAAAAATCGCCTAGCTTTTCGCCCCGTCGGCCCGGTACAGGATGACGTTGGCTTTTTCGAGGGTGATCAACCCTTCCCGAACCATCTCGTCGAGGTGCGGCAGGAACGCCGCGATCTTCTCCTCGCTGTCGACGATCTCGATGACGATGGGCAGGTCCTCGGACAGCCGCAATATCTTGGCGGTGTGCATGTGGCTCTTGCAGCCGAACCCGAGGAACCCTTTGAGGACCGTGGCGCCCGCCATCCCCTCTTTTTTGGCCAGATGGACGATGGCTTCATACAGCGGCTGGCCGCGCCACTTGTCGGCTTCTCCGATGAATATCCGCAGCAACTTCCCTTCCGCCGGTATTCGCATGATTTCAAGGCCTCCGAAAGTTAAATGATCTCCACCAGGAACGTTCCCAGGCGAAACAAGGCAAATCCGACGACGAGACTGAGGGCCGCGTTCAGGCCGGCCAGCAGCGGTTCTCCGTCCCTCACCAGGTTCGAGGACTCCAGCATGATGGTGGAGAAAGTGGTGAAGGCGCCGCAGAAACCCGTCATGAGGAGCAACCGGGCGTGCGGGTTCAAAAGGAATTTTTCCTCGGCCAGTCCGTTGAGGAGGCCGATGAGGAAACACCCGCAGAGGTTGACGGCGAGCGTCCCGTAGGGGAAACCCGACCCCCACTTGCTGTGCACCGCCCCCGACAGGAGGTAGCGGGCGAACCCGCCCGCCACGCTGCCGACGGCCAAATAGATCCATTTCTCCATGGGACCCTCACATAAAAAAACTCCCACCCGTTGATCGGTAGGAGTGATCAGCCCCCTCGAGCGGGGCGGTTACGGCGAACCCCATCGCCGTGAGAGAGTAAACAAAAATTTTTGCGTCATGCCAAGTTCGTTTCTCGGGCCGGCCGTCGGCGGATTTTTGGGAAACAGGGTCTGTCGGGGAGAGGTTTTAATAAAACTCCGTCAACAAACAGCGACGATACTTTTTCTTGACAAACGGGGGCGGCGGCGTATACTTGGGATGGTTTAAAAATAAGTCGGAGGGGCCTGCGCGGGCGGAGGAAACGCCCCCGGGAGGTTCGCCCGGGAATCGAAGATGACTGTCTTTGCAAGAGGGATGTCAATTTGAGATGGTTTTGAAGCCGACGATCCACTTTGGCCCCGTCGATCCCCGACATGCCGATGAAACGGGCTGTGAATTCCCCAATGCCGGATAGCCCCTTCCGAAGATATTTCCTATGGGGATGTCCATTCATCCCCGCGATGGCGATCGGTGTTTTCTGGCGGCTTCATGATTTGCCGGGCCAGATCCTTCTGGACGATGAATGGCATTCGTTGAATTTCGTCATTGGCCGGCCTTTCTTCTCTCTCTTTTTTGCGCAAGGGGAAGGGGCCAACGCGATCCCCCAGAATATTTACAGTGGTCTTCTTCTGCAGACCTTGGGCGGGTCGGAATTGCTTCTGCGGATGCCCTCGCTCCTCCTGGGCCTTCTGGCCCTCATCGTCTTCCCGCCGCTGGTGGAGAAAGCATTCAATCGCGTCGTCGCGGTGGTCTTCGCCTATCTGTTGGCGTTCTCCCCCGTGCTGACGTTCTATTCGAGATTATGCAGGCCGTACGCGGCGGTGTGTTTTTTCGGTTTTTTGTCGTTTCTTTTCATGGTGTTATGGCTGCGCCGGGGCAAAGCGGCCTTTCTGTATGGGTACGCTTTCTCCGGGTTCATCGCCATGTATCATCATCTGTACGCCGCCGTTCCCGTTTTGACCCCGCTGCTCTGTCTGTCGCTGCTGAAGTTGCTCCCGCCCGGCCGCCGGCCGGCCATGAAAAGCGCTCAAATGCCGTCGACGCGCATGATGATGAGGGCCGCCGCGATCCTGATCGTCCTGGGGACGGTGTTCATTTTGCCGCCCCAGTTGCAAAATCCGTGGTGGCAGAGGGTCGTCGGGGTCGGGGGGTTCGATATCCCCAAGTTTGTCGACCTGTTCGGTTTGCTGTGCGGCACGCCGGTGCTTGTGTATCAGGGGCTTTTTCTGTTGTTGTTTTGTTCGGGCATTTTTTACCTGCTGAGGGACGATTTTTTGATAGGCGTGCTGGTCGTGGCCATCGGGGGGGCGTTTTTTTTCTGTGAAATGATCTCGAAGGAGGAAAACGCGGTGTTGGTGAGCGCGCGGTTCGGGATTGCGCTGATCCCGATCGCTTTCCTCCTCGTGGCGACGGGGATGAACGGCTTGTTCGAAATGTTCCGGATTTATTCGGGCGGGAGGACCGGGCCGACCCTCGCCGTGGCGGTTTTTATGGGAGGATTGTTTTTTATGAGCCCGCTGTGGCGGATTTATCGGTCCCCCAACAATTTCACCAATCACTCCGCCTACGAGGAGTCCTATGCGCCGACCGATTGGTCGGTGGGAGGCGGACGGAACATCGTTTCGTTGCCGCCGCTGAAAAAATCCGACGTCCCGCCATTTTATTTCAGGTCAGATGAACTCGTCGCCGCCGACGGCATCATCGAATATCCGATGTTTATCGGGGATTATTTTAATCCGTATTATTATTACCAGGTATTTCACAAAAAACGGGTGGCGGTCGGCTATGTCCCGGAATTGCGTTTTTCCCCGCTCTCGTCCCGGAATGAAAGTGTTTTCGGAGATACCCCCATCGATTACGTTTTGAGTCGATTGCCCGCCGGGCGCCGGCGGCGCCGTTTTGAAAACATGGTCCCCTTGACCGATGCGGGATACCTTAAAAGGAAATACACGCGCTGGTTGTTGATCGTCCATAAAGACCCCCAAAAGGAGTTCGGGGCCGCGGCGTTCCCTTTGTTCCGTCCCCTGCCGGTGGTGGGGGAAATCCTGTTGCGGGCGTACGGCCCCCCCTCCTATCAGGACGAACACATCGTGGTGTGGCGAATCGGATGAGCCCTCGGGGACGGGGGATTCTCATCGGGACCGTGCGGCGCCGGTTTCGGGCCCCGCTTTCGACCGGCCAAAAGTGCTAAAATCTTTCCGGTCGGGTGGAAAAAAGAAGAAGGAGGGGGTTTATGGGTGATGGGAAAAAGAGGATTTTGGTGGTGGACGATGAGCCGTTCCTGTTGGATCTGATGCTGGAACGGTGCGACGAGATCGGCGTGACCGCCATCCCGGCGGAAAACGGCGCCGAGGGGTTGCAGAAGGCGGCGTCGGAAAAACCCGACGCCATCATCGTGGATAACCGCATGCCGGGGATGTCGGGCATGGAGGTCATCGCCAAGCTGAAGTCCGACCCCGCCACCCAGGACATCCCGGTGATGCTTCTTTCCGCGGACTCCAAGCAACTGCACGAGGCGGAGGCCAAAAAGTTGGGGGCGTACGGCGTGCTGATGAAACCGGTGAAAATGGCGGACCTGAAGGCGATCCTGGAGGGATGCCTCGGCGGATTTTAGGGGGAGAGCGTCAGTTCCTTGTCCATGTGCGGCGCGCGGTCGGCGCCGAGGGTTTTCAAGATCGTGGGAGCCACCTGAGACAGACGCGGGTGGCTTTCGTTTATCCGGCGGTTGGCGATGAGGATGCCGGGGATGTCCGCCGGGTCGTTGCACGAGTGGTCTCCGCTCCATTTGCTCATATGGTTTTCCATCAGCGCCGCCGGCGCGCCGCTGCTGTCGGCCGCGCGCACGACGATGCTGTCGACGACCACCGCGCCGGCGTCGCCGCGGCGCTCGAGCAGGAGCGAGCCGACCATGCCGACCCACACCAGCAGCGGGCCGATGG
>JAKLDV010000108.1 GCA_022703335.1 Elusimicrobiota bacterium
GCGATGGAATCGCCGGCTTTTTGGAGCGCGGCCCGGACGAAGGCGGCGTCGCCCGGCGAATCGGCCGGCCGGTCGAGGCCGACGAATGCGAGGAATCGTTCCTTTTCGTCGCAGGCCTCCTTGTAGAGGGAGATGAAATCGCGCGCCTCCTCCTCGCGCCGGTCGATGATCCTCAGCAGGGTCTCCGCGTCCGTCACCTCCGGCCGCCAGCGCAGGCGGCCGTGGGCGGCGCGGCTCATGTCGAAAAGGCGGTCGCGCACCTCGTCGTAGGAGATGTTCCGCGAGGCGCATTTCCGCCGGAAAAGCATCTCGTCGATGGTCCCGGCCTCGAAGCCCCACCAGCCGCGCAGGGAGGAGGTGTCGTGGGTGCCCACCGTCGCCAGGGCCACGGAGCGGTAGGCCTCGGGCGCCTTGAAGTCGAAGGTCTTTTCGTAATCGCGCGTCCAGCGCTGCACGTCCATGCCGGGGATGCCGAGTTCCTCCAAGACCTTGTTGGAACATTTCGGCACCACCCCCAGGTCCTCGGCGCAGGGGATCATGCGGGTGTTGTCGATCATCACCCGCAGCAAGGTGCGTCCGTGTTCCTCCCATTCGTTCTCGTCCTTGGGGTCGAACACCCCGTTCAATCCGCCGGTCTCGGCCGGTTCGCTGAGCGGGATGGTCCACACGCGGAAGATGCCGACCACGTGGTCGATGCGGTAGAAATCGAAAAAATGTTCGGCGTAGCGGAGTTTCTCCACCACGTAGTCGTAGCGGTGTTCCTCGATGCGGGACCAGTCGTAAGGCGGCATGCCCCAGCGCTGGCCGGTGGCGAAGAACATGTCGGGCGGGGCGCCGGAGGCCAGATGGAGTTTGAAGTAGGACTGGTTGGCCCACACATCGGCGCTGTCGCGGGAGACGAGGAAGGGGATGTCTCCGATGAGGAAAACGCCCTGCTTGCGCGCGTAGCGTTTGGCCGCGCGGAACTGTTCGTAGAGCTGCCATTGCAGCCACTGCTGGAACTCGATCTGCTGTTCGTGTTCCTGCGCGAAACGTTCCAGGGCCGCGGGGTCTTTCCGCCGGAAAGGCTCCTCCCAGGACTCCCAGCCGCTCTGTCCGAACACTTCCTTCAACGTCTTGAAGACCGCGTAGTCGTGCAGCCAAAACCGGTTCTGCTCCACGAACTTTTCGAAAGAAGCGAGCCCTTTCCGGTGGGAGACCCGGAATATCTCCCAGAGCAGCCCCAGTTTCGCGCCTTTGATGCCGTAATTCACGCGGCCGGGGCCGGTGGGGAAACGCCCCTTCAGCGCCGCGATGTCCTCCAGGAACGGCGAGAGGCGCACCCCCGTGAGGCGTTTGAACGAGAGGTACATGGGTTCCAGCGCGAAGGAGGACTGGGCGCTGTACGGCTGAAAATCGAAACCGACGTCGTTCATGGGCAGGAGTTGGAGGAGGCTCATGCCCGTGGCGCGGCACCAGTCGGCGAGGCGGTCCAGGTCCGCCAGCTCGCCGATGCCCACGCTGTCGGCCGAGTACACGGAAAACAGCGGCGCCACCACGCCGCTGCGGCGGGCGAGGCCGAGGCGTTCCCAGTTTTTCCCCGACGGTGTTTCGAGCAGGGCCCGGTAGACCTCCGCGTCCTTCCCCTCGTTGTTCTTTGCCCTCATGTCAGTCTCCCCCCTAGCGAATGATGATCAGCCGTTCGCGGGCCCGCGTGACGGCGGTATAGAGCCAGCGCTTCAACGTCTCTCCCGACCAAAAATTCTCCACAAAGACCGCCACGGCCGGCGCCTCGCTGCCCTGGGCCTTGTGCACGGTGAGGGCGTAGCCGAAATCGAAATAATCCACGGGGCTGCCCTCAAAATTCTCCCGCTTCGACAGCGACTCGCCACAACGGGACTGGTCGAAACACCGCCCGGAGATGTAGCCCTCGTAGGGGGCGTCCTCGCCGTCCATCGCCACCACCGCCGAAAAAACGGAGGCATCCGGCAGGACCGGCTCCATCCGGGTCACCGTCCCCAGCATGCCGTTGCAAATGGGACGGGGATAAGCCTCCCAGTTGTTGCGGAGACAGATCACCCGGTCGCCGCGTTCCGGCGAGGGCCCCTCGAAACCCCGCGATTCGCGGATGCGCCGGTTCAGGCCCACGCGGGTCTGGTTGGAGCCGCACAGCACGAGCGTGTCCTTTCCGGCGGCGGCGAACACGTCCTCCAGAAAACGGCCCGCCTCCTCCGAACCCCTGTCGAGGAAACGGATCTCCGGGGGCGACGGTTGTTCCGGCAGGACCCCGTTCTCGCGGATCTGCTGGGACAGCCGCAGGATGGGATTTTTCGCCGCCTGCCGGTGGATGCGCAACAGGCGCAGGTCCGGCGACTCCATGAGGTTGAATTTCCCATCGATGGGCGGCAGCTGGCCGTGGTCGCCGACCGCGACGACGCGCTTTCCGAACGACAGCAGGTCGCGCCAGATCTCCTCGTCCACCATGGAGGCCTCGTCCACGATGATGAAATCGTAATCGATGGCGGGGCGGCGGCGCCAGCCGACGAGGCGGCCGTGTTCCTCCAGCCGCCGGCTGTAGATGAGCCCGTGGAGGGTTCCCACATAATCGCCGGAAAAATCCGCGAAGGCGTCGCGGATCTTGGATTCCAGGACGCGGCTGGCCTTTCCCGTGTAGGCCGCCAGCGCCACGCGCAGATCTTTCCGCCGGCGCGCCAGTTCGTTCCGTAAAATACCGATCAGCGTGGTCTTGCCGGTGCCGGCGTAACCGCCGATGGTCAGGACCTGTTTGTCGGACTTCCCATACCAATCCAGCGCGGCCCGAAGGACGGCGGCCTGGTCGTCGCTCAGTTCCGGCAACGCCGGTCTCTCGCCGGGGACGGGTCCGTTCTTCATCCGAGAGCCCCGGTCGGAAGGGCGGAGGCTCGTTCCGCCGGGGAACCGCCGTTCAGCATTTCAAAGATCGACCGGGCGGCCGCCTCGCCGCTCCGGACGCAGTCCGGGATTCCCACGCCGGAAAACGCATTCCCCGCCAGGGCGAGGCCGGGCCATTTTCTCACGCGGTCCTCGACGACCGCCGTGCGGTCCAGATGACCGAGGGTATACTGCGGCAACGAGACGGCATGCCGCGCGAGGCGGCTGAAAAGAGGATTTTCTTTTATTCCGAGCAGTTTTTCCAGAGATTTCCGGACGGTCTCCGTCAATTCCGCATCGCTTTTTTCCAGGAGCGGTCCCGACCGCGGGCCGCTCACAAAAACGCGCAGGAGGGCGTGCTCGGCCGGGGCGCGGCCCTCGTATTTCACATGGCTGAAGGTACAGGCCGACAGGGGCCGGTTTTCCGCTTCCGGAACCACGAAACCGAACCCGTCGAGCGGATGCCGCACGGCCGACCGGCGATAGGCGAAATGAATGACCGCCGAGGCGTTGTAGGGAACGGACCGCAGGGCGTCGGCCAGCGCCGGGTCCAACGAGTGGAGCAACGGCGCCGAGGAAACGGCCGGCAGCGCCAGACACACGGCGTCCGCCGTTTCCTCCCGGCCGTCGGCGGTGGCGACCCGCCACCGTCCGCCGGCCCGGCGGAGCGCCGTCACCGCGCAGTCCAAACGCAGGGCGCCGGCGGGCAGTCGCCGCTGAAGTTCTTCCGTCAGGCGGCCGAGCCCGTCCCGCAGGGTGACGAAAATCCCGTAACGCGGCCCGCGGGCCGAGACGACGGTCTTCCGGCGGCGGGCGGCCAACATGGCTCCGAGGACGCTGCCGTGTTCCGACTCCCACTGCAAAAATTTCGGGAACGTGGCGCGCAGGCTCAGCGTTTCCGGGTCGGCGGCGTAGATGCCGGCCACCATGGGCTGGGCCATGCGCTCCAACGCTTCTCCGCCGAACCGGCGGCGGACGAAGGACGCGAGGCTTTCGTCGTCCCGTCCTTTGGCGCGCGGGATCCACAGCTCGGCGGCCATGCGGATCTTCCCCCGCCAGGAAAAAAGCGGCGTGGTGATCATCGGCATCCATCGGGAGGGCGCCAGCAGATAAAAACCTTCCGGCGTCGGGATCAATTTCCCGCCCCACACCACGAAACTCCGCGCGAACTCCCGCCGGGTGCCGATGATCTCCGGTTCCAGTCCCAACCGCCGGCAAAGGTCGAGACCCCACGGTTTCTCCGTAATGAAATTGTCGGGTCCGTGCTCCAAAAGAAAACCGTCGCGGCGCTCGGTGGAGACGACGCCGCCGGCGCGGGGAGCGGCCTCCAGCAGCCGGAGCTCCACGGGAAAGTTTCGGGAGCGGGCGAGCTCGTCGAGGTGAACGGCCGCGGACAGGCCGCCGACGCCGGCACCCACGACGAGCACGCGGGGAGAGGTCATGTTTTAAAATTTCCCCCACGTCTGGCCGATGCGCCCGGCCAGGAGACGCAGGAAAGCGGGGTGGGTGCCGACGGTTTTGGCGCGGGCGAACCGGAGCCCGGCGGCGGCGGCGACGCGTTGGGCTTTGACGTCCAAATCGTAGAGCACCTCCATGTGGTCGGAAAGAAACCCGAGGGGGACGACGAGGACGTCTTTCGAATCGGACGGGGCGTTCAGGACGTCCTGGAGATCGGGCCCGAGCCAGGGATCTTGAGGCCGGCCGCCGCGACTCTGATACGCCAGGACGTAGTCGCGAACGCCCAGTCGCCGAGCCAGCAACTCCGCCGAGCGGGCGAACTGCTGTGAATATCCCGAAGACGGGTCGGCGGCGCACGGGATGCCGTGGGCGGTGAAAATCCATCGCGCCCGGGCCAGCCGGTCGGCGGGCCAGTCTTTTTTCACTTCTTCGATCCGGTCCGCCTGAGCCTCGATGAACAGGGCCTCTTCATGCCAAGGTTCCACGTAACGGACCGTCGGAGCCGCGGGCCCCAGCGCCCGGACCGCCTCGTCCACCGCGGCGAGGTAGCCGTCCCAGCTGAACTCCGACCGGAAGACGGAAAGGACCACTCCCACCGCGCGGCGCACCCCGGCCTCCGCCATCCGCCGGACGACCTCGGGGATGGACGGTTTTCCATGCCGCATGGCCACGTACACCGCCGTCTCGGTCCCTTCCCTCCGGAAGGTTTCCCCCAGTTCCCGCGCCAGGTGCGGCGTCAAAACGGTGACGGGGGAAACGCCGCCCAGCCGCTCGTAGTAACCGGCCAGTTCCCGGCGGCGTTCCGGCGGGAGGGGGCGCCCCTGAAGGACGTTGTCCAGAAAAGGACCGATGTCCTCTTTTTTCTCCGGACCGCCGTAGGCCAAAACGAGGACGGCCCGGCCGTCGACCGACGACCTCTCCTTGTCGGTCATGTTTTTATTTTCTCTTCCCGGATGAAATCTCTTTCACCACGTCCACCAGATACCGCACGTTCTCTTCGGGCGTTTGCGGCAGGACGCCGTGGCCCAGGTTGAAAATATATCCGGGCCGGGCGCCGGCGGAGGCAAAAACTTTTTCCGCCTCCCGCCGGATGTTCGCGCGGGGAGACAGCAGCACGGCCGGGTCGAGGTTCCCCATCACGGCGGCGCGGCCCAGACGCCGGCGCGCCTGGGCGATATCCACGCGCCAATCGAGACCGATCACCGGACGACGAACGTTTTCCCGCGGCATGGCTTCGAGGAGCGCCTCCAGAAATCCGCCGGCGTTGGTGGCGAAATGGATCACCGGCACGGACGAATCGAGGCGGGAAAAAAGGGCCCGGCTGTGCGGCAAGACGAACCGGCGGTAATGGTCGGGAGAGAGGCAGCCGGCCCAGGTATCGAACACCTGGACCGCCTGAGCGCCGGCCCGGATTTGAAGGTTCAACAGATCGGCCGCCGTGCGCGACAACCGGCGGAGAAGTCGATGCCAGGCCCGAGGCTCTTCGTGCATGAAGGATTTCGTGCGGACAAAATCGCGCGACCCCCCGCCTTCGATCAGATAGGCGGCCAGGGTGAACGGCGCGCCGCTAAAACCGATGAGCGGGACGTCCGACGGAAGCGCGGCGCGGGCCCGCCGGACCGCCGCCGCCACGTATCCCAACGATTCCTCCACGTCCACGTTTTTCAAGCGCGCGAGGTCAGAAGCCCTTCGAAGCGGCGGATGGATCCGCGGCCCTTCGCCGGCGGTGTATTCCAACCGGAACCCCAACGGTTCCACGGGCAGGAGCAGGTCCGAAAAAATGATGGCGGCGTCCACCCCCAACCGCCGCACGGCCTCCACCGTCACCTCCGCCGAAAGGTCCGGCCGCCGGCAGAGTTCCCGCAGGGAGACCTTGGCCCGCAGTTCCCGGTAAAATTTCATGAACCGTCCCGCCTGGCGCATCAGCCAGAGAGGCGCGCGGTCGGTCCGTTCCCGCCGGCAGGCTTTCAGGAAAAGGCTCTCTTTCAGGATCCGTTCGTCTGGCTTTTTTGGGAAGCTCATTTCTTCGTCCGACTTCTCCCGTTCCACTTTGCTAAGATATGGTCCTTCATTCTATGAAATGCGTGCATAACCGAGAAGACCTTTGCGCCGCTCCGAAAGCGCCGCGGGCCGGCCGGCGCCGCTCCCGATGGCGGGCCGCGGCCGGCGGGGCCCTCCTGGCGGCCGTCGCCGTCCTTCCGGTCTCCGCGTACATCGACCCCGGCTCGGCCGGGCTGCCGTTCCAAACGCTGGGCCCGTTCCTGGGAATGCTGGCGGCCCTTTTCGCGGCCGGTCTGGTTTTTCTCCGGACGACGTGGGGCCGGTTCCGCAAACCTTTTTACCGGCTCCTCCTGCTCCTGGCGTGTCTCCTCTTGTTATCGGGCTTAATATTCCATATCCTAAAACCCAGGATGACCCCTCCTTCGAAAGTCATTGTGATCGGGATGGACGGACTCGACCATCGTCTGCTGAAAACGTGGATGGAGGACGGGACGCTGCCGCATTTTTCGGCGGTGGCCGGGAAGGGGGTGTTCCTGCCGCTGGAGACCGTTTCGCCGCCGCAGTCGCCGGTGGCGTGGTGCACCTTCGCCACGGGAGCCAACCCGGGCGTGCATGGGGTGTTTGATTTCCTCCAACGGACGCCGAAAACCTACTACCCCCACCTGACGCTCCTGAAAACCGCCGTGAACAGTTCGCCGTGGAACACGGTCCCCTTCGAAAAGGTCCGGGCGGCGCCGGCCTTCTGGGAGCTCACCACGGCCAAAAAAATACCCACGGTCGTGGTGCGGCATCCGGTGACGTTCCCGCCGGAAAAAGTGGAGGGCCGCATGCTCTCCGGCCTGGGCGTGCCCGATCTGCTCGGCGGGCTGGGCCGGTACACGTTCTACACCGTCCCCCCCTTCGAAAAACCCGCCGATTTCCGGGGAGAACTGGTGTTCCTGAAATCCGCCGGGGCCCTCTGGACGGGCGACATCCCGGGCCCGAAAAACCCCTCCTCCCAAAAATCCGTTTCCGTCCCCTTCACGCTCTCGCCGCGGGCCGCGCCCCAAAAAAGCCTGCGCCTCACCGTCGAAAAAAAATCCTACGACGTCGAAGAATCCGGCTGGAGCCCGTGGGTCCGGGTCTCCTTCCGGCCGGGCACGCTGAAAAAAATCCACGGCCTCTGCCGTTTCTATCTGGCGTCCCTCTCCCCCCTCCGGCTCTACCAGACGCCGCTCAATTTCGATCCGGAAGAACCGGCCTTCCCCATCAGCTACCCGTCGAACTATTCCAAAAAACTGGCCGAAAGCATCGGCCCTTACTACACGCTGGGCATGGACGAGGACACCAACGCCCTGAGCGACGAGGTGATTTCCGACGAAGCGTTCCTGGAACAATGCGGCCAGATCATGGATCAGCGCGACGCCATGCTCCGGGAGGAGCTGAAACGTTTCGAATCGGGCCTGTTGATGTGCGTTTACGACACCCCCGACCGGATCCAGCACATGTTCTGGCGCGCGGTGGACGAGACGCATCCGCTCCACGGCCGTTCGGCGGCCCAGCGGGAAGCGGTGCGGGGCATCTACCGCCGGCTCGATGAGACCCTCGGCCACGTCCTGCCTTTCGTGGACGACAAGACCCTGCTGGTGGTGTTATCGGACCACGGTTTCGCCTCGTTCCGACGGGCGGTGCACCTGAACCGCTGGCTGGTGGACAACGGCTATCTTGTCCTGAAGGATCCCCGGACCGCGCCGGAGCATTTTTTCACCGGCGTGGACTGGGCGAAATCCAAGGCGTATTCGCTGGGGCTGGGCGGCGGGATCTACATCAACCTCCAAGGGCGGGAACCGGCGGGCATCGTGGCCCCGGCGGAGGCGGACAAGCTTGCGGAAGAACTCATGGCCAAAATCCAAAACCTG
>JAKLDV010000109.1 GCA_022703335.1 Elusimicrobiota bacterium
GTTCTGCAATCGAGGCCGTCAACTCGCCCAGCATATTGGTGTAGCTACCGAACTCGTTATCGTACCAGCCGTAGATCACTGCCTGGGTCACCGGCACATCGATCGGCGACGGCGACTCCTCGGGGCTCTCCCGGGTGCCCACCGTGGTGATCTTCGAGACGGTCCACAGCGGCACGGGAGCGACGTTGGCCGGCCTCTCCCCCTTCGGGACGGTGCGGGACCGCGACGCCCCCCATTCGGCGGGAAGGACCACCGGCTGTTCCGTCGGGGTCTCCGGCGCCTTTCGGCCGAGTTCTTTCAACAGATTGTCCATGGAAGCGGCCTCCGGAGAAACCTTCAACAGTTCCGACAGGGGCGGCAAGGGCGCGCCGTGAGCTCCGAAGACCTGGGAAATACTCTCGTAAAGACCCGCCAGGCGGACGAGCTGATAGGCCCGTTCCCCCATCAGCCGGCCGATGGACGAGAGGTGCGCCGTCAATTCGCCGATCTGTATCCGTCCTTCGCGATAGTCGGACATCAACTTCTGCATGCGCGCCGAATCACAGAGGTCCTTCAATTCGCCGTCCACGCGCGCCAGTTCGAAGAGCGTTTCGGACATTTCTTCGCGGTTCTGGGCGATGCGGGACTCGATATCGTAACGGATCTGTCGTTCCTTTTCCTGAAGGGCGGCGATCTCCGCATCCGCCATCCCTTTCCGTGCGGCCGTGCCGGACCCGATGATCCGCCAGGAAGCGTTCAGATGGACCTCCAAAACATTATTGAAATCGTTCTGTTGGAAATCCAGGTTGATGTCGGGAATGAAGGCCTTGAGGGCGACGTCCATCCGCCGTAACTGCTCGGCGCGGACCATTTCCTGGGCGCGGCGCACTTCCGGATGGGCGGAGACGTCCACCGGCCGGTTCATCGTCGCGTCCTGGAGCGCGCGCAGGGCATCCGTCAGCGCCTGCGGGCTGGGCAGCGCCTGCAACAGCAGGGACCGGGAAGTGACGCTCAACGCGGAAAGGAGCTCCGCTTCCGTCGAAAAATCAGCCCGGGCGCGGGCGGCCTCGGAACGGAAGATGTCGCGCTGGACGCGGGCGGTGAGGGCGTCGATCTCCCGAGAGGACAGGCCGGCGAGCTGTTCCGCCTCGGCCAACGAACCGCCGGCCAGCATGTCGTAAAGCTGGGCCTTCAGACGGCTCTCCACCAGCCGGGCGTAATAGTCCTGCAGTTTGCCGGCCTGGGTCAGGACCTCCGATTCCACCGCTTGTTCGGCGGCGCGATATTCCGCCCTCTGGGCCTCGACGGCGTAGGGGGTGGAAGATTCGCGGCTGAACAACTGGAAGCGGAAGAAAGGAAGGAATTTCCAGCCCGCGGACTGGCCGCCGGCCATCAACTGGAAACGTCCCAGCGTGCTGGAAGCTTCGGCCTTCTTCAGTCGGGCGGCCTCGATGCGTTTGTTCAGTTCGGCCATCCGCACGTTGAAGGTGTCCCGGGCATATTGACGGCCGGCAGACAGGGAAAGCGGGAGAGCCGGTCCGGCGGGGGCGGCGACCGGAGGAAGGGATTCGGGGGTGATTCCCAAAGCCAGCAGCGCCAGTTCCGCCTCCCCAACCTCTTCCTGGGCCCGCTGCGCGTCCCTTTCGTATTTTAAACGGACGTTCTCCTGATTCGAGGCATCCTTCTGTTCTTCCAGCGTGGCGTAGGGCGACAGCATGGCGAACTCCACTTTGCGGGTCCGGGTAAGATTCAGAAGTTCGACGGAGGCGCGGTAATGGGCGATGGCCGCGCTGCGGGCGTTCTGCAACTCGACCCCTTTCTGCTGGGCGGAGGAGAGTTCCCGCAAAGCCAGGGCCATATATTCCTCGATGGCCGCCTTGCGGGCCTCGCTCGACTTGAGGCCCGGGATGAAGTCCCGCAAGAGCGCTCCGATCACGGGGATCCGGCCAATCCGGCTGGCGTGGAACGCTTTGTGCATGGGCGAGAAAACGGTTTCGATCAGTTTCGGCGGAATGCTCACGAAGTTCAACGCGTTCTGCCGGAAGTAGGAACCGACGGATGTCCCCGTGGTTTTCTTGTCCCCGGTGGAAAACAAGGTGAGAAAATCCATGTTCAACTCGATGGGTTCCATCTTGTTGGCCACCATGGCCTGCAGCTGATAGATCTCCGCCGTGCGAATGGCGATGCGTTGGCTGACGAACGGATCGAAACGTCCCATCAGTGCTTTGTCCCAGGCCGTCAGAAGGAGTCCCAGCGCGGCGCCTTCGCGCGTCTTCCATTTCAGTTCCGGCGTCAAGGAAGCGGTCACCGCCGTCAAATAGACCGAATACTCCGAAAGCCGGGCCAGTCGCGTCAAAGGATCGGCGGACGGATCGGCGAGGGCCGCCTCGAGTTCCGCGAGCTTGGCGGAGAGTTCCCCCAACAACAAGCTGTTGGAGTCCTTGGCCAGGGCGGGGATGTCCTTCACCAATCCTCGGATTTCGCCGAGGAGGGCGTTCAATTGGGCGGTCTTGTCTTTTAAGCTGAGATCCCGGGAAGCCACGGCGGCTTCCATGCCGCGGAGGCGTTCTTCCATGCCGGCCAGCGCCGGGCTGCGTTTGTCCGCGGAACGGGCCACCGCCAGGAATTGTCGGGCCTGCAAGAGCGCCAGATACTGGCGGGCATCGTCGACGGTGTCGGCCACGCCGTCCACCACTTTCTTTCCTTCCGCGTTCATCTCCACACGGCCTTCCGTTTCCTGCACGTACCGGTCGAACCGCTGCAACGCCAGCCGGTGATGGAGGTCCCGAATCGAATACGTGTCCGAAAACTCCAAAGAATCCGCGTCGGTCAAGCCGGCGGTCTTTTTGATCTCGATCTTCAACGTTTGGATCCGCGCCCGGGCGACCTTGACCTCGTCCTCCAGGCGAGCCTTCTCGTATTCCAGTCGGGCCAGCTCCGGATCGCTGAAGATATTGAACTCCTGGTCCTGACGCGCCTGCGCGAGTCGGTCGTTGACGTTGTTCAATTCCCCCTGCAGACGCGGCAGGGAATCCTGAAGCCGTTCCAGCGTCTCCAACTGCCAGGCGATCGTCAGATAGACCTGGCTGGCGATATCGTTGGCCCCGAGGTCGGCCTTTTCCACCTCCATCTGTTCGATGAGAACGCGGCTGCCGCGCGACGGGTCGTAGACGCGCCAGGTGGCGTTGAGCCCATAGGAAAGCTGACCGGACGTAAACAGGTCCCCGAACGACTGCGGCCGCAACCCACCGGGATCGACGGAAGACGAGTAGCGCAAGACGGTATTGATCTTGGGCCAGGCGCCCGCTTTTTGGGCTTTCAGCACCATCTCCCGTTCCCGTTCGTACGCCTGGGCCTGACGGAAAAGCGGGTTGCGCGCCCGCGCCAATTCAAACAGCTGGTCCACCCCCGCATCGCGCAGGGCCACCGGCGGAGCGTCTTGTCGGACGATCTCCTGTTTCAAGGCCTCCAGCCGCGCCTTGTCCTTGCCCTTCCGGAACGGGGAAAGCAGCAGGTCAAAAGGATTCATGGCCGCGCGAACGACGCTGACGGCGCCGTTGACGATCTTTTCCCCCGTGCCCACCTTCGGCGGCTGCACCGGCACATAAGGGCCTTCGTATTCCACCAGTTTCTTGGCCATGCGCGTCCGTTCCCGCCGCAACGCCTCGAGCTGACGGCGCGCCTCGAAGCGGTTCTTATAAAGTTCGGCCAGGTCGGCCATCGGGGCCTCATCCCGGTCCACGGCCCGCTGGACGTCGGCGATGCGTTCTTCCATCTCAAAAAGGGCCTCTTCGGCGGAGGCGATGCGCCGGTCCAGATCCGCCAGGGAGAAGGACGCCTTCTCGTTTTCCGCCGCCTGTTCGCGTTTAAGTTCCTCCGCCTCCACAATGGCGCGGGCATAGGCGAACACCGCGGCGTCGCGCAGGGGGCCGCGTTGCTTATCGAACACGCCGACCGACATCACGAAGTTGACGGCGTACAGGGGGCCGAGCGCCTTCACGCCGACGGCGCGAAGGATGTCCAGCACGCCGCCGATGGACGCCTGGCTACGATACCGTTCGGGCACGGCGGCGCGATATTGCTCGATCTTGGCTTCCGCCGCCTGCCGACGGAGCGCGGCCAGGCGGTCCGCGCCGGCCTCGCGTAAAATCCTCGCCAACTCCTCGTCTCCCAGCTCGAATTGAACGGGTTTATCCGCCGGCCACCGCAGCATGCGTTTGACGGCATAGGTCGCGTCCCGGAGAGCGTCCTGCGCCTTGGTCAAGGCCTGGCGGGTCTCGCTGATCTGCTGGTCGAGACGGCCGAGCAGGCGGGAATGCTCGACCTGGCTGGGGATCTTGCGGACCGAGGCCTCCTCGCGCAGACGTTGCAATTCCTGAAGGTGCGCGGTGGCCAGCGCGATGTTCTCCTGGGCGGTCCGGATGTCGTAAAAATGTTCCACAAGCTTCAGGGACTGCTGCGCGTGTTCCACCTCGTACAAAATCTCCGCCTGTTTGTTGCCCCATCGCAAGGCGTTCTTCTGGGTCATGGTCTCGGAGTCGAACAACTGGTAGCGCACCGTCATCTCGGCGCGGAAGCGCGGTTCCACCAGCATCTCCTCCAGCGTGGTATGCCGCGCCTGGGCTTCGCGCAGCAGATAAAGCAGGAACATGAAATCGCCTTCCGTCAGTTTCACGTCCCTGTCGAACGCCGTCGTCTGCACGTATTCCCGGAACAGCGGCTGAATTTGGGCGACCTTCTGCACAATCTGGTTGATGGTGAGGCCGGTCTCCTTTTCCAGCATGGCCCGGTTCAGCGACAGGAAGACCACGATGCTGTTCACCGCCTGGACGCGCGGATCATTGAGGGTCAGGAGGTCGAACCGGGTGAGGGGGGTGTCGTCCAGGACACCGTCGCCGTCGCGGTCCACGCGCAGGCGGTTCACGCCGAAAAGGTCGAATAGGGTCTGGTCGGTGATGGCGCCGTAGTTGCCGAAGAACGTGCTGGCCAGGATGGCGTTGGCGGGCACCTGGATCTTATGTCCGTTGCGGTCGGTGAAAGTGAAATCGCCGCCCTCGTTGAGGAGCCGCTGGAACTCCTCCAGGTTCAGGACGGTGGCGAAGGCGTCCATGAAATCCTTCATCAACATCTCCGTCACGCGGGTATCCTCGGACAACGCGAAGGTCCGCGCCTCGCCGTCCTGCACGAGCCGTATCACCACGTCGTCGGGCACGCCGTCGCCGTCCGAATCCACCACGCTGGTGGACATGCCGGCCATGAACGCCGCCAGCCCGATGATGCGCTGGGCTTCGGAGCGGAGGAACGGATCGGCGTCGGGGTCGCCGGAAATTTCGAAAAGTTCAAGGGCGTTCTTGCCCTTGAATATGTCGGCGGCGCGCGGGTCGACGAGGCGCTGAAAACTGGGCAGGTTGAGTATGAAATCCTGCAGGAGGAGGAACTCGTTGAGATCCATGCTCTCGCGCTGCCGGCCCGACAAATCTATTTTATACTGATCCCCCTCGATTTTCCCCTGGGTGGAGAAGGACGACAGAACGCCCATGGCCGTGGTAGCCTGGCGGCGGACCTCCTCGGAAAGCGCGGGGTCGTTGGCTTGTGCGAGGAGCTGCTGATAGAAGGTATTGGAGAGAAGCTTGATGGCGCCGGCGGTCTCGCTGATCTCGGTCTGCAGGCGCAGGAACTGGTTCAGGTCGATGCTCTGCGGGGTGGCGATTTCCTCCCCCTCGTCCGCCTGGCCGTCGCCGTCCTTGTCCTTATAAAAATGGATGACCAACCCGGTGGCGGTGGCTTCCACGCGCAGAGCCAGCCCCGCATACCAACCGAGCACCGCGGCGGCCAAGGTCCCTTCCGGCGTGCCGCTGCCGGCCAGAGCCACCAGATCCACGCGGGAGTAGCCCTTTCCGTCCTTGCTGTAGAAGACGACCGTGCCGTCGTCCAGATATTTTTTGGCCCACGACAGCTCGCTGATGGCGATCTGCACTTTCAGGAACGTGTCCAGGTCCACGGTGGCGGGGGTCGGCAACTGGTTCCCGTTCTCGTCCGTCAGCTGGAGAATCACCCGGCCGTCGGCGGTGACGGAGGAATGGAGGGCCATCCCGGCGTACCAGCCCAGGATCGCCGCAGCCTTGACGCCTTCCGGACCGAGTTGGCCGGAGGCCGTGAGCAGATCCACGCGGGAATACTCTTTCCCTTCCCGATCCACGAAAACGATGGTTTTGTCATCCAGGTAGGCCTTGGCGCCGGCCAGTTCGCTGATGGCCACCTGGGTCCTCAGGAACGTGTCCAGGTCCACCGACACCGGCACCGTGCCGCCGATGGTCAAGGTCACGGTCCCGTCTTCGTTCACCTTGGAATTGAGCGCCAGCCCCGCGTACCAGCCCAGGATCGCCGCGGCCTTGGCCCCTTCGGGTGTTCCGGCCAGCGTCACCAAGTCGACGCGCGTGAACTCCTTGCCGTTCCGGTCTTTGAAGACCACGGTTCCGTCGTCGAGGAACTCCTTGGCGCCGCCCAGTTCGCTGATGGCCGCCTGAATCTTCAGGAACGTGTCCAGGTCCACCTCCGCCGGCGTTTCCAAACTGTTCCCGTCGGCGTCGGTGATGTTCAAAATCACTTTTCCATCCTTGATTTCCGAATGGAGGGCCAGCCCGGCGTACCAGCCGAGGATGGCGGCGGCGCGGGCCCCGGCCGGCGTGGCGTTGCCGGCATCTCCCAACAAGTCGACGCGGGAATATTCTTTCCCTTGCGCGTCCACAAAAACGATGGTGTTGGCGTCGAGATAGGCCTTGGCGCCGGCCAGTTCGCTGATGGCCGCCTGGGTCGCCAGGAAGGTGTCCAGGTCCACCTCCACCGGGACCTCGCCGCCGATGGTCAGAGACACGGTCCCGTCGGCGTTCACCCTGGAACTCAGGGCCAGCCCGGCGTACCAGCCCAAGATGGCCGCGGCGGTGGCGCCCTCCTTGGTGCCCGCCAATTCCAGAAGGTCCACCCGGGTGAACTCCCGGCCCGTCTTGTCCTTGAAGACGACGACGCCGTCATCGAGAAATTTCTGCGCGCCGGGCAATTCGCTGATGGCCGCCTGCACCTTCAGGAACGTGTCCAAGTCCACGCTCTCCGGCACCGACAATTTATTCCCCTCCGCGTCGGTGATATGAAGGAAAACTTTCCCGTCCCGTATCTCGGATTGGAGCGCCAGCCCGCCGTACCAGCCCAGGATGGCCGCCGCTTTGATGCCTTCCGGCGTGGTCTGTCCCGCCTCGGTGAGCAAGTCCACGCGGGAATATTCGCGGCCGTTGCGGTCGCGGAAAACAACGGTGTTGCCGTCCAGGAAAGCCTGGGCGCCGGCCAGTTCGCTGATGGCCGCCTGGGTGCGCAGGAAGGTGTCCAGGTCCACCTCCATCGGCGTTTTTCCGCCGATGGTCATCATCACTTTCCCCTCCGGCGTCACCGTGGAACTCAACGCCAGCCCGGCGTACCAGCCCAGGATGGCCGCCGCCTGCGCCGCCGCCGGGGTCCCCTGGCCCGCCTCCGCGAGCAGGTCCACCCGGGTATAGGCCTTGCCGGTGCGGTCGTAATAGACGACGGTGCCGTCGTCCAGGAATTTCATGGCTCCGCCGAGCTGGCTGATGGCCACCTGGGTTTTCAAGAACGTGTCCAGGTCCACGCTCTTGGGCGTGGGCAGGCTGCGGCCCTTCTCGTCGGTGATCTTCAGCGTCACGGTGCCGTCGGGGTTGACGGAAGCGTGGAGCGCCAGCCCGCCGTACCAGCCGAGGATGGCGGCCGCCTTCACGCCCTCCGGCGTGAGCTCGCCCGCCGCCGTCAGCAGATCCACCCGGGAAAACTCACGGCCGTTCCGGTCCCGAAAAACGATGGTCTTATCGTCCAGATAGGCCTTGGCGCCGGCCAGTTCGCTGATGGCCACCTGCGTCTGCAGGAACGTGTCCAGATTCACTTTGACGGGGATTTCGCCGCCGATGTTCAGGGTGACGGTGCCGTCGCTGTTGACCTTGGCGTTCAACGCCAGCCCGGCGTACCAGCCCAGGATGGCCGCCGCCTCGGCGCCGCCGGGCGTCCCCGCCAACTCGACCAGATCCACGCGGGTGTATTCCTTCCCCTCCCGGTCGCGGAACACCACCTCCCGGCCGTTCAGGAAATCCATGGTCCCCTTCAACTCGCTGATGGCGATCTGGGTCTTCAGGAAGGTGTTCAAGT
>JAKLDV010000011.1 GCA_022703335.1 Elusimicrobiota bacterium
CGATGACATCGTCTTTCCATGTCGCCAACAACTTATCATACTCTCTCAACGCCCCTTCTTTCGTGCTTGCTCCGCGCGACCGGCGGCTTTGAATCAGATCCATTTGCGCTCGAAACCTCTGCCCGGCGCCGGCCGAAACGTTCTTCGCGACTTTCTGGAGATACTCTTCCGCTTTTTCAGGTTCATTATGCCGTCCGTATAAATTGGCCAGTTCAAGTTCTATGTCGGCCAGCGCCCCCGGGGCATCCGTGCTTCGGACCGCTTCCGCATAAACTTCCAGTATTTTGTCGAACCGGTTCATTTGAAAATACGTCTGAATCATGGATGAATATATCTGCAGGGGATTTTCCTGGCCGGGACGCTGCAGCAAAAGACGGTACAAGGCGAGGGCTTTGTCGTGGTCGCCCCTATTCAAATATTTTCCCGCTTTGTCCATCACCCACCTGTTGTTTCGATGATGTGGGTTCTCCGAATATCTATATCCGAAAACCGTCAGGCCGAGGAGAAAGGCAAGGACTCCTATTTGCGCATACACGTTGGTCTTAAAAAATCGGGCGCATTGGATCAGTTTCAACATCCGGGGAGAATAAAGACTCCCGCCGTTTTCCACAATGAACGTCTTTTGCTCTTTCGAAAGTCCGTGTGCAGACCAAAAGCGGGCGCCGGAAACCCGCGCATCTCGGAAATCCACCCCTTTAAGTTCGGCCCCCTCCAGATTGGCCGCCGTGAGGTCGGCCCCGGCCATTTTTGTGTTTTTCAATCGGGATTCGGACAGATCGGCGCCGACAAGGCGGGCCTCGCTGAAATCGCACTGGTCGAACGTGCCGCGCAATAAATTCGCGCCGGCCATATTGGAGCGGCTGAAATCCGTTCCCTTGCACTCCACGAATTCCCAATTCGACCCCTGCAGATGCGCGCCGGAAAAATCCCCCCCCTCGACGCGGCCGCCGTTGAACTGGACCGCCGCCATCTCCGCTTTTTTCGCTGTTACCCTCCTCAAACGGGTGTTCTTAAAATCGGCATGGGTCAAGTTACTCTCGGAAAAATCCGTCTCCGCGATGTCGGCATAGTCCAGGTGGGCGTGAACCAAAATGCTGCGTGAAAAATTGACCCCTTTCAGGGAACCGTGGGACAGATTGACCCAAGAAAGATCCCTCTGGGACATGTCCGCGCCGGCAAAATCCTTGCCTTTGATCTTCTCCGGGCCCGCGTGGCCGGGCGTGGGAGTGTTTCCATGACCCTGCTGGGTTCCGCTCATCGAAATTCCTTTCTCATGTGAGTTTGACCGCCCCGGACGACGCGCCCTTACCCCTTGCTGACGGTCAGCGCCACTTTTTCGGCGGTGATGGGCATGGATTTGATGCGCACCCCCAGGGCGTCCTCGACGGCGTTGGCGACCAGCGAAGCCGTGGGGATCATGGTGTGTTCCCCGACCCCGCGCGCCCCGAAAGGACCGTCCGGCTGAGGGACCTCAACGATGATGGGCACGATTTCTTCCGGCACATCCAGGGAGGTGGGTATCTTGTAATCGGAGAAGTTGGGGTTCAAAAGTTTCCCCTTTTCGCTGTACCGCATGTCTTCATAGAGCACGGTGGCGAACCCCTGCAACAGACCTCCCACCACCTGGCCGCGGATCAGATCCGGGTTGATGGCCTTGCCGACATCCACGGCGAGGGCCACCTTGCGGATCTTCATCTTGCCCGTCTCCTTGTCCACCTCCAGAATCAGTCCCGCCGCCCCCGTGGTGTAGTGCACGTTGGGGTGTCCGCCCTGGCCTGTCTCCGGATCGCCGATGGCTGAGGCGAATTCGGGCATGAAGACACCGCGACCCATGATGGGACCGCCTTTGAAGGTGTGGTCTTCCGTCTGAATCCCGGCGATGACGAAACTGGCGAACGACAGTTCAAAGTCGGGCTTGGTGCGGCATTTCACCCTCTCGTCTTCCAGATACAGGGTGTCTTTCTCCAGATGAAGTGCGCGCTGCACCAATTCGAATATCTGATCCCGGGCGTCCAAAGCGGCCTTTTTAACGGCGTTGCCGCATCCCCAGGTGACATGCGAACCGACCGTTTGCCATTCGTACGGGTTTCGGTCCGTGTCGGGCGTTTCCACCCGGATCTTGGCCACCGGCACCGACAATATCTCGGAGGCGATCTGCGCCATGGCGGTCAGCAGTCCCTGGCCGATCTCCATGCCGGAGATGAGGATGTTGATGCTTCCGTCTTCGTTGAATTTCAAGAACGCGGAGGAGGCGGCGTTGGGCGGCATGGCGGGCGACTTCCAGAAAAGGACCAGGCTCTTGCCCACCGCTTTTTTCGGATCATCGCTCTTTGCTTTGGAACCCCACATGATCTCCGCGGCCACCTTGTCGATGGATTCGCGAAGGCCGTTGGGGTTCATGTGCGCGCCGTAGGGCAGGGTATCCCCCTCCTTGATATGGTTTCGTCGACGGAACTCCACGGGGTCCAACCCGATTTTCTGCGCCATCCGCGTGACGTGTGACTCGATGCCGAAACTGAATTCGGAATAGCCGAATCCGCGATAGGGCCCGCCCGGCGGAAGGTTGGTGTAGATGCAGATGGAATCGATCTTCACGTTGTCCACCCGGTAGGGGTTGGTGGCCGAAAGGCCGGCCGCGTTCACCACGTTGGCGCCGTATTCCACATAGGCGCCGGCATCCCAATAGAGGGAATGTTCCAGGGCGGTGATCTTGCCGTTCTTCTTCACGCCCATCTTGATCTTGGCCACCACGCCCTGACGTTGATAGGTGTTGCAGAACTCCTGGGCGCGGTTCCAGAGCACCTTCACCGGGTGGCCTTTCACCGTCATGGCGAGGGCCGCGCCGATGATTTCCATGGACACGCCGGCCTTGCCGCCGAACCCGCCGCCAACGTACGGCGTGATCACGCGCACGTCCTTGTGCGAGATGCCGAGAGGGGCGAGCGCCTCGGCGAAGACGTTGCGTTGCGTGAACGGCGACTGGGACGCCGTCCAGACGGTGAGCCGCCCGGACATGTCGTAAAGCCCCACCGCCGCGTGCACCTCGATGGCGCAGTGGGCATACCGCGGAACAAAATAAGTGTCTTCCAGAACGGCGTCCGCCTCCCGAAACCCTTTTTCCCAATCCCCCTTCCGGGTCTTCCGCCAATGCGCGATGTTGGTGTCGGCCTTGGGAAAAAACCACGGCACGTGCGGGTAGTTGCCCAGATCGGGATGGATGAGGGTGGCGTTTTTTTCGATGGCTCTCACCGGATCGAGGACGATCGGGAGTTCCTCGTAGTCCACTTTCACCTTGGCGGCGCCGCGCAGGGCGGCCTTGGGACTCCAGGCGATGACGGCGGCCACCTGCTCCCCGACGAAGCGTACGCGGTCATACGCGAAGACATAGCGGTCCTTCATGTAGAGGCCGAACTTATAGGGGAAATCTTTCCCCGTGACGACCTTCACCACCCCGGGCACCTTCAAGGCATCCCTGACGTCGATCTTCTTGATCTTGGCGTGCGCCACGGGGCTCTCCACCAGGGCGGCGTAGAGAAGGTTGGGCCCGAAATCCAGGTCTTCCAGGAACTTCGCGGCGCCGGAAACTTTCTCCCAGCCGTCGATGCGCTCGACGGACTTCCCGACCACTCGGTGGCCGCCGGCCGGGCCCACGGAAATCGGCGGCACGGTCAGTTCTTCCAGCTTCTGTGAAAGTTTTTGCATGATGGCCCCCGGACCTACTTGGACGCCTTGCCCGACGCCACGGTCTTGATGGCGTCGAGGATGGGTTTGTAGCCCGTGCAACGGCACAGGTTGCCGGCGATGTGTTCTTTGATTTCCTCGTCCGAGGCGCGCGGATGTTTCTTCAGCGCCTCTTCGGCGGAAAGAATCACGCCGGGCGCGCAGAAACCGCACTGGAACGAATTGCGCTTGACGAACTCCTTCTGCAGCCGCGTGGGACCGTTTTTGGAGATCCCCTCCAACGTGACGACGTCCGCCCCGTCGGCCTCCACCGCCAGAACCAGACAGCTGCGCACGGTCTTTCCGTTCATGAAAACGGTGCAGGAGCCGCAGTCTCCCCGGTCGCACCCCACCTTGGGGCTCTTCACGCCGAGCTTGTCCCTCAGAACGTCCAACAGCACGTCGCTGGGCTCCACCTCGAGCGTCCGCCGGACGCCGTTCAGTTTCAATTGGATTGAAATGTTTTTCATGGGATCCCCCTTAAATCAGGCTCGAGCCGGCCACCGGCCCGCTCCCGGCCAGGCGGTTCACGGCGGCCCAAAGCGCCCGCCGCAACATCACTTTCGTCATGTGGAGACGGTATTCCTTGCTGGAACGGATGTCGGAGATGGGGCTGATCTCCTTGTCCACCAAACGAACCGCCTCTTCCAGGAGAATGTCGCTCAAGCGCTTCCCGTTTAAGAGCCCCTCGATTTTTTCCGCCCGGCGTGCCACCGGCCCCACGGCGCAGTGGGCCACGCGGTAGGTGTTGTCCGCCAGCGCGAGGACGGCCAACCCCACCTGCGCCAGGTCTTCCCCGGCGTAACGGCCGAGCTTCGCGTAGCAGCCGCCGCTCTTCTTCTTTGGAATGCGTACGGCCACCCCGGTGACAAGCTCGCCCGGGGCAAGAGCGGTCTTCTTGGGACCCATGAAAAAATCTTTCAACGGCATCTGCCGTTTTCCTCTGGGGCCCTGGAGATGGACGACGGCGTCGTAGACCAGCAGAGCCGGGGCGCTGTCGAGCGAGGGCACCGCCGAACATATGTTGCCCGCCAAGGTGGCGCGGTTACGCACGCCGACCGACGCCACCGTGCGGCTCGCCTCCCACAGCACCGGGAGTTTTTTTCGGACGTCGGCGTTATCGATGAGCTCGCTGAAGGTGATGAGCGCCCCGATGAGGGCTTCGTCCTTTTTCCAGACGATCCGGCCCAGTTCCCGCAGCGCCTTGATGTCCACGACGGCCTCGGGTTTTTCCAGGCCCCCTTTGAGCCAGACGATCAAATCCGTTCCGCCCGCCAAAGGTTTCGCCTTGCCCCTGTATTCGGCGAGCAGTTTCACCGCTTCGGGCAATGTTTTGGGCTTGTGATAATCGAACTCGTGCGCTATGGGCATGAGCGTCTCCTCTTACGGTTTTTGCGCAAAACGGACAGGGGCCGTCAGGGCAGCCAGGCCACGCAGCGGCCCATGGCGGATTCCAGTTCCATCCCCTTCAGCGGGAAAAATCCCACGTACACGCGTTTGTTGCCGATCTTCTCGATCTCGCCGCCGATGTTCTCCGCATGCACGATGCCTTTGGGGAAAAGCTTCAAATGCATCACCTGATAATAGATCTCCGGCGGAAACATCTCATCCCAGGACTTCTTGTAGTTCTTCTTGAGCTTTTTCTCCGCCTCGATGAAGAGCTTGGGATGCCAGTTACGGATGATGGTGTTCATGGGGTGGTCGGCCGAACCGCAGTCCACGCCGATCCACTTGAATTTCATGTCCAGACACCATTCATGGAACTTGGGGCCGGGGCCCGGATGTTTCACGAAGTAGCGGACCTCGTCGGAGTCCTTCTCATACCACGCGTAGCGATGGTATCCGGTGTTGATGAGGAGGATGTCGTTCTTTTTGATCTCGACTTTTTTCATCAGCAAATCCGGGTCGTAGAGGTCGTAATCCCCCATTTCCTTTGAGATGTCCACCACCGCGCCGGGACCGATCCATTCCGACATGGGCACCTGCCCGATGGACCGGCCGGAGGCATGGAAATGGATCTCGCCGTCCATGTGCGTGCCCACGTGGTTGCTGGTGGTGATGACCTGTCCGTTGGCCCCCTGTCCCATGTGGGCGCCGGCGATGCGCTTAAAATACTGGACGGAAAGCGGGATATAGCTCGGCCAGGGCGGGGTGTGCACGCTCAGCGGCTGAGTGAGGTCGTACATCTTCGATTTGGTCATCAGGTCGATGAATTCATTGTTGTTCATGGGAAGCTCCTTTTTATGTCGAAAGAACCCCAAACGGGGCCTAAAACTCCAAAATTTTCGGGTGGACGACCAGTTTCGCTCCCGTGTTCTGCACCACTTCTTCCACGGTGGTGTCCTCGGCGATCTCCTCCAGGACGAGTCCATTCTGGGTCACGCGGATGAAGGCCATGTCGGTGACGATGATGTCCACCTCTTTTTTGGCGGTGAGCGGCAAGGTGCACTTCTTCAATATCTTCGGAGCGCCGTATTTGTTGACGTGCTCCATGGCGATGATGACCTTCTTGGCGCCGGTGACCAGATCCATGGCGCCGCCGATGCCGGGCACCATCTTGCCGGGAATCATGTAGTTGGCGAGGTTCCCCTCCTCGTCCACCTCCAAGGCCCCCAGAACGGTGACGTCCACGTGGCCGCCGCGGATGATGGAGAAGGAGAGCGCGGAATCGAAGAAACAGCCGCCGGGCATGATGGTCACCGGCGCGCCGCCGGCGTTGACGATGTCCTTGTCCTCCTTGCCCTTTTCCGGGTGAGGCCCCAACCCGATGAACCCGTTCTCCGAGTGCAGGAAGATCGTCTTGTCTTTGGGGAGGTAGTTCGCCACCAGGGTGGGCATGCCGATGCCCAAATTCACGAGGGCATTATCGGGCAGCTCCCGGACGATCCGGCGGGCGATGCGTTCGCGTTTCAAATCTTTGGCGGCGCTCATTTCTTCCCCTCGTGAGCGATGGCGTTGATGAAGACGCCGGGCAGGTTGACCTGTTCGGGATCCAATTCGCCTCGTTTCACCAGACGGTCGGTCTCCAAGATCGTGTGCTGGGACGCCATGGCCATCACGATGTTGAAATTCTTCGTGGATTTGGCCAAAAATCCGTTGCCCATGGTGTCGCAGACGTTGGCCTTGATGAACCCGAAATCCGCCTTGAGCGGCGTTTCCAGGAGGTAATCGCGCCCGTCCACCTTGATCTTTTTTTTGCCTTCTTCCACGGCGGTGCCGACGCCGGTGGGGGTCAGAAACCCGCCCAGCCCCGCCCCTCCGCAACGGATGCGTTCCACCAAGGTCCCCTGCGGCACGAGGTCCACGCGCATTTCACCCGAATTCATCTTCTGGCCGGCGGCGGGATTGAGCCCGATGTGAGAAGCGATGAGGTGTTTCACGCGGCCGGCCACGATGAGCTTGCCCATGCCGCCGTCGGGGAACCCCGCGTCGTTGGTGATGAGGGTGAGGTCTTTCGACCCCTTGGCCAGCAGGGCGTCCGCCAGACGCAGGGCCTGGCCGCAGCACATGAAACCGCCGGCCATGATGATGGCGCCGTCGTGGATGTTTTCGACGGCTTCTTCGGGGGTCAGTATTTTTTTCATGAGGTTCCTATCTCCAGAGCGTCAAATCTTAGCAAAAAACGCCGGGGCTCCGTTTTCCCCGGATCGCGACCCGCTCACAAGGTTTTTGCCAATCCCTCCACGGCCTTCTTGAACGGTTCCGCCGGCGCGCTCAGCACGCCCGCCCCCACCTGGCCGATGCCCGGTTCCTTGTGCGCCACGCCGGTATCGATGAACGGGAAAATCCCTTTTTCCACCACCCGCACCACGTCGATACCGGTGGGGGTGCCGCGGAAATTCAGTCCGGGGATCTGGTAGGCGTTGTTCTCGGCGGCGGTGATCTCGTACATCTGCAGGGTGTAATTGGCGGCGTCGGCGGCGCTGCCTCCCACAAACTGCACGATGGCCGGGGCGGCGGCGATGGCGAACCCGCCGAGCCCGTTGGTCTCGGTGATGGCGCTGTCGCCGATGTCCGGGTTGGCGTCCGCCTTGGTGTAGCCGGGGAAGAACAGCGCGTCCGGCACGGGCGCGGGGCCCGTGAACCAGGCGTTGCCGGTCCCCGCCAGCTGCACGCCGAAATCCGTACCGTTGCGGGCCATCACCACCGCCACGCTGCTGTGCGGGATGTTGCGGGCAGGATCCAGGGTGGCCTTGCTGGCCGCCATGGAGAGGTTCAACGCAAAATGGTCGTTGCCGTTGACGAACTCCAGCACTTTGGCGGAGGTCTCCGGATCCTCCATGGTGCGAAGCACCGCCGGGGCCAAGAGGCGCAGGAGCAACGAGGTCGCCGCGCGGTTGCGGTTGTGAAGTTCGTCCCCCATGTGAAGGGCCTGGGCGATGAGGTTCTTCAGGTCGATCCGCGTCAACCGAGCCAGGGCTTTTTTCAGGACGGGATAGAGAGCCGTTTCCATCCATTTGAGCCGCTGAAGCACATCGTCGCCGTAGGCGCCGTAACGCAGCACCTTGCCGAGCCCCTCGTTCATGGTGGCGAAGGCCAGGTTGCCGTATTCCTCGTTCTTGACGACGAACACGGGCATGGAGAAGGAGATGATTCCCGCCATGGGCCCGACGGACTGGTGCTCATGGCACGGCGAATATTCGATCTTGCCGGACGACGCCAATTTTTTCGCCTCGTCGGCGGTCTTGGCGAGCCCCTCATACATCAGCGCCCCCATCACCGCGCCGCGCATGGGACCGCACATGCGGTCCCAGGTGATGGGCGGACCGGCGTGCAGGATCAGATTCTTCTTCATGCCGGGGACGACGTCCCCGGCTTTTTCCAATCCGATGAGCGCCGGTTTCCCGGCCAAAATGATCTTCGCCGCTTTCTCGTTGGCCTGCCCGATGGTTTTCCGGTTCTTATGGATGACCGCCATCACCTCTTTGGGGACGTCCACGGGCGGTTTCCAGTCCACGTGCACGGCGGAGGTCTTGTTCTCATCCAGCGTCGCCTTGAAGGACGCCAATCCGATGTTGAGGACTTTCAGTTCCTTGTCGAACAAATTTTTCATGGCCATGGTCATCGCCCCCTAGACATTCGCGGATTTAACGATCCGCCCCGCCAGGCGGCAGGCGGCGGCGTTGGACGGCTGAACGAGGCAGCCGGCCTTTTCCAGGCCCTGAACGACCTTCGACCGGTTCTGCGGGTCCTTGTCCGTTCCCGTCACGGAACACACGACCGACAGGCCTCGCCTGTTTTTCCGAACGACAGCGAACGCCTCTTGGAGGGCGGGCAGGATATCCTCCAGAGGCTGCGGGGTCGAACCGTATCCCAGCACCACGTCCAAGAGGATGACCGCGGTCTCGGAGGCGTTCGCCTCCTCCAGGATTTTTTTATTGCGCAGCGAATAATCGATCATCGGATGCGGGCGGCCGACGGTGAACTCATCCTCCCCCATGTCGATGACGGTGTTGGCCACGCTCTTCATGGAGTTCTGCAGTTTCAGTCCCGGTTTCAGCGGGATGTTGGAATGAACGTCGCCGAGCATCTCCGAGAGGATCAGCAACGCCTCGCTGCAGAACGTGCCGCCGCTGAACAACCCGCGGCAAAATTTTTGCCCTTTCGCCAGCCTCTTCGCTTCGGCCTTGGCCAAGGACTCCAGCTTTTTATCGCGCGCCGCCAACTGCGCCGCGATTTTATCGGTTTTCCCTCCGCCGGAGAGGGACACCGCCGCCAGCGCCGCCTCTTCGAGCGTGTCGAAAGCATGGACCCCGGCCTTGCGGAGTCCGGCGGTATCGCCGCCGAGGAAGATGGACACCACCGGCTTTTTCACTTTCTTGATTTCGGCCAGAATTTTTTTCAGAACGTCCGGATAGGGCGGTTTGGACACCAGCAAAACCACCTTCGTGGTCTTATCCTCAACCAAAGCGTTCAACCCCTGCAGGAACGAGATCCCGCCCACGTCTTTCTTGACGTCCCGGCCGCCGGTCCCCAGGGCCTGGGAAATGCCGCCGCCGGCGTTGGAGATGAGCGTGCTCACTTCCTGCAAGCCCGTGCCCGCCGCCGCCACCACGCCGATGTTCCCCCGGTTCACCACGTTGGCGAACGCCAGGGGAACGCCGTTGATGATGGCCGTGCCGCAGTCGGGCCCCATGACGAGGAGCCCCTTCGATTGGGCGACTTTTTTCAGCTCGATCTCTTTTTCGAGAGAAACGTTGTCGGAAAACAGCATCACGTGCAGTCCTTTTTCGAGGCATTCCATGGCCACGTCGCCGGCGTAGCGACCGGCGATGGAAATAAGCACCAGGTTGGCGTCCGGCAGGAGTTTGACCGCCCCCTCCACGCTGCGCGGCGACATCTGCGCGGCGGAGGAGGATCTTTTCCGGGACTCCCGCAGGTAGACTTCGGCCTTCTCCAGCCCCGACGAAACGGCTTTGTCGTCGGCCGCTTTTACCGCGATCAGCAGATCCGCGTCCTGCGCGGAGCGGAACTCGGCGAGAAGAAGTCCCGAAGCTTCCAAGATGGACTTATTCTCCTTGGTGCCCATGACCACGGCGGAATCCTTCACGCCCGGCAACTGGTTCAGGCGCTTGGCCACCGTCATCAGGGTGACGGAGTCGAAATACTCGCCTTTTTTTATTACGCCTTTGACGACCATGAAAATCCTCCTGTCTTCATCGCAAAAAGGAATCCGGCGGCGGTATCGGCCGCCGATGTCGCGCCCATCTTCAAAAAACGTTTCAGGCAGGGCTGCCAGCGGTCCGGGCGGGGATCGCCCAGGGCCGAGAGTAAATCGAGGAACCTCCCGAACAGCCGCCCTCGGTGCGCGCAACGAAGGAACGCGTTGGAAACGGGGTTCTGCCCAAGAGCCGCCCGGAGGACGTTCGTCCTCTCCTTGGCGAGTTTTTTTTCCCGAAACGCCTCAACAACGTGGAGTCCGACCAGGAACCCCGCCAAAAAATCGTCGCCGCTGGGGGTGAACCCATAGCCCAGCCCTCGCAGGCGGCGGGCGCCCGCCGCGAACCGACCGTCCGACATCAATGCAACGCCGAAGCGCACCCTTTTCAAAAAAACCCTGTCGAACCCCGAGGTGAACTGTCTTCCGCGTTTACGATCCAGCAGGACCGCCAAGCTTTTCGGAGCGGCCGAGGTCGCCAGCGCGCGCGCCAGAGGCCCCAGTCGTCTTGTAAAAATGTCCTTGCCCCCCCGAGGCAGGCTCAACGTCGATGCGTATCGTTCCGCGGAGGAGAACGGGAACGTCCGGCCGCCCACAGAGAGAGACGTTCTTCGGACTTTCAGCGGACCGCGACAGAGCGTTGCGTTGAAATCTTTAAAGACCAGATTGATGGGGCCCCGGCCCACGTCTTCCGCCACCAAAGAGACGAGCCGTTCGCCGTCGGTGAAGTTGACGGCTTTTTCGAATGCGGAATGGCGACGATAAACGCCGGGACGGACGGAATCTCCGTAACCGATCAGTCGCACTGGGACCTCGGCGCCCCGGACCTTTTCAAGAATCCGCTAGTTTTTCTTGAGGCACTCGTACGCGCCCGGCGCCTTTTTGTCCCTGAAGAACGGAAACCGCGTGCGCGTTTTGGTCACCAAGTCCCTGGTAACGTCGATATCGGACACGAAAACGCCGTCTTGTGTGCCGCAATCCAAAAGGACTTTGCCGAGGGGGTCGAACAGCATGGAGTTGCCGCTGTATTCCAGAAGAGGGTCCTTGCCGGTGCGGTCCACGCCCAGCGCGTAGCACTGATTCTCGATGGCGCGGGCGCGCACCAGGGTGGTGTAATGTTCCGAGCGCCGGGCGGGCCAGCTGGCGATGTTGATGAAGACGTCCGCCTGTTCGGCCGCGTCCCAGAAAAGGTAGGGGAACCGCAGATCGAAACAGATGGTCGGCACCACGCGCAGGCCTTCCAGGTCGAACTTGCTCACCTTCGTGCCGGCTTTATAGAACTTATTCTCCTCGCCGAAGGAGTAGAGGTGTATTTTGGAGTAGGTATCGACGAGCTTGCCCGCGCGGTCGAGCGTGATGAGGTCGTTGCGCCCGTTCTGCACGCCGCCGAAAGAGACCCAGGCGTTGCGGTCGCGGGCCAGCGCGGAGAAAAAAGCCGAATCGTCCTTGGTGAGGGTGGTCTTGTCCAGCGACATGGAAAAGCCGCTGAGGGTCATTTCCGGAAAGACGATCCAATCGAAAGGCTTGGGGGTCGAGGCGACGAGCGCCTTGATCTTGGCCTTGTTGGCTTCGCGATCTTCCCAAACCTGATCGAACTGACACAGGGCGATCTTCACGATGTCCTCCTTGGAGAAAACGACGGCCGCACCGCTTGGAAGCGGCCGAGCGACAATGGGGGAGGGCCCCCGGATCCGGTACGGTAGTTTAGGCCTTGGCCAGGTTGCGGTCCACCACCAGCTTCTTGACGCGGCGGAGCGCCTCCTGGATCTTTTCCTGGGAGTTGGCGTAGGAAAAGCGGATGTAGCCTTCGCCCCAGGAACCGAACGCCGTGCCCGAGAGACAGGCGACGCCCGCCTCTTCGAGAATCATGTCGGCGAGTTTTTTCGACGGCAGGCCGATTTTCTTCACGTTCGGGAACACGTAGAAGGCTCCGTCCGGCATCTTGCAGCTGAAGCCGGGGATCTCATTGAGCCCCTTGACGATGAGGTCGCGGCGGCGGCGGAACTCCGCCACCATGGCCTCCGAGAGACTCTGGTTGCCGGTCAACGCCTCGATGCCGGCCAACTGGGTGAACGTGGCGGTGCAGGAAGCGCTGTTGGTCTGGAGTTTGCTGACCTGGACGGCCAGGTCTTTCGGCATGACGCCGTACCCCAGCCGCCAGCCCGTCATGGCGTAGATCTTGGAGAACCCGTCCAGCAGGATGGTTTGTTCCCTTATCCCCGGGATGGAATAGAAGGACGGATAATTGTCCATGTACATCACGCGGCTGTAGATTTCGTCGGAAAGCACGATGATGCCGTGCTTCTGGACGAGTTCGGCGATCTTCTTGAGGTCGCTCATGGGGATCATGCCGCCGGTGGGGTTGTGGGGAGAGTTCAGGATGAGCAGCTTGGTCTTGCGGGTGATGCATTTGGCAAGTTTCTCCACGTCCAGCGACCAGTTGTGGTCCTCGCGCAGGGGCACGGGGACCGCCTTGGCGCCGACGTAATTGATCATGGACTCGTAGATGGGGAACCCGGGATTGGGATAGATGACCTCGTCGCCCGGGTCGGCCAGCGCCAGCATGGTATAGAAAATGATGGGTTTGGCGCCCGGCGTGACGACGACCTCGGCCGGGTCCACGGGAACGCCGCGGGTGTCGCGCACGTATTTGGCGATGGCTTCCCGCATCTGCGGCAGTCCGGCGGAGGGTCCGTAATGGTGCGCCCCGCTCTTCAGGGCCTTCACCGCCGCCTCGACGATGTGCTCCGGCGTATCGAAATCCGGTTCACCAATCTCCAAATGGACGATGCTTTTCCCTTCGGCCTCCAGCTTGCGCGCCCGCACCAGAACGTCGAACGCGGTCTCCGTTCCCAGCCTTCCCATCCTCACGGAAAGTTTCGATGCGATGCCCTGTCCCTTGCCGGCCGCCCCAGACTCTGTTTTCTTCTGTTGTTTCACGCCAGTCGCTTTCAATGGTGCCCCCTTGTCGTTCGGTCAGTTTTCAAGAAATAAAATCGTCTTCCATGGCCGCGCTCCGATGCCATGTGTCGGGGGAGACTGCATTTCTTATTTCGAGGTTTTGTCGCTGAGGCGATTACGCCCGTAAAATCAGATAAGGACTAAAGTATAGTCTTTTCCCGTGACCCGCGCAATCGGGTCCCGTAAAAATTGTGGGGGGAAAACCGCGCCGTTTACAACAATTGGCGGATCTTGGCGAGGAGGTCGTCCGGCATCATGGGTTTGGTGAGATAGGCGGTGCCGCCGACCAGGCGATTCTTGATGTAGTCCTGATCGGCCCGGGAGGCCGTGAGGAACAGGATGGGCACGGCTGAGAGCCCTTTTTTGGAACGGATCTGCCGGCACACGTCGAACCCGTTGACCCCCGGCATGTCGACGTCCAGGATGATGATGTCCGGGTGAAGGCCGTCGATCTCCGCCAGAAGGTTCTCCCCGCGCGAATAATAAAGCAGCTCGAAATGCGGTTCGAACACCTCCCGCATCACGATCTGCAGGCTCAAATCATCGTCCGCCCACACCACCCGGGGCTTTTTGGGCTTCTCGTCCGCCACGCGCTCACCTCGGTCCCATCCCAAGAATATCCTTGAATATATAAAACACCGGAAGACCTGTCCAAGTTCCCCAAAAAAGGCACGGAAACCCGTTCCGAGGGCCTGAAGAATCTTATTCTCTCCCCAAACCCGTCATTCCAGAACCGGACAACCGCCCGGCGACCCCGTTGCGGAAGGCCCGGCGGATCGTTTTTCCAAGGTCTATCGGCCAATGCGTTTTCGGAAGAAACGACGTTGGGGCGGGCAGGAACGCTAGGAAGATACTTTCAGGGTCTCCCTCAGGGCGGTCTCGATGGCCTGGAGGGTGAACGGCTTGCTCAGCACGGGCCGACTGCTCTCTTTGAGCGCCCCCTCCATCGCCGACGTGACGGAGCCGGTGATGAAAATCCACGTGGGCACGTAATCCGGCCGGTTCTCGCGGACCCACCGGAACAACCTGATCCCGTCGAGGCCAGGCAATCGGATATCGCAAAACACCGAATCGTACCGATTGCTCCGGAGTTTCTGCATGGCCAAATCGCCATCGCGGGCCACATCCACTTCGTGGCCCAAATGGCGGAGAAACCGGTGGAACAGCTCCAGGATGATCTGTTCGTCGTCTATGACCAGTATCCTTTTGCCGGTGGCCGGGGCGGCCGGAGGGGCCGCGGCGACCCGCCCCTCCCCTGAATGGGAAGGTGCGCTTCCTTCCAGGATGGGAAGTTCCACAACGAAACGGGCCCCCCTGCCCGACGACACATTCTCCGCCCAAATGTTGCCATGGTGCTCCTTGACAATGCCGTAGGAAAGCGACAACCCCAATCCCGTCCCCTTGCCGGGTTCTTTGGTGGTGAAAAATGGTTCAAATATCTTCGCCAGGTTTTCCGATGGGATCCCGGGCCCATCGTCTTCCACTTCGATGCGAATCATATTTCCGACCTGATGGCTGGAGACGGTGATGGTCCCCTTCCCCCGGGATTCCCCTATCGCCTGTTGCGCGTTGATGATGAGATTCAAAAAAACCTGCTGCAGCTGGTGAAAATCCGCCATGGTCTTTGGGAGTTCCGGGAACAGGTCCTTCTTCACCTGGATATTGCGGGTCACGAGCTGGTAGGCCTCCAGCCGCAGGCAATCCTCCAGGATCCCATTGAGGCCGATATGGGTTTTTTCCGGTTTATGCTGCCGTGCGAACGTGGAAAGGTTTTTGACAATCTTCTGACAGCGTTCGGACTCCTTAAAGATATTCTCGATCTGCCAACGCAGTTTGGAATCGTTTTCCACCGCTTCTTCTCGCAGCAACAGCTGACTGAACCCCATGATCCCGGTGAGCGG
This sequence comes from Elusimicrobiota bacterium, assembly GCA_022703335.1. GTDB lineage: Bacteria > Elusimicrobiota > Elusimicrobia > FEN-1173 > FEN-1173 > JAKLDV01. The sequence goes on from JAKLDV010000011.1 coordinate 15,241, forward strand.
GTTATTGAGCTCGTGCGCCACGCCCGAAATCACCTGCCCCATGACGGACAGTTTCTCCGCCATGGTCAGCTGCTCCTTCACCTGGGTAAGCTCCTTTGTCGTTTTTTCAAGCTGAACGGATTTCATCTGTACCGTCATGGAATAAAAAGAGACGAAGACCGCCACCAACATCAAAAAGGGGATCCTCAGCAGAAGGCCGGGATCCCACAGGGGCATCTCCGGATTGGCGACAAACAGGGTGAACCCGTAAAACGCGCTGGAAGCCACCGCCACCACCATCACCTGCCACACCTGACGCGAAAAACCGGCCATCAGGATGGTTAAAAAGTACACCAAGTACAGATCGCTGCTGAATCCCTGGGTCAGATAAATGGAAACAGACAACAACGTGACTTCTGACAGGAAAACGGCGGCCTGGAAATAGTGGGACCGGAAAAACCTCTCCGAAACGAAAAATTGGAGACCTGCCAGAAAAAGGAAGAGTCCAAGAAGTCCAAGAAGGAGGAGCGGCGGCAATCGATGGGAATACCGCCCGTAAGCGATAAAAAGGAAGACCGCCAGGAACAGAGTCAATCGCATAACCAACGCGGTGCTGCGTTCTTTTGCAATTCGCCGAAAATTTAAAAATGCCATAAAATTCATTATAGTCAATTTGATCCGGATGTAAAATGAGGACTTGATGCGTCGGCTGGAAATAAATAGCATGGATGGAATGTTGGCCACTTTCCGCCGCCTCTCACACAAGGTCCGCGTCACCCTCCTCCTGCTCACGTTCTATTGTCTTCTGATGACATGGGCGGCGCTGACGTTCCGTTTTTATCAGGCCCAACTGCCTCCCATCGGCAGCCTGGAGAGTTACACCCCGTCGCTCATCACCCGCATCTACGACGTGCGCAACGAACTCGTCTCCGAACTGTACGTCGAACGCCGCACCGTGGTCCCCTTGCCGAACATCCCTCTGGATTTCCAGCGCGCGGTGCTGGCGATCGAAGACCGGAATTTTTACGACCACTGGGGCGTGGACATCAAAGGCATTCTGCGCGCCTTCCTGGCGAACCTGCGCGCCGGCCGCACCGCCCAGGGCGGCTCCACCATCACCCAGCAGCTGGCCAAGAACATTTTCCTGAGCCACGCCCGAACCCTGAACCGCAAGATCAAGGAACTCCTCCTCACCCTGGAGATGGAACGGCACTTCAGTAAGGACGAGATCCTCGAACTCTATCTGAACCAGATCTATTTCGGGCACGGCGCTTACGGGGTGGACGCGGCGGCGCGGGTGTTCTTCGGCAAAAACGTGGCCGACCTCACCCTGCCGGAATGCGCCCTCCTGGCCGGATTGCCGAAAGCTCCCCACGCCTATTCCCCCTTCAAACATCCGGCGAGAGCCATCAAACGGCGGCAACTCGTCCTCGACCGCATGCGGGAAGCCGGCTACATCAGCGAAAAAGAGGAGCTGCAGGCCTGTGGAGCGCCGCTCAACACCCTGAAAACACCTCTCGCCCCGGCCATGGCGCCGTATTTCGTGGAATACGTCCGGCTCCAACTGGAACCGAAATACGGCTCCACCTCCCTCTACCGGCAGGGGTTCTCCATCTACACCACCCTCGACCTGCGCATGCAAAAAGCCGCCGAAGAGACCTCCGAGTTCCACCTCTCCTCCTTCGATGCCCGTTATGCCGAGCAGCGCCTACTCTATCTGGTGAAGAACAAGAAGATCCCGGAAAGTTACTACATCGACTGGAAAAAACGAAAGGAGCGCGAGGCCGCCGGGGAAGAAACGGAAGTCCCGGACGAAAACGCCGAGCCGGTCAACGTTCAAGGGGCGCTCATCGCCATCGATCCCCGCACCGGCGGCATCCGCGCCCTGGTCGGCGGACGCGATTTCCAGAAATCGCAGTTCAACCGGGCGGCCCAGGCCAGGCGCCAGCCGGGATCCACCTTCAAGCCTTTCGTCTGGCTGGCGGCCCTGGAATCCGGCTTCACCGCCGCCACGGTGATCGAGGACTATCCGCTGGCCTTCACCGACGTGGAACGGCAGCCGAAACTGGTGGCCGAATCCACGGACTACGCGGTGCTTCGGGAGATGGTGACCGGTTATTACCCGCCCGACATGGACCCCGACGCCCCCGACCCCGTCTGGGCGCCGAAAAACTGGGACGACAAATATCTGGGCCCCGTCACCCTGCGCAAGGCCCTCGCGCTCTCCCGAAACCTCGTGTCGGTGCGCCTCATCGACCGGGTGGGGCCGCGCACCGTGGTCCGTTTCGCCCACAACGCCGGCATCCGGAGTCCGCTCGACGCCGTCCTCTCGCTGGGCCTGGGCAGTTCGGTGGTCACGCCCATGGAACTGGTGGGCTCCTTCGCCACCTTCGCCAACAACGGCGTCCACATGGAGCCCTTCGCCGTCCAGAAAGTGCTCGACAACGGCGGAAAACTCCTGGAGGAGCACGTCATCCAGGGGAATGTCGCGGTCTCGCCTCAATCCAACTATCTCCTCACGCGATTGCTGCACGCCGTGGTGGAGGAGGGAACGGCCCGTTACGCCCGACGGCTCGGACGGCCCGCCGCCGGAAAAACGGGGACGACACAGGAGATGCGCGACGCGTGGTTTGTGGGCTACCTGCCGGACTTGGCCGCGGGATGCTGGATCGGGTACGACGACTTCACCCCTCTCGGCAAAGGCATCAGCAGCGCCGGAACGGCGGTGCCGTGGTGGACGGATTTCATGCTGGAATCGATGAAGTACATCCCCGCGCGGGATTTCCCGGTTCCGCCCGGCGTGGTGTTCGCGAAGATCGACGCGGAGACGGGGCTCCTGGCCCTGCCCTCCTGCCCGCACGTGGCGCTGGAGGCGTTCCGGCAGAACCAGGTGCCGCAGAATTTCTGCGACGTGAACCACGAAAAACTCCTGCCGCTCATTTCCGCCGAAACCGAAATCGTGGAATAGGGCCCGTTCGGGCTTTTGTTCTTATTGCCCCCTTCGCCCTCCCCCTTTCAAATTTCGGCGGCGAGGTTCCCCTCCAAAACGGCTTCCAGGTTCTTTATCCGCTCGGCCTTTGACGGCTCCACGGCGTAAGGGACGAGGTCTTTTTCCAGAAACGTCTTGAGCAGGTTGCAGGCGATGAGGCGGTAGCCGTTGCCGTTCGGATGCCAGCCGTCGCTCGAAATGATCGTCCGGTCGACGCCGCGCCGCTGCCATTCCTTAAAAACGGCGGCGTTGTCGCACAGGATCAGTCCGTTCTCCCGCACCACGCCTTTGAGGATGTCGTTGGCGTATCCCTCCTTGAAATAATTGCATATCACCACGCGGGCGCCGTATTTTTTTATTTTATCAATCACCGTTTGGATGTTGGCCTTGTTTTCGGCGTTCTCCAGTTCGAGGTCCTCATAGTAGTGGATGGGGTCCAAATCCCCGGCGCGCCCCATTTCATAGAAGAGTTTCCCGAAACGGACGATGCGCAGCCGGTGAAGTTTCGCCAGCACGACGCTGTCGACCTCGATGTCCCATCCCGCCCTCCGGATCAGCCTAAAAATACTGGGCATGTTCATGTTCATGCCCGCCTGAAGGACGACGATCTCAGGGGCGTAATCCACGAGATCCTTTCCTATATACCGGAGCATGTGCGCGCTGGTGACACCGGAAATGCCGTGATTGATGCAGGAAAATTCATTCCGCCCCGACATCCGGTTCAGCATCGCCTCCAACTGCGCCGGGAACGGCCCCTTAAAATCCCCCTCGTCGCAACGCTGCCCCTCCACGGTGGATTCTCCGATGAACAGTATTCGGCGGATTCCGGGAGATAGATCCGCGGGCTTCCAGGCGAATTTCGTGTAATACCACAAATACAGATGTCCGGTGGCCCACAGAACACCTTCCGCAATAACCAGGACGAGCAGTGTTTTTAAAACCGCTTTGCTTCCCCATGCAATAAAACGACGGACCCGGCGCAGCGCCACGACATACATTGTTCAGGGCCTTTCGATGCGGCCCTTGCGGAACAGGGCGCGGGGCGAGAAGATGTTGAGTGGCGGAATCACGGGAGAATACGCGGCGGGAAGCGTGTATCGGACCGGGCGGTGTTATTGAGACGAATAGATTTTCGGCCAACCGAGCGAGGCGGTTCGCCGCAGAGGCAGCTGGATGACGTCGCCGATCTTCGGCGCGGGCACGGAACTCACGTCCACGAGACAGTGGCTCATCCCCACGCGACCGACGAACGGACAGACGATGCCGCGGATCTTTCCCCAGTAGTTCTGTCCGCTTTTCAGTTGGATCCAGCGGCTGGCGGGTTCCAGGGTCAACCCATGTCCGTAGCCGACCGGGACGGTGGCGATGGTCATGGCCTGAGGCGCGACGAATTCCCCCCCATAGCCCACCATGTCCCCCACGGCAAGCCGTTCCAGACGGACGAGGCGCGACAGGGCCCGCCAGGGGTTTCTCAGCTCCAACGGCTTGTCGGTGGGATTGATGCCGTAGATCAAGTTCCCCACGCGCACGCGGTCCAGCTGGAATTCCGGGAAATCGAGCAGAACGGCGCTGTCGGCGGCGTGGAGTTCCGGGCGAGACCGTCTCAATTCGTTTTTGCAGGCGTCCGCCGCCGCGACGAAGTTCCGCAGTTGGTCCTCGATGCGCGATTTGTTTTTTCCGATCATATAACCGGGATGGGCAAAAATCCCTTCCAGACGCAGGGAGGGGGCGGCGTCTACTTCCCTGCAAAAAAATCCCAATCTCGGCAGTGGAATCCCCCATCGCCACAAACCCAGATTGACCTTCACCTGCACCCCGATGGGATGGGAAGCGGTCCCCGCCCGTTTGAGCGCCTTCAACAGCGGTTCGTTGTCCACCATGACGGACAGGTTCCAGCGCCGGACCAACGGGGCCGCGGCCGGAGAGACCGGCCCCATCACCAGCACCGGCGCCTTTATTCCCGCCCGTCGCAGAGGAAGCGCCTCTTCCAGATACGTGACCGCCAGCCCGTCCGCACCGCAACGCAACGCCGCGCGCGCCACCGGAACCGCGCCGTGTCCGTAGGCGTCCGTCTTCACGACGGCGGTAAACCCCGTTTTCTTTCCGATGCGTCGGCGCACGGATTTCACGTTGTGCCCCACCGCGTTCAGATCCACTTCCACCCAGCGTAAAGGTTTCATTCGTTTCTCCCCGCCTTCCGCGCCGGGCCGCGCATAAATTTTCTCACACTTTTATACACCGGCCAGCCGTATGCCCACATCCGATACCACCACGGCGAATACACCTTGTCGAACTCGCCCACAAAACGGACCAGGTCGCCGCCGAACCCCTTCTTGAACCGGTAAAGCCCATAGAGGGGGTTTTGGGGATTGGGGTCGTCCGGCACGGCGCGGAAATCGTAAAGCCCGCAGCCCTGGCTTTTCGCCCAACGGATCATGGTCCATTGCATGAGGTGGTTGGGCATGTGCTGCCGCCCCTCGTTCGACGAGGCCCCGTAGGCGTACCAGCACACGGGACCGAACCGAAGCGCCAGGGCGCCGGCCAAAGCCTTGCCGCCGAGTTCGGCCAGAAAATATTGGGCCTGCCCGCGCGGACCCATCAAATCCTGTATATCGTTGAAATATCTCAAAGGCCTCACCATGAAACCGTCCCGTTGCCCGGTCTCGATGAGTATCCGGTGGAAGGTCTCGATTTCGGCCCGGTCGCTCACCGGCCGCACGGTCACTCCTTTCTTCCCGGCGAGCCGGATGTTGTAGCGCGTCTTCTGGTCCATGTTTTTCAGGAGCTCCTCTTCCGACGCGCCGATCTTCAGACGGAACACGCACCTCGGCTGCACGCCGGCGAACCCGCCCCCGCCGGTGGCCGGGACAAACCCGGCGCCGCGCAGGTCCGACGATATCCAGTCCTGTTCCAAAGAAACGTCCGGGTCCATCTTCAGGAACACCGCGCGGCGGTTTTTGGCCAGCCCTGCCAGTTCGAGGAACAATTGCTCCAAATCTTCCGGTCGCCAGCCGGTGGCCACCACCGGTCCGCGGGGCGCGTAAAAAAACCGTCGGCCGATCTTGGGGAAATCCCGCTCCAAAACGGAAACGCCCACCCGCGCGCCCCCCCGTCGCTCGATCAGGAGGCGGTGTGGACGCCATCCGCTCTTCGCTTTCAGTTCCGCCCAGGCCCAGGACTGCATGATGTGCGGTTTCTCGGAACCGGAGACGAACCGGTCCCACGCCGCCGCTTCCTTTATAAAAACGGCCGACCCGGCGGCCGACGCGCCTTCCTTCGGTTCTTCCTTTGGTTGGTTCATACTCTCTTGTCCGAAAGCCAGCTGTATTCGCCGCTCCGCAGAAGCCGGTCCGAATCCGCAATCCCCCATTTCCTCAAAAAGCGTCCCAGCCGGTGCAGAAAGACCTTCGGCAGGGACCCGCTGCGCCAGCGGGCGAGCAACCGCTCATAAAATCCCTTGAGCCGTTCCAAATGGAAATAGAGCGGATGCCGCCGACGATAGACTTCGCGTAACTCCACCTCGGCTTCCCGTTTGATGCGGATCAGCTCCTCGTCGCTCATGTCGGTCACGTTCACCAGCAGGTTCGAAGCCATCTCCTCGTAGGATTCCACCAACGGCAGCGGGTCGGTGATTTTTCCGCGGGTCACGGCGTAGTCGTACAGGGCGGTGCCGGGGTACGGCGTGGCGAAGAAGAAATCGAAGATGGGGACGTCCAGATCCTCGATGAAATCCACCGTTTCCCGGAGAGTGGCCGGGGTTTCCCCCGGCAGTCCGGCGATGTAGCTGGTGGACGGCACGATGCCGTATTTCTGCAGAAGCCGAATGGCCTTGCGTTCGTGTTCGGCCGTCTGCGATTTTTTGATGTTCTTGAGGATGATGTGGCTGGCCGACTCGTACCCCATTCCCACCATCACGCAGCCGGAATCGGCCATGGCCTCGACCAGCGGTTCGTCCATGAGGTTCGCCCGGCCGGTGCAGCTCCATTCGATGTTCAGCGGCTTCACCTTCTCGCAGAACTCGAAACACCGGTCGCGCCGGATGGGCCAGCACTCGTCGGAAAGGAGCGCGTGCCCGTAGTGATAGAGTCCCATGGCCTTCTTCATCTCTGCGATGACGTTGTCGATGCTGCGGTACCGGTAGAGATGCCCGCCGGTCGGCTGGCAGAAGGTGCACTGGTACGGGCACCCGCGGGCGGTGAGAAACGTCATGTTCTTTTTGTGCCAGGCGGGGCTGGGCCGACACAGATATTTTTCAATCGGCAGGAGGTCCCAGGCGGGGAACGGGAGGGTGTCCGGATCGCGCACCACGGACCGGGGCGGATTTTTCACCACGCCGCCGCCCTGGCGATAATGGATGCCCGGCACATCGGCCAGGCCTTTTTTGTCGCTCAACCGGGCCAAAACCTCGCGGATGGCAATGTCTCCCTCGCCGCAAACCACCACGTCGACTTTGGTCTGCTGGAAAAACAATTCAGGGATGGAGGAGACCCCGACACCGCCGAGGATCACCGGGGTGGCCGGGTTGACCCGTTTGGCCTCGTCGATGATCCACCGCTGCTGCTGAAAGGAAGTGATGATGCCGGTCATCCCCAAAACGTCGTAGTCGCACTTCTCCAGCGTCTTGCGCACGTCCTCCTTGCCGTATTTGTGCGCGTCCAGGTCGAAGATACGGACATCGTGCCCCTCCTGCCGCAGGGAGGCCGCCACATAGGCGATGCCCAGCGGAAGATTGGAGACGTAATTGTTGAGCCGCGTGATGGGATTGATGAGTAGGATTTTCATGCCTTATCCGGTCTAAAGGATACTGTTATTGTTCCCCTCTGTCGAGGACCCGCCGCCGGTGCCCGCTCAACGTTTTTGGGCCACGGCATAGAGGCTGTAGGCGCACATCCACGAAAATTTCTTGCGTCCCAAGAAAACGTCGAGATATTTCAACGGGAAAAACGTCCAGCCCGCGAGAAAACGAACCCCTTTTTTCAGAAAAACCGAGTCGAAAAATGACGCGGTGAACTCCCGCAGGAACTCCACCAACGCCGAGGCGGGTCCGTAGTAGGTTCCGCATTCCAACATCTCGAAATTCTCCAACAATTTCTTCAGCCCCTCCGGCGTAAACCGCCGAAAGTCCTGCGGGTCCGCGTGGTACGGCTCCACGAACGGCACCGTGACGAAGAGTAACCCGCCCGGCCGCAGAGCCCGGTGCGTCTCAGCCACCACCCGCTCAGCGGACGGCACATGTTCCAAAACGAAACGCAGCACCGCCCCGTCCAAAACACCGCTCCTCACCGGCAAATCCGCCGCGTCGGCCAGAAGGGCGGTGCGGGGGTCGTTCGACACCAGGTCCAGAGGAATCCATTCCGGCCGGCCCCAGGCCTTGGCGCCGATGTTCAACACCCGGCCGCGCAGCAATGCCTCCACCCGGCCGTCCACGCCACCGACCGAACAGCCCATGGGCGCGTGAAACCGGCTCCATTTTTTCAGGGCCGTTTCGTTCATTGGGTTTTCTCCGTTTCGTCGTAAATTTTTTCCAACTCCTCGACCATTTTCGAAATACCGAACTGGGCCTGTACCCGTGCGCGGCCGGCAGAGCCCAATCGCCGGCGCAAAGCCGGATCGGCCAAAAGCTTCCTCAGGTTCACCGCCAACGCCTCCACGTCGCCCGGCGGCGACAGGAGCCCCGTTTCGCCGCCCACCACCACTTCCGGGATTCCCCCCACGCGGGACCCCGCCACGGGCAATCCTTCATCCATAGCCTCCAGCAAGGAGATGCCGAAGCCCTCCCAAAGGGAGGGGAGGACGAAAACATCCAGGGCGCCGTAGACTTCCTCCACGTTTTCCCGCGCCTTCCAAAAACGGACGCTGTTCGACAGCCCCAGGCGGTCGGCCTCCGCCTCCAACGCCGCCCGCGCGTTCCCGTCCCCCACGACGACAAATCGCACCGACGGGTCCTCGGCGGCGATCTCGGCCGCGGCGTGCAAGAGCACTTTCAGCCCCTTTTTGGGTTCGTCGAGCCGGCCCACGTAGCCCACGACTTTTTCCTCCCCGAAGAATCCGAGGGCCGCGCGGAAACTTCGTTTCCCCTGCGGCGATGTCGGCTTCTCCTTCAGCGGGATGGCGTTATGCAATATCCGTATCCTGTCCCGCACGAACGGCTCTCTTCGCGCGACGCAGTCCGCCACCGCCCGAGAAATGGCGATGACCGTGTCCGCCCGGCCGATGAGGAGGCGTTCCGCCGTTTTCTGCGGCCGTCCCATCCAATCGTCCATGTCGTGTTCGTGCCAGACGACTTTGCTGCGCCCTTTCAGAAGACAGGCCAGCAGGTTCGCCCACAAGAGATGGGAATGAACGATGTCGCAACGGACCTCGCGAAGGAATCGGGCGGCCCGCGGCAGCACCCGCACGTCCCACGGGCCCCGGCCGCCGAGAGCGGACACCTTGACCCCGCGGGCGCGCAATGAATCCCCCAGGGGGCCCTCCCCTTTCAGGGCCAAAACCTGCGTTTCGTAACGGGACGGATCAAGTCGCGCCGCCATCTCGGCCATCAATTTCTCGGCCCCCCCCAGCCCCAACCCGACCGTCAGGTGGAGAACTTTTTTCCGGCTCATCCCATTTTCTCCGTCAACCGGTCAAACACGCCGGCGAGACGTTCGGCCAGGACAGGGTATTGATATTTTTCCAAGACGGCGCGCGCCGTCTCGCGCCGTTTTCCCGCCTTCCAATCGTCCCACAACCCCTGCAGGATGTCGCCGCCCCGCGTTTCGGCGTCGAGCGCGTTCGGCCGCACGAAAGACCCGGCCAACTCCACCAACCGGGCCGCGTCGCCGTCGGGACAGACGCCGAAAACCGCGCGGCCCGTGGCCAGATATTCGTAAAGTTTGGCGGGGACCCACGTCCGGGCGCGCGCGTCGTCCGGCAATGTGGTCAACAGGAGGTCCCCGGACTGCAAAAGCGCGATCGTCCTCTTATAGGACAAATGTCCGTGGTCCTCCAACAACGGCGCCAGACCGTTCCGTTCGGCCGGAACGAAAAACTGTTTGAAGTGCGGACCGGAATAATGGATCTTTATCTTCGCGGTCCGGTTCCTCTCCAGAAAAAACCTCACGATCCGGAAAAGCGTGTCCGGATAATACCGCCGGTGCCAGGACCCGGTAAAAACCATTTCCCACGTTTCTTTGCCGCCGGCGGGGCGGACGGACGGAAAATCCTCCGGGTCGTAGCCGTTGCTGATGCAGCAGCTCTTCTGGCGCAACACCGGATGCCGCTCCCGTTCCTCGTCGAGAAAACCGGGCGTGTTGGCGACGAACCAATCGCAGCGGGAAAAAGCGCGGTCCTCGAGCGCCGCATGGATCCAGCGATGCGCGGGCGTGGGCGGACGGAACGTGGTTCCCGCCACCCAAGGATCCCGAAAATCCGTCACCCACGGCACGCCGTATCTTTTTCCGATCCGCTCCCCTTCCAGATTGGCGCTGAACGGCGCGCAGGAGGTATAGACGAGGTCTATCTTCCGGCCCGCGAGCAGCTTTTTTACGCAGGAATGCGCTCGGGGGATCCAGCCGACTTGGATATCCGGAACAAAAAAACGATCCAGCAGGAGCCGCAGGGCCCGACGGCCCAAAAGCATGCCGGGCAAAATGCTGGGCAGGGTTCGATGAATTTCCGTCGACGCGACGTCCTCCATCAACGTGTTGTCGCGAGGGACGAACGGATCGTCCCCGGCCGTCACCACGAGCGGCTGCCAGCCGTGTTTCGGCAGGTATTTGGCCAGCTTGCGGGACCGCTGGGCGGCGGCGCCCGAGGAAGGCGGGAAAAAATAGACGAGCATCAACACGGTCTTCATGATTTTCGGATCCGTTCCGTCACTTCGGCGATGGATTCGCCGTCGATGTAAAGCCGGAACCAGACCTCCAGCGCCAGAAGCGCATAGTTCTGTTGGAAGTTGAGTCGCCGCATCCTTTCGCGCAAAGCCTCCCCCCGTAGGCCCCAAAAGAGGTTTTCCCGCGCGGGCGGCCGGGCGGCCACCAACCCGGCGGCCTTGGGAAACAGTTTGTCCTTCATCCACTCGCGCATCGGCGCGCCGAACCCCAGTTTGGGCCGCCACAGGATCTCCTCCGGGAGGATGCCCCGCAACCACCGCTTGGCGGCCAGTTTCGTTTCACCGCCGCGCACTTTCCACCGGCCGCTCATTTTGAACGCCCATTCCACCAAACGGTGGTCCAGCAAGGGAACCCGCCCCTCGATGGAAGCGGCCATGGTCATCTTGTCCAAAAGCAGGAGGAGGTCGTCCACCATATAGAAATTGGCATCGAGATACAGGTAGCGGTTCAGATCGCCGGTCGGGGCGCGGTCGAGCCATTCCCTCACCCGCGCATCGCGCGTGTAGGCAACGGGCCGGTCTGCGCAGAACCGTTCCAGGTGATACGGCTTGAACTGCCGGAGTCTCCAGACGTACGTATCGTCCGGCGTGCCGTTGAACCGCGCTTTTTTAACGAAGTCGCCGCCGAACGGAATCCTTTCCGCCATCCCGACGGCCAGCGTCCTCAGGAATTCCGGCGACTTGTGCCAGGCGGCCAGCGGCCAGGCATTGGGCCGATAGCGGGGATATCCCCCGAGAAGTTCGTCGCCGCCCGTGCCGTTGAGTACCACCTTCACGTCTTTGGCGGCCAGCTCGGAGACCTTGTAGGCCGCCACCATGGCATGGTCGGCGTGGGGCTCGTCCATATGCCAGACCAGCCGCGGCAGTTCCTTCAGCATGTCGTCCGGGGTCACGTTCACCGACTTGTGTTCGCATCCAAATTTTTCCGCCACGAGTTCCGCGTAGCGGCTCTCATCGAACGGAGCCCCTTCGTATTTGACATTGAAGGAAAGGACCCGGGACTTCGTCTTCTTCGAAAAGTAGGCGGTGATCAGGGACGAGTCCAAGCCGCCGCTCAAAAAAACGCCGACGGGCACATCGCTCCGCGATTGCAACTCGATGGAGCTCTCCAAAAGGGAGAAAAACTCCTCCTTCAGCCGCCCTTCGTCTTCCACCGGGTCCCCGGCCGGCATCGTCCAGTATCGCCGGGGCGCGCCGATCCCCTCGGCGCCGAACCGAAGGAAACTCCCCGCCTGAAGCTTGCGGACGTTCTTGAACGGCGTCCCGCAACCGGGGATGTACATGTACGCCAAATACCGGAAGAGCTCCTCCATGTCCACTTCTTTTTCCACGGGGGCGTGGAGGAGCGCCTTGATTTCGGAGGCGAAGCAGAGCCGGCGGCTCTCCGGCGTCACGTGGTAATAGAGCGGCTTGATCCCCAATCTGTCCCGGACGAGATATCCCTCTTTTTTACGAACGTCCCAAAGACAGAAGGCGTACATCCCGTTCAGTTCCTGCAAAGCGTCCAGCCCCTTCTCTTCAAAAAGATGAAGGATGACCTCTCCATCGCTCTGGGTGGCGAACGTGTGTCCGCGGGAGAGAAGTTCCCGCCGCAATTCGATGTAGTTGTAGACCTCCCCGTTGAAAACCAAAACCAGCGAACCGTCCTCGTTGAACAACGGCTGGCGGCCGCCCTTGAGATCGATGATGCTGAGCCGGCGCATCCCCAGGGAGAGTCCGGGGCTGTCGAAAAATCCCTCGTCGTCCGGACCCCGATGGGTCAGTGCCCGGCACATGGCACGGACCGCATTCCGGTCCGCCCCATCCCCTTCCTTATGAAAGATGCCCGCGATGCCGCACATGGTTCACCCCAGCCGGAGAACGAATCGATTTGTAAATGGGAACACCGCTTTGTGCCGAAATCGCACCGTCGTGGTGGGGACATTGCGTCCGTAACGCGGAGAAAACCAGCCCATCGGCCGGCCGCCTTCCCACTCTCCCCGCATCAGGCTCAGTCCGGCAAGGTTTCCGGCGTCGAGGGCCAATTCCAGATTCCGCCGCGTCCCCTTCTCCCGGAACGACAGCGCGTTCCCTTCGACCGCGACGCCAACCGAAGGCGCGGCATGGAAGAACGTCTCCAAAACATGCCGCCCGCGGCCCTCGTATCTGTCCTCCAGGACGATTTCATCCTTATCCAACAAGAATCGCCGACGATACTTTCCAATCCCCCTGAGCCGGGAAAACCCCTGATGTTCGACGACGAACGCGGGGCGGGACGAGGCGTTCTCCCACCACGTCCGCACTTCGGTCCGACCGTAGTCGCTCATCAGGAACCGTCCGCCGTTGAGCCAATGCGACACGAACGGTTCACGCCCGTCCACGAGGACCCCGTTGTGGGCGGCGGCGCTCCGACCATACAATCCGGCGGCGTCGGCCACATAACTGACACGCCCCGTGTCCACCAGGAGGGGATGTCGTTCCACGGACAATTCAAAAGAACCCGTGTCGTGATGCGCGTGGGAATACGGGGGGATGGCGCCGCCCGGCTGAACATGCCAGTAGACGCGGTAATTCGGATCGTCGTATCGACACCATCCGTCCCGGAGGCGGTCCGTGACCCCCTTCCCTTCAGAAGCAACGTTCCCATAAAGCCCCCCGCCCGCCCCCAACAACCGGCGCGCCGCATCTTCCACGGCACGGAGGGTCCATTCCGGATCGAAATCCGGAGACACGTCCCCGATGAGCGGGAAGACCCCCTCCTTCTCGGGAAGGAAGAAACGCGCCGCGGCCATGCTTCTATCCAAAAACGGGCCCAGTTCCTCGACGAACGCCTCGTCCCGGATGTTCCTCGCGACCTCCAAGACATCCAGATATCTCGACACCAGCAAGATGTGGTAATGGGAGGACCCTTCACGCAAGAAACCGGCCTGGGTGAAAGACCGCCGCATGCCGTCGGCCAACAGCCGGCGGCCGGTGTCGAGATACCGCGGAACGTTCAAGAACGCGCCCAGCACATAAAGCGCCCGGCCGTTGTTGATCAGATGGTTGTTCGTTTTCGACGAATCGTCCTCTCCGTAAAATTCCAGATGGGATAGGACATATTCACCGTGGAGCAGCAGACTTTCAACGAACGCCTCCTCTTCGGGCAGCCCCCGCCCCGCCGCGCGACGAAGCCACGCGTAGAGCTGGCTCCAATGGACGATGCGCTCGCAGGCGGAATAGGTCTCCCACGCCGACGGGAACTGCGACGGCGTTACTTCCCGTATCCATTGAACGACCCGCTGCCACAGGACCATCCCCAACGGGATCGTTCCATGCCGCCCGAGGCACACGGGGACCCAACCGAACCGATGGAGGGAGAAGGTGTCTTCTATGTCTTCGAATTCCGTCCGCCAGAGGTCCCGGTCCCCGAGGTCGTGATTCTTCGTCGCCAACGGGACAGAAAGCGGTTCCGGCAGCGGCACACCGGCATGGATCGGCCACAACGGCCCCCAAATCGCCGCTTGAACGCCCGAAGCCGAAACAGTAACGTCCGCCTCCTTTGGCGGGAACGCCATCCATGGGGGCGCGCAGGGCGACCCCCGGCGACGGGCAACCGCCTCCCAGCCCGCCCGGAAAGCCGCCACGAACGTCCCCCGTCCGGCCACATGCCGCAAATAAGGAAAAAGTTCTTTCCCGCGATATCGGTTCATCTCGCCGTTCCCTCTTCAAGCTCCCGAAATACCGGCCGACGATTCATAAATACAATTTCTCCGTCTTTTCGATCATGCCCTCCAGCGTGAACAGCTCCTCGACCCTTTTCTTCGCCGCCACGCCCCAGGAAGCGGCCGTGTTTTCATCCGACAACACCCGCCCGATCGCCCGGCTCATTTCAGAAACATCCCCCGCCGGGACCAGCCGGCCGCACTGACCGTCGACAATCTGTTCCGCCGTGCCACCCACGTCGGTCGCCACGATCGGCCGGCCGGCCGACATGGCCTCCAAAACGACGTAAGGGAAACTTTCATAGGCCAGCGAGGGAAAAACAAAAACATCCATCATGTCCGCGTAACGACCGGCGTCGGGCCGGAACCCAGGCAACAGGACGACCGTTTCCAGTCCCGCCGCCCGGACCTGCGCCTCCAACGCCGAACGGCAGGGGCCTTCACCGATGATGACCAGGACGGTCCGGGGAAATTCCGCGTGCACTTTTTTGAAAGCTTCCAGCAGGGCCTCATGCCCTTTCCGCGGCTGAAGGCCGCCGATGTTTCCGACGACTTTCACTCCGGGAGGAATTCCCAATTCGCGCCGGAGTCCTTCCGCCTCCGAGACGCGATGGGGGACAATGCCGTTATAAATGACGGAAACGTGGCCGGTATCAAAACCTCGCTGGACCGCCAACGCCTCTTTCGCCCGTTGGGACACGGAAATGATGGCGTGCAGCGATCCCTCCACCCACCGATCCAATCGTTTCTCGATACAAGCCACGGGCGGGTAGCCCGATGCCATGTTGTGCACCGTCATCACGCGTTTTGGTATCCCCACCCATCGCGCGGCCAACACCGCGGCCCGGTGGCTTTCGGCGGCGGGGTAACCGCCGTTGCTGACGTGCAGCACCTCGGGCCGGTGCCGACGCAACAGCCGCCACAGGACGATAAAACCATACAGGACGTTCAAATAATAAACGGCCAGCCCGGGGATCTTCAGCCACTCGAAAATCTTATTCGACCGGCGGTTGATGGCCAAGCCCGCCTGGATGGCGGCGCTCCGAGACACGCTCGGAAAGCGCGCCGCGACGATCCGCACGCCGGGGCACATCCGCCCGACGTATGCCGCCAGTTCCTCCTTTTGCTGACAGAGGAAAAGCACCTCGTGCCCGCGTTTCCCCATGGCGGCCATCAGGTCGACGACGTATTTTTCGCCTCCTCCCAGGGCGTTGGTGTCCACGAAGTAGGCGATCTTTTTCCTCATCGCTCTTCTCCCCGGTTCACAACGTTTTCAACTTCTGGCCGAAGTCCACGACATGCCGCCATATCCCCAGTTCCCGTTCCGCCTTCAAAAACAGAACCGACATGCCTGTATAGGACAACAGGACCCCGCCGCCGCACGAGAGCAAATCCGAAAACCAGGTCCCGAAGGCCCCCCACCGGAGCAGAAGCTGATCCACCCCGAACACCCACAGTCCGCAGTAGAGGCCGGGGAGCAACAGTCCCGCGTAATTCGAAAAAACGTTTTTGGGGAGGTCGGCGCGCGCGAAAGAAACCATGAACAGGGCGGAAAAGAAAAGGAACTGAGACAACACCGCCATGGCCGCCACCATCACGATGCCCCCCCGGACCCCCAGCAGCACCAGGACAGCCGTCGCTATCCCGGCGCCCAACTGCAGCCCGACATAAAGCCATATCCTTTTCTGCAGGATCAGTATCTGGCCCGGCATGTGGATCATCGGCATGAAGAGGGCGGCCAGCAGCAAAACCTTGGCCGCCGGGATGGACGGGAGGAACTTGGGGAGGAACTGCCGGACGACCCAGGGGAAAAAGAAATAGGCGAGCGGGAAAAGGAGCGGGATCACGACGAACGCAAGGTTCTTCAGGTACCGGACCACGTCCTCTTTGATGGGCCGGATGTCCTCTCGTTCGCCGAATTTTTCCAGCAGACGCGGGAAGATCACCGTGCTGACCGTGTTGGGGATTTCCGTCAACATCCGCACGATGGACACGCCCAGCGAGTAGTAGCCCAGCGCGGTGACCCCCGCCATCTTGGCCACCAAAAGGCTGTCCACGGACATCATGAACTGCCATACGAAACTGCTGAGGAGCCAGGGAAACCCGACGGCCGCGACCGGCTTGATATCGGCCAACACCAGGTGCCAACCGATGTCGAACATTTTCCTTTTATGCGTCCACAAGTACCAAAATGAAAGTTTCAACAGGAACCCGAGGGCGTGCGCCAGATACTGTCCATACAGTCCATAGAAGGAGGTCAAGCCGACGATCAGCCCCAGGTCCAGGACGGCGAAAACCACCTCGCTCTTCCCCAAAAACGTGAAATTTTGAATGGAGCGGAAACCCACCACGAAACATCCCATCATGCGCCACAGAACCACGTAACCCGCGGCGGAAAGGAAACCGATGTAGAGGTCGTGCCGATATTTTCCGCCGAAGAAAAATAAATAGATAAGGAAAACGCTCCCCACCATCGCCGCCTCAAGAAAACTCACGGTGAACATTTGATGGACGAGGCGGCGTTCCATCTCGGCGTTCTTTTTACCTCGCCAATAGGGGATGTCCCTCTCCGACCCCGTCTGGACGCCGATGCTGACCGTCGAGAGATACCCGGTGACGATGTATACCAGATTCCAGATCCCGGCCATCTCGGGCCCCAGGATGCGCCGGAAAACGAGGTTCGTGACCAACGTAATGGCCCGAACGACGACCCCGGTGGACATATAAGTAATGATGTTGACGGCCAACGACATGCGGACTAGCCCTCCTGCCCCAAAGCGATCGTTTTCAACGCCTCCAGCGCCCGCTGCGCGCTGCGGCCGTCGTTGAGATGCGTTCCGTATTTCCGCAAAAAAGCCTCGCCGTTCTTCCGCGGGAACGCCGCGGGGTCCCCTCGCAAAAAGGAGCGGAGGAGCCTCTCCAGCTGGTCCGTGTTCCCCGCAAAATGCACCGCCTCGGACACATCCCCCAAGGATTCAAGGGGGGATTCCTGTCCCGTGAACATCACAATCGGCTTTCCCGCCGCCAAGGCCTCCATCAACGGGGTGGAGTAAACCTCCACCACCACAAGGTCGGCCAGGTCGAGCAGCTTGACGAAGGGGGTCCACTTCACGAAGCGCAGATTCCGGAACCCTTCGTGCCGGGCGAAATCAACGATGGGATCCGTCATGCCTTGGAACGGAAAAAGTTTCAACAAAAACTGAGCCTCCGGAAATTTCTGAAACGCCTTTACGATCTTCTTCTCGACGTCGAAAGTGAAATAATCCCTGTCGTTGAAATCAACGCCGACGCGATATCCGTTCTCGCTTATGGGCCCGAGCACATGGATCACCGTCCGGCGGCCCGGCTCCAGCCCCAGCGAGCGGCACAACGCCGCCCGGCCCCGCGCGTCGAGCCGCGGCCGCTCCTTCAAAGCGTCCAGCGCCCCCGATCCCACCACTTCCACGCGGGGGTTCGGCGCCGGGTACCGTTCCACATCCTTTCGTCCCCCCTCCCCCCACGCCAAAAAATAGTCGGTCCTTTTATAGTCCAAATAATCCGTCACCGGAGTGGACGGCATCCCGTACGGGCCGTGCGAGTAGATCACCCGCGGGATCTGCCGTCGACGGGCGGCCTCAAAAACGGCGGCGTCCTGGGGACGGGAGAGACATTCCGTAACGACGGCACGCGGCCGGAACTTGTCCAACGCGCGTTCCGCTTCGAAAAAGCTCCACACCGACCGCCTTAAGATATCTTCATAAAAATGCCTCAGTTGCTTTTCAACTGCCGGAAAAATGTCTACGCCGTCTATGACGAAAAACGAACGATACTCCTTATCGTCGGTCAAGCGTTTCCAATCAACACTTGTCTCCTCCATGAACCGCCGATCGGGACGTTTCCCCCGAAAAGCCGGAAAAACAGCGGGAGGGCACAGGAACCGGGGAGCGTGTTCGCTGCCCGGCTCCCAGAACAAGACGCGGAACGTTCGGCGGGCGCTGGCTTCGCGAAATAGGGGGAACAGATCGTAATCCACGTTCAGGGCCAGGACGCAGTCTTTCTTCCGGAACCCGGACAGCGCCGCCGGGAGGAACCCCGCCGCCCCATAATATTTCTGCAGCGTCCGCGCCCAACGCGCCCAGAAAAAACGCCGCGCGTACCCTCTCAAATCGACGCGCCGGCCCTCTCCCGACGGCGCCGATTCGACGGCCGGGAGCGGCGACAGCTTGGCGATCTTCAGACGGTCGGCCACCCGGGGGAGAACGGCCGCGGAGAGTGACTCCCGATTGTCCACATAATCGTCCAGGGCCGCCACCGCCGGGACCTCGAAATAGACGACCTCCTCCGGTCTTTGCGACTCCAAAATCGCCTTGACCTCGAGCGTCCTCAAAAAAAAGGGATCAAAGATGTTCTTTAATGCGGAATAATTCCAGGCGGTGGGCGTGAGGGCGTGGAGACGGATCCGCTCCAGGTGGGCGGCCAGCCATCGATCGCTGTAATGGCAGAACCTTTCCAGCCACTTGAAATTCTCCATGCCTCGTCGGGTAAGTTCGGCGGGCGCGATGAATTCTTCCGGAATGCGGTAGGGAACCCCCGCCTGTCTCAAGCGTTCGCCCACCCTGGAACTCATGGCCAAGACCAGCGTTCCGGGGGAAACGACCGCCTCTTTATTTTCGATCACCCAAGAAACCTGTTCCGGATGATCCAAGAAAAATAACTTTATCATCGGCTCTCCCGCCGGACGAGCAACCGCTTCAAGCTCCGGCCGGTTTATAGTGGTCCAGCGACGGCGGCGGTTGGAGTTTGATCAACCCTTTCCGCTCGAATTCCCGAAGATAGGCCGAAAGTTTCTCAAAGGGCACATCGAATTTTTCGGAAATCTCAAAAACCGTGTGCTTCCCGTCAAAATAACGCGGCAGCGGATCCTGCATCCGGCCGAACCGCAGGTCCATCGGGGAAAGCCCCTTGTCCACCACGGGGTCGGGCCGCTCGATGTAGAGGTTGTATTTGGGGTTCGCCAAAGAGACCAGCCCGCGGAACCGTCTTTCTATCGTCCGGTCGTCCTCGAACACCCTTACGATTCTTTTCAGGCATTCCAGAAATTGTTCCAGTCTTTCCGGATCCATGATCTTCACGTTGTCGTCGCTGGTATGGTACTGCCTGTACGGCCAACGCGAGATGGAAACCATGGGGACCTCGATGCCGGGCGCCTCCCATACGGTCTCATCGTTCCCCACCACCGTCCGGAACTCTCCCACCCGGAGCCTCGGCTGCTCCTGTCCCAAAACGTATTTCGCCACGCGGTCCATGATGGTGTTTCCCTCGAAACTTTTTTGAAGCACCAGTGGTGTTTTTGTGCCGGGCATTTCCACGAAACATCCGAGCTTCAACTCCGCCACTTCCTTGTCCGAAAAATCCGAAAGATAAAAAACCGTGCCGACGTGTTCCGGAGCCAGGACGCCGAGATAGCTGTAGCGCGTTTTCTGCGTGGCCAGCCATTTGAACAGTTCCAGGACGACCAGGGCCCCCGCCATGTCGTCGTTGGCCTGGCACGGATGACAGGTATGCGCATTGAAAACGACGGTGTCCTTCAGCTCCCCGGGGTGTCGGCATTCGCCCGCCAGCATCTCTCCCTCTTTGAATTCCGTCTCCAAGTCGATCTCGTAGTCGCCGGCCGGCCATTTTTTGCAGACGTTGTAGGGGACGCAGAACCCCCAATGTTTCCCCCAGGGGCGGTAGTTGTAGATGGAATGAAACGGATAGGCGGCCGGGAACTCTTTCTTTGTGAATAGATGTTTGTCCAATTCCTTTTTGGACACCGTCCCGTGGAACGACGACGAATATCCCGCCACCGCCATGGGATGGACCGTGCCGTCAAAGAGAATCTTCCCTTTCTTCCTGATATGGGCCTTTTTCACCACCCAGTCGTGCGGCACCACCCAGCCGTTGTATTCCCTACCCGCGGGATAGCGTCGGACCCGGATGGGGGTCACGTTGTTGAAAATATCCATCATCTCGCGGTTGGCCGCCTGGGAAATTCCGATGTTGAGTTGAAGCAGCCGGTCCAGTTTTTTTAAATCAACCATGTGGCTTTTCCTCCGCGCGCGGCGCGTCGTTTTTTCCCCGGTCATACATATATTTTTCCGGTCCGGTAAAACCGTCCAACGGAAACTCCCCGTCCCGGAACGTCGGAGGGGTCTTGAGGAAGAAATACCGGTCCTCGTTCAGGCAGGCCATCCCCACGTCCAGCGCCGGTTGAGCGGTCGTCAGTTGCAACATGGCGCGGCCCAGCGCGACCTCCACGGCCGCCCCTTTTTCCAAGAGCCGTTTTTCAAACCGGCTGAAATCATAGGCGATGCCGAAATCCAAATAGCGCACGGACATGGTGAACGGCCCGGGCACTTCCCGACCGTTCGAATACACCGGCGTGCGATAAAGTTTCGTGTATTGATAGGGGATGCCGAACTGTTTCTCGATGTAGTGCTGGAACGAGAAGGCGATCCGCATCCCGATACCGAGAGAGACGAACTTGGCATTGAGCCGGTGCAGCCGCCCCCAAGGAGAATCGTATCCGTAGCCATCGTAATGATTCCCGCCGCACAACTCCTCGGCGCGCTCTCCGAGCCCCGTCAACGACACGATCGGATGAACGGACCGGACCGCTCCCGGCTGGGTGCGCATGTATTCGCTGAAGGCGCCGGCCCGGGACGGCGACTCTTCCCTGACGAAAGGCGTTCCAAAGCGGCCGTAATCCTCAAACGACGTCAGTACGGTGAGCGTGCCGCTCGGGCCAAGCGCCTCCCGAAACCCCGCCAAATAAAATTCCAGGATGGCCTCCCGAGGATTCGCCGCCGGAGAAGCCTCCACCGGCCCGGGGGTCCGCAAATCGGACTGGACATGGACGACGTCGCCTTCCCGGATACCCGCCCGGCGAAGCGCCGCAATAAAATTTTTTCTGCTGAGGACCTCAACGGCCATTTTCCGCTCCCCTCATCGTCTATTTCGCCCCTTTTTTCAAAAGATGTTCCCGGATCGCCCCGTACCCGGTAAGTTCGATGATTTCCGTCCCCGTGAATTTCACCCGGAACGCGTCCTCCAGCGAGAAAACAAGCTTGAGATGCTGAACGGAATCCCACGTTTCGATGGTTTCCGTCGTGGCCTCCGGGCCGATGCGGGCCTCCGGCACCTCCAGCGCCGCGGCCATCACTTTTCTCAGTTTTTCTTCCATTATTTCACCTCTTCCCCGTCCAGAGTCACCGACCTAAAATATCGGGGAACGGCCCGGCGAGACAACTCCGCCGCATCGGCAAGATATCGCTGTGCCCCGTCTTCCCCCGTTCCTTCGTTCCGGAAACCCTTTTGGATATAAAAATCCTTCACTTGGCTGTTCTTGGCGGAGGGAACGTACAACCCATACATTCGGCGGCAACCCCGACGCACACAGGATTTTGCGCAAATCAAAAGGAAGGCGCCCTCGACCCCTCGGCCCAAAACGCGGCAGCTCAGCAAAAACGTGTCCATCGTGGCCGCGTCGTCGCCCTCCTTGCGCAGAATGGCAACGCCGACGATCCCGGAATCCCCGAACCGGTCCCGCAGATGCAGACAGAAGAGGCTGAACGTGTCCCGGGACTCAAAAAAAGACCGAATATCCGATTCCGTGTACCGGCGCGTCGTCAGGTTGAACTGATTGGTCTTCTGTGTCAACTGGGCGTCCCGCGCCGCCGTTTCCTCCCCCACCGAGCGGACGACGACCTCCATCTGCAGTTCCTGAAGATACTCCTCCACGGACAAAGCT
>JAKLDV010000110.1 GCA_022703335.1 Elusimicrobiota bacterium
TCCTCAGCCGGCCCGGCATCGCCCATTGTTCCCACACCCCGTAAATGGATTCATGGGCGGAGATGACCGGTCGTCCATAACGGCTCAGTTGGTGCGGATCGCCCAGAAGGACCAACCGGTCCTTCTGTTCCGGCGAAAAATGGGTCACCAGCCCGCGGATATAACTGCCGATGCCGGAATGCTCCGCCATGCGGGCATCCAAGGCGATGAGGGAGCGGTTGTTCATAGGGAGACCCGCGTCGTGCCTTTGAGCACGGCGTCCATTTGACTGTAATAGTCGGGGTCGGAACAGAGGCGCGGGAAGATCTTGTAGAGGACGATGCGCCAGAATTTCAGCCGCAGATAAAGCCGCACCAGCCGCCGCTGCAGGGCGGTCCCATGTTTGTCGTAGTAGTATAACTGGCTTTGTCGATAGACAAGCGAAAGCTTGCCCGGGGTTTCGCCGGAGGATTTCCCCAGATGGTGGACCACCTTCGCCCGTGGATAAAAGAGCACCGCCCACCCGTTTTTCCAGGCGCGCAGGCACAGGTCGGACTCCTCGAAATACATGACGAACCGTTCGTCGAGCAGTCCGATTTCGTCCAGGGCCTGGCGTCGCAGCAGGAGCCCCGCGCCGCAGACGATGGGCGTCCGTTTCGGCCGCGTCTGCAGGCGTTTTACCAGCCAGCGCCGGAAGGCGCTTTTTTGCAGGGCTTTCGGCGAAAAGAATTTCTGCGGCAACTCGCCCCAGAACAGGGAATGCCATCCCCACGACATCTGGATGAGCGCGCCGCGCCCGTCGGTGAATTCCGGCGCCATGACCGCGACGTCGCGGTTCTGTTCCATCCCCTGCACCAGCGTGTCCAGGGCGCCCGGCGTCACCTCCGTGTCGCTGTTGAGAAGAAAAAGGTAAGGCGCGGCCGCCCCGCGCAGGCCCTGGTTGGCCGCCGGTCCGAACCCCCGGTTGTCCGGGTTGGCGATGAGTCTGACTTGCGGGAAGAGACGCCGCACCGCGTCGGCGCTGCCGTCCGAGGAGGCGTTGTCCACCACGACGACGTCAAAAGGACACGCGGGCGGGTTTTTGTGGATGGACGCCAGGCACCGCTCCAGGAGTTCCCGGCCGTTGTAGTTGGGAATGACGATGGAGAGCGTCGCGGCGGTCATGGGATCAGATCGTGGCCGGGTCGGCCAGGGCGGACACTTTCGTGGGCACGCCGCGAAGCGCCAGGAGCGCGGCGGCATAGACCGCCGCGCCCACCGCGGCCAGGATGAACACGTTCCAGGAGGGAAGGAACCACAGGGTAGCGGCCATCAACGCCGTGGCCGCGACGGGTTTGAGGAGATACCGCCAAAACGGGCCGTCAAAAACCGTCACGCGTTTGTGGGTGAAATGGGAGTTGATGACCAGATACACCGCCTCGCTCAGGGGCAGCGCCGCCGCCGCCCCCAACAGGCCGCCCCACGGCACCAGCACCAGGATCAGCAGGAGGTTCGTTCCCGCCGCCACCGCCGCCCCCACGATGGTTTTGTTCTGCATGTCCAAAGCCACCAGCAGGTTGATGAAGACGTGGTTGATGAAGATGCCCACCGCGGCCCACACGGCGATCGTCAGGATGCGCGCGCTGAACAAAAAGTCCGCGCCGTAGATGAACGCCACGATGGGGCCCGCCAACATCGCCGTGCCGGCCGCCAGCGGCAGGGCCACCGCCACGATCCAGCGCATCAAGAACCGGGCCAGCCGCGTGAAGTGGTCCGGATCGGTCCTGGCGAAGTTCGCCAGCACCGGGAAGAACGCCCCGGCCATCAACACCGGGACTCCGCGGAACACGTCGAGCAGTTTCATCGCCGCCGCAAACCACCCCACCTCGTTCATGGGCCGCCCCAGGAAGGACAAGAGGACGATGTCCTGGTTGTCGTAGAAATTCCAAAACACCCACGACGCCAGCAGGGGCAGGCTCTGAGCTAACAATTTTTTCGCCCAGGGCCAGTTCCACCGCAGCGCCGCCGGCGCGCCCTGTCGGAACAAAAATCCGTACCCGAGCACGAGGCTCAGCCCCATTCCCAGCAGGAGACCCGCCACCGTGGACGCCAACGTGCGGTAAAGGAAGAAACCCGCGGCGCCGCCCGCCAGGACCAGCAGTTTGTTGGCGGTTTTGAGGAACGCCTCCCGTCCCATCCGTTCCAGGCCGGAAAGCACCGCGCAAAAATATTCCAGAAGCCCCGTGCCGATCACGAACAGCCCCATGGCCAGCACCAGTTTTTTGGTGCCGAGGTCGTAGGAGAAGAACAGGAGGCTCACGCCGATGAGGACCAGGGCCAATACGGAGGAAAAAGTCTTCAACGCGTTCAACCGCGGCACGAACTCTCCGGTGAGGGAACGGTCCCTCGCCAGTTCCCGCGTGATGATGGTGTTGGTTCCCAGGTCCACCACGATGGCGAACAGCGCGGCGTAGGAGAGCGCGAAGGAATAACGGCCGAATTCCTGGGCGCCCAGCCAGCGCGCAAACAGGATGTAGAAAAGCATCCCGGCCAGCCGGCCGCCGGCTTCGCCCAGGACTTTGAAGGTGGCGTTGCGGGTGATGCGCTGTCGTAGACTCACTACGCGAGGTCCTGCGCCGCCGCGCGGATCAGGCAGGGAACGCCCTCGATCCAGGGGTACCACGTGCGGCAGGAGACGCAGGTGAACCGCTGGAGTTCCGTCGAACGTTGCAGGGGTTTTTTGCAAACGGGACAGGCGAGGAGGTCGAGGTGGTCGAATTTTTTTCCGGTGGCGTAATAAAGGCGTATCAATTTCTTGAGGAACCCTTTCGCCAGGGACAGCGCGGCGGAGTCCCCGGCCCGGGCCGCCTTGAACATCTCCCGCAGCCGGGCGATGCGTTCCGCCGACGGCAGGGATTCCTTCCCCTTCAAAAAGGCGTCCGCCGGCCGCGCCTTGCCTTCGATCCGGTGGGGGATGGTTCCGCGCCAGACGAACCGGATGTTGAACAAATCGTAGAACCGCGACCAGTGGAAGGCGGTGTAGAGGTCGTCCTTGTACATCAGAAGTTCATCGAAGACCACGTTGACGAGAGTGTCCAGCGTCCCCGCGGGCTTCGGGGAAAAGACCAGCGTGCGGTTCTCCTGGCGCACGAACCACAGATGGGCGGCGGTGCTTTTGGCGGCTTTCTCCAGGTATTCCGAAGGGGCTTCGATGTATCCGGCTTTCGCCACGCGTTGGAGTTCGGCGATGGCCCGCGCCGGGTCCGTGGTGTGTTCCAACAGGTGACTGCAATACACGAAATCGAAGGCCCCGTCCGCGAAAGGCAGGTCCTGCACGTCTCCGGAGACGAAGGGACGGTCCAGTTTCAGGGGAGCGGTGCGTTCGGCGTCGTCGCCCACAAAACGGTCGCAGAGCACGTCCGCCGCCGGGGTGGGCCCGTCCCCGCTGCCCACGTCCAGCACGCGATCGCCGCGCCGCGGCAGAAGATGGATCCGCAGTTTGGCCAGTTTCATCTTCGTCTGATAGTAGATCGCCAGAGGGCGAAGCAGTCCCATGTGTCTCCTTGTAGTTGAGGGAGGGCGTAGGATTTTAAAAACGCCGTCAGAGAGACGGCCCAAAGCATTCTATTGTAACAAGACGCACTTTTTTTTCATAGCTGTTTTTGCCGGAGATCCGGAGCGGCGCCGGCCTCTTCGCGGCGGAAAACCCTCCGACGATTTTCTCTTTTTTGCTACAATTCGACGGGCGAAGTTTCGGCCCCTGTTCCCGGGAAAATCTTTCAGGAAAATGAGAGGTATAAACCATGAGCGTCGTCGTTGTCGGTTCCGTGGCTTTGGATTCCGTGCGCACCCCGTTCGGCGAGCGCGTCAACGCGCTGGGTGGTTCGGCCACCTATTTCTCCTATTCGGCCAGCTTTTTCACCGACGTGAAACTGGTCGGTGTGGTGGGGGAGGATTTCCCCAAGGAACATCTGGATCTCCTGCGCAAAAAGAAGGTGGACCTCGCCGGTCTTCAGGTGGTGCCGGGCGCCACGTTCCGCTGGTCGGGCTATTACGAATACGACCTCAACGAAGCCAAGACCCTGGAGACGCACCTTAACGTTTTCGAACAGTTCCGTCCCAAACTGCCGGACAATTACAAGGACGCCGACTGTGTTTTCCTGGCCAACATCGATCCCGACCTGCAGATCGACGTGCTCCATCAGGTGCGCAACCCCAAACTGGTGGCCGCCGACACCATGAACCTCTGGATTTCCACCAAAAAGGCGCGCATCGTGGAACTCTGCCGCCAGATCGACATCCTCATCCTTAACGACGGCGAGGCGCGGCAGTTGACCGGCAAACCCAGCCTCATCAAGGCCGGGAACGAGATCCGCTCCTGGGGGCCGAAATACGTGGTGATCAAGAAGGGGGAGCACGGCGTCTTCCTCTTTTGCAAGGACAAGTTTTACGCCGCCCCGGCCTACCCGCTGGAGGAGGTCTATGACCCGACGGGCGCCGGCGATACCTTTGCCGGAGGGATGGTCGGATATCTCAACAAGATGGGGAACAAGCTGGACGACAGGACCATGCATGAGGCGCTTTTCTACGGCACCGTGATGGCAAGCTACAACGTGGAAAATTTCTCGCTGGAGCGCCTCAGAAAACTTACCCCGTCGGATATCTCCCAACGCGTGCGCAAGTTGCGCGACATGACCTCCGTTCAGTCCGCCTGACGGGGAAGGGAAAAACGTGAAACTCGGCATCTTCCATTTCGAACTGCTGTACAACGTCCTCCAGGACATGCACTTCCTCTACAACGAGGAGGAAATGGCGGAGATGGTCTTGACGCGCATCTCGCAGGCGCTCAACGCCGAGGCGGGAACCATCTTCCGTACCGAAAAGGACGGAACGCTCTACCCCCTGGCCTCCTACGGCGTTTCCAAGGAGAATCTACGCAAGCTCACGTTTAAGTCCGGCGTGGGGGTGGTGGGATGGGTGGCGCAATACATGCAGCCGGTGAAAGTGGACCGTCCGGAGACGGACCCGCGGTTTTTCGGCACGGTGGACAGCGCCAGCGGGTTCAAGACGCGCTGCATCATCGCTTCTCCCATCATCGTCCGCAACGAACTCATCGGTATCATCGAGTTTTTGAACCGCCGCGACGGCATGTTCGTCTTGCCGGATCTGGAACTGATCTCCATGGTGGGCCGCCAGGTGGGCATCGCCATGATCAACGCCCGGGTCATCAAGGAACGGGACGATTTGTTGGCTTTTTCAGAGGCGGTTCAGGGGAGTCTCGCGGCGGGGCTGCTGGTGGTGGACGGCCAGGGGAAAATCAGCAAGATCAACCGCCGTGCCATCGATATCCTTGGACTAGGAAACACATCGTCAATCTGCGGCGAAAATGCAGCCACGACGCTCATTTTTGCCCTGCCGCTGCTGAAGGCCATTGAAGAGACCGCTGTCAATTCTCAGCCCCAGACCCGCCAGGAGACGACCATTCGCATTCAAGGCCGGGAGGCCCGTATCGGCTATTCAACGGTGCCGGTGATTGCCAAAAATGGAGAAAAGTTGGGAGTGGCGTTGCTTTTTCAGGACATCAGCCTTTGGCAACCGCCCGCCGCCAAGTCCACCGACGAAAAAAACTGATCCGGATTAAAAAAACGGACTTATTTCCGCCTCGTCCAACGACGGGGCGTTTTTGTCTTTGGGGGAGATGAGGGCCGGATCCGGCTCCAGAGGGAGCTTGATCCCGATCTTGGGATCGTTCCATCGGATGGCCCGCTCGGCCAGGGGGGAATACAGCGCGGTGCACTTATAGGTAAGAAGGGCGACCTCGCTCACCACACAGAACCCATGGGCGAACCCCGGCGGCACATAGAGGGCCCGTTTGTTCTCGGCGGAGAGGGGGGTCCCGAACCACTGGCCGAAGGTCGGAGATCCCCGACGGATGTCCACCACCACGTCGAAGACCTCCCCTTCCATGACCCGGACGAGTTTTCCCTGTTGGTGAGGAGGGAGCTGGTAATGCAGTCCGCGCCAGGTGCCTTTGCGGGACCGGCTGATGTTGTCTTGAACGAAGTGCTCTTGGATGCCGTTGGCCTCGAAATCCCGCTGGCTGTAGGACTCGAAAAAAAATCCACGGGAATCCTCGTGGACCAGGGGCTCAATGAGGCAGATGCCGTTCAGTTTTGTTTTTAGAAATCTCATTTCCGAGGGAAACTCCTCCGGGTCGCACAAGATAAACGGATAAAAACAGATGTGGGAGATTATAACGCCGAACGGAAAGACCGGCAAGGGATTTTTTGCGGGCGGCGTTTCCTAGAAAATGATAAAATAAGTTTAATGAGGGGGCAGAGTTTTCGACGAGGGAGGAATAACCGATGAACCTGGATGAAGCGATGCAGGCGCACGTGAACTGGAAAATGCGGTTGAGGGAGTATTGCAGGCCGAATCGACGGGAGGAATTGGACCCGGCCGCGGTGGGCAAGGACAACCGCTGTGCTTTGGGATTGTGGATCCATGGGGAAGGGGAGGGGAAGTATGGGAACTCTTCCGAATTTAAAAATCTGGTGACCGCCCATGCCGAGTTTCACAGGGCCGCGTCCCAGGTTGTTGAACTTGTCAACGGGGGCAAGGTGGAGGAGGGATTGAAAATCCTGGATGACCCGCAATCGACTTTCCGCAGCAAAACCACGGAAGTGATCGGACTGTTGTCTAAATTGAAAAAGATCCAATAAGGGCGGCGGCCATCCGCCGGCCGGCAACGCCGGTCTGTTTTTCCGTCGGGAGAATAAGCGGAAGTCGGGGCATGGACCGACGCCCAAAAGCGGCGGATAAAAAAATAAAAAAAATTCAAAAAAAGTGTTGACATGTTCCAGAGGGCTCTGCTAGAATCTGTTTCGGATCCCCTAAACCATACGGGGTTTGGGGCAAATCCTCATAGGTAGTGCGAGCCGGCCGATGTTGCCGGTGCCAAGAGAGACCGAAGGGGTCTCTTGGGAAGGGGGAGTTTTTCGCCCTTCTGGGTTTGTTTTTTTCGCGCTACGATTGTTCTTTGACATTCCTGATGAGTCAAAAGGCGCGAGCGGGTGAGCGCCCCGTGGTTTGGGGCGTCCGTAGCCCTCGGAGCCTTTTGCACAAACGACAGTAGTTTGGTGTGAAAACACACAAGGATTGTCCGCATGGACAACCCTCAATTCAGAGCCGATTAAAAAACACTCCAAAATTTTTGCGTCGTGTCCCGGTCCGCAAGGGTCGTGGCCGGCGTGCGAATTTAACGGAGAGTTTGATCCTGGCTCAGAGTGAACGCTGGCGGCATGCCTAACACATGCAAGTCGAACGGGCTTCGGCAGTTCATCGCCGAAGTTAGTGGCAGACGGGTGAGCAATACGTGAACAATCTTCCTTTGAGAGGGGGATAACGCCGGGAAACCGGCGCTAATACCGCGTAAGACCACGTCCCCGCATGGGGACGAGGCTAAAGTTCCGCAAGGGACGCTTGAAGAGGAGTTCACGGCCTATCAGCTAGTTGGCGGGGTAACGGCCCACCAAGGCGACGACGGGTAGCCGGTCTGAAAGGACGACCGGCCACAATGGCACTGAGACACGGGCCATACTCCTACGGGAGGCAGCAGTGGGGAATTTTGCGCAATGGGGGAAACCCTGACGCAGCGATGCCGCGTGGAGGACGAAGGTCTTCGGATTGTAAACTCCTTTTGCAGGGGAAAAATGGACGGGTGAAGAGCCCGTTTTGATGGTACTCTGCGAATAAGCCACGGCTAACTTCGTGCCAGCAGCCGCGGTAAGACGAAGGTGGCGAGCGTTACTCGGAATTACTAGGCGTAAAGCGTGGGCAGGTGGTTCGGTAAGTCTGTTGTGAAAGCTCCTGGCTCAACCGGGAGAGGCCAATGGATACTGCCGGACTTGAATGTGGGAGAGGTGACTGGAATTCCTGGTGTAGCGGTGAAATGCGTAGATATCAGGAGGAACACCGATGGCGAAAGCAGGTCACTGGACCACTATTGACGCTCATCCACGAAAGCTGGGGGAGCAAACAGGATTAGATACCCTGGTAGTCCCAGCTGTAAACGATGCTCACTAGGTGTGGGAGGTATCGACCCCTTCCGCGCCGTCGCTAACGCATTAAGTGAGCCGCCTGGGGAGTACGGCCGCAAGGTTGAAACTCAAAGGAATTGACGGGGGCCCGCACAAGCGGTGGATCA
>JAKLDV010000111.1 GCA_022703335.1 Elusimicrobiota bacterium
CGTGGCCGATCGCCTTCTCCAGCCAGTCCGGCGCCGGGATGCAATCCGCGTCGGTGAAGGCGATGTAGTCGCCGCGCGCCTCGCGCAGGCCGCGATTGCGCGCGTGATAGGAGCCGGCCACCGGCTCGTGCAGCAGGGTCACCGCCAACGCCAGCTTCTGTTTCACGCCGCCCGGCAGGTCCCGCGCCAGTTCCGTCATCGGCCGGTCGAAGCCGACGAACGCGAAGAGTTCCCGCGTGCGGCGCGCCAGAACCCCCTCCTCCATCTTCCGGAGCCCCGCGGCAAAAGCCAGGTTCTCCCGCACGGTCAAATCGTTGTACAGCGTGAAGCGCTGCGACATGTATCCCACGCGGGCCTTGATGGCCCGGCCGCCGTCCTCAAACCCCAGC
This sequence comes from Elusimicrobiota bacterium, assembly GCA_022703335.1. Lineage (GTDB taxonomy): Bacteria > Elusimicrobiota > Elusimicrobia > FEN-1173 > FEN-1173 > JAKLDV01. Next base: position 390 of record JAKLDV010000111.1, read on the forward strand.
CCGGCCACGCGCACCCGGCCGGCGCTCGGCGCCAGCAGGCCGCAAAGCGTCCGGATGGTGGTGGTCTTGCCGGCCCCGTTGGCGCCCAGGAACCCGAAGATCTCTCCCCGCGCCACGCGGAAAGAAACGTCGTCCACCGCGGTGAAATCGCCGAACCTCACCGTCAGGCCGGAAACCTCCACCGCCACGCCCGGCCCGTTCATCGCCGCGCCTCCGCCGCCCGCCGGCGAAAGATCTCATCGAACCCCGAGGCGCCCTCTTTTTCCAGCAGGGCGCGCGGCTCGCCGGAAGAGATCCGCCGGCCGGCGTCCATCAGATGCACCACGCCGCAGCGCTCGGCTTCGTCCATGTACGCGGTGCTCACCACCACCAGGGTCTTCCGTTCCACCAGCCCGTACAACAGTTCCCAGAACTCCCGCCGGCTCACCGGGTCCACGCCGTTGGTCGGCTCGTCCAGCAGCACCGCCGAGGGCGACTGGAGCAGCGCGCACATCAGTCCGAGTTTTTTGTACATCCCGCCGGAGAGCTGCCCCGCCCGGCGCGACTGGAACGGTTCCAGCCGCGTCAGATGCAGGAGTTTCCCTCTCCGTTCGCGGTACACGTCTTTCGGCAGGCGATAGAGGTCGCGGAAAAAATCGAGGTGTTCCGAGCAGGTGAGGTCGGGATAGAGGCTCTGTTGTTGCGGCATATAGGCCAGCGTGGGCCTTACCGACGCGAACGGCGCGGGCCGGCCGCCGTCGGTGAACACGATCTCGCCGGCGTCGGGACGCAGCAGCCCGGCCAGCAGGCGGAGCAGCGTGGTCTTGCCCGCGCCGTCCGGGCCGATCACGCCGTGCAGCGCGCCGGCGGAAAAATCCGACGAAAACCCCGCCAGCGCCCGCTGGGCGCCCAGCTTCTTATGAAGGTCGCGGACCTCGACGCCGAGGAACATGGTTTCTCCGACGGCTCATTTCCCCCGCGGCAGCCGCACTTCCACCGTCATCCCGGGCTTCAGGACCCGCTCCGGGTTGGGGAACACCACCTTCACGCCGTACACCAGCCGGGTGCGCTCCTCGCGCGTCTGCACGTTCTTGGGCGTGAACTCCGCCTCCGAGCGGATGAACCGGATGGTCCCTTTCAGCGCGCGGCCCGTTTCCGGCAGCAGTCCCTCCACCTCCTGGCCGAGGGAGATCCGCGCCAACAGCGGCTGGGGCACGTACACGTACGCCCACACCTCGCGCAGGTCCGCCAGGGTGAGCAGTTTGGTCCCCGGCATCGCCTGCTCCCCCGCCTCGTGGTAGACGCGCAACACCGTCCCGGCCAGCGGCGAACGGACCTCGCACCAGCCGGCCCGCAGGGCCGCGTCGTCCCGCAGGAACCGCAGCCGGTCGAAAACCTCCTGAGACACGCTCCCGCCCTCGTACAACTTCTTCGCCCGCTGGAAGTCGCGCTCGGTCTGTTCCTTGGCCAGCCGGATGTCCTCGCCGGAAAGACGCACCAGGGTCTGCCCCTCCGACACCTCGGCCCCCTCGAACACCTCGTAGGCCGCCACCGGCGACGCCACCCGCGCCGACACGTCCACCTCCGTGGCCTCCACCGTGCCCGCGTAGAAAAATTCGCGCGGGCTCGAAAGCCGCCACGCCGCGATCCCCGCCGCCACGGCCAGCAGTCCGATCAAAATTTTCTTTTTCATGGCCTCATCCCTTCCTGGACAATCCGTCCACGATCGCAAGCTGCATCAAAATCTGCACCTCGGTCCGGGCCGCCACCACCTTCGCCTCCAGGGCCCGCAGGTTGGCCGACTGCACCTCGATGAAACTGGACCGGCCCGCCGTGTAGGAATCGTAGGTGAGCCGGGCCAGCTCCTCCGTTTCGTCCACGGAGCGCCGCGCGATCTCCAGCTGGGCGGTCAATCCCTTGATCTGGTCGTGCGCCTGCCGCCAGGCGCGGTCCAGTTCCACAGCGGCCTCGTCGCGCCGGGCCTCCAGGGCCGCGGCCTGCTCGTTCTGTTCCTCGGCCTCGCGTTTCGATTTCCCCGCCTCAAACAGCGGAAGCCGGGCGCTCAGTCCGACGGTGTTCTGGTGAATGGTCTCCAGCTTCGGACCGTTGGGATAATCGAGGCTGGTCCGGGCGGAGAACTGAAGCACCGGCCCGCCGCCGCCCGCCAACGCCCGGGCCGCCCGGCGCGCTGACTCCGCCGTTTGCAACAGCGCCATCCGTTGGGGATGCTCCGTGTCCGGCGCCGCCGCCACCGCCGGCTCCAGCCGGCCGCGGGTGACCGACAAATCCTCCAATCCCAACAACAGCGTGGGCGTTTCCGCCAGCGACGGCCACCGGCCCAACCCGTCCACGGGGCCCGTCACCGACGGGTCCACCGGCGTTTCGGGCCGGGTGCGGGCCAGGAGCGTCCGCAACGCCACCGACAACTCCGTCTGGGCCTGCCGCAACTGCCGTTGACGCGACAACACCTCCTGATGGGCCGACAACGCGTCCAGCCGGCTCACCGCCCCCGCCTTCTGTTTCAGCGATATATCCTTATATTGCGCCTCGGCCAGCGCCAGCGAGTCGGCCAAAAGCCGCACCTGTTCCAGGGCCAACTGCACTTGAAAATAGTCCAGCCGGGCCTCCAACAACACATTGCGCCGCGCCGCCTCGGCCTCGTTTTCCTTGGCGCGCCGACGCGCCGACGCGCTGCGCCGGCGGTTCCGCGAACCGCCCGAATCCCACATCAACCACGATAACGTCGGGCCCACGGAATAGTTCTCGTTGTCCCCCAGTTTCACCTCCGGCCCGCCGGCCGCCGGCCGGAACGCAGCCACCTCGCTGACGTACCGGAAGGAACCGTCGAGAGAAACCTGGGGGAAAAGCGGCGCGCGCTGGCCGCGTTCCCGGGCGCGGGCCGCGGCCAGTTCCCGTTCCGCCGCCCGCAACGACTCGGAATTCTTCAGCGCCCGTTCCTCGGTCTCCCGCAAACCGAGCCGCAGCGAGTCCTGGGCGCCCGCCGGGCCGGCCGGGAACCCCCAAGCGAGGACGCCGCACAGCGCCGCGCCGACGAACCGCCTCACGGCCGCCTCCGTTTGGCGAACGCCGCCAGGGCCCACTCCACCCGCCGGTCCACCGACTCATCGGACAACAACCCTGACGTGATAAGCCGCAGGGGCAACTCTTTCAGCCCCCCGCCGGTCTGCCGTTCCAACAGACCCGCCACCAGGTTGGGCACCGCCACCCCGCCCATCAGGAACCCCAGCAGCGCCGGGGGCGGCACTTTCGGCAGATCGCCGGCCACCTGGGCCCGGACGATGAGCTTCACCAGGATGCTCACGTGCCGGTGCAGGTTGTGTTTGGCGAACCGCAGGGCCTCGGCCTCTCCCCTTACGCCGTCGGCCAACAGGCAGAGGACGAGGGCGCGGTTGTCGCGGGAGAACCGGCCGAGGATCTGCAGGGCGCGGCGGAGCCGCTCGATGGCCGGCCCCTCCGCGGAGGTCTCCAGGGAAAACCCCCGGAAGAACTCCTCGTAGATCTCTTGAAGCACCTGCCGCACGAACACGCGTTTGGTCTTGAAATGATAGTGGAACATCCCCAGGTTCACCCCGGCGCGGTCGGCCAAACGGCGGACGTTCAAGCCGGAAAGGCCGGTTCGGGGAAGGAGTTCGCGGCCGGCGCGGACGAGGCGGCGGTCGGCGTCTCCGGACGGTCTGGACATAGGCGCCTCCTGCTGTTTTTATACTCCTGTATAATTATACATTCGTATAACTATTTTGTCAAGGCCTGACGGGTCGTCGCTCCGCTGGAGCGCGTCAGGCCCCAAAGTGATACGTCCGTGTCGCTAGACACGGGCCCTGTTTGTGGAAAAGCGTCGTTGCCCAATTCACTGCGCACCCCCGAAATTGTCGTCCTCCCCGCAAAAGAATCGCCTCCCCATTCTTCTTCGAGCAAGTCGCTTTTTGACGCGTCGAGAAGCCCACATCGACCGCCACCGCCCAATTGACCTTTGCCGTCAGGCATGGGGCCGTTTTGTCGAACAGACCTGAGCGTTTCTTGGAATCTGTTCCGTCACCCCCCCTGGTCCTGTTTTTCCTTAACCCTTTATCGCATTGCATGACTAATTTGATAAGATTGTCATATATGCCGCACTCTCTATTTAGGACAGGAACTGACAATTTTCTGATTAGCCGCGTATCTCATCGCGTGCATCCCCAAAAAATATTGCGATTTTACCGACCCCTCCTGCTTTTTGCCACGCTCCTCCTCTCAACAATAAATATTTTCCCCGCCGAAATCCCTTCCGGGCACACCGAGGTTTTCGTTCTTTTTAACACACATACACAAAACGAATACGATGCTGTCCTCCTCCGCTTGCGCAAACTGGGGGCAATCATCGCCAAGAAACTTCCACCCACTGCCGTCTGTCTGTATATTGATAACAAAACACTGAACAGCTTCCCCTACCCCGCTGAAACCATATTGAACACATCCCATGAAATACCGTCAGACTTCACACAGAAGCTTCAAGACAAAATTGCGATAGCAGCCGCACGGGCATGGAATGCGAAATTCAACAGAAAAAGAGAACATCCGCCGGGCTCGCCGAACCCGCTAATAAACGACATGATTCTTGAGCCACAATTCTCAGACGGCCAAACGGGAATTTTCCAAGCCCCCTACAATGTGGACCTTTCGCAAACAAGCGAATTCATGATGGGGTCCGTAGCTGTCAGCATTATTTTTGTCGAGAGCGGCCCGGAGTCGATATTGGACTACGAAGACTGGGACAGTGCACGGGAACAAACGGTCATCAACAAAATCAAGGCTGGGCTTAATTGGTACGCGGGGAAATACCCCGACGCGCACTTGTCCTATCAGTATGAATACCATTATGGGCGAACTGATCCGGCCTATCAAGTTGCCTGGGAACCGATTTTTCATGATGGGGAATTCTGCTGGTGTTGGATAAACGAGATTATGATGTCCCTGGGGATAACGGACGACCCCTATAGCAATGATCGAAACAACGTACGGACATACAACCGGGGACTACGGGACAGATATGCCTCCGATTGGGCATTCACAATATTTGTTGTCGATAGCGTCAATGACGTCGATGGGCAATTCGATGACGGGATGTTCGCATTTTCATATCCCGGCGGAAGCTATATGGTTATGACATACGACAACGACGGCTGGGGCATTGACGCCATGGATGTCGTTATGGCCCACGAAACAGGGCACATATTCTGGGCGTGGGACGAGTATTCGGCGGCCGGAAAATCGGCAAACGACAAGAGCGGCTATCTGAATTATCCAAACGGCAATAATGAGGTCGGGGGTGTGATAAACGAAACAACCTGCATCATGAGGGGAAACTCCAGTGCTCTTGCGGGGAATACCATTTGCTCTTACACGAAAGGACAAATTGGATGGGTAGACTCTGACGGAGACACAATCCCGGACATTATCGATACTGCGGCGATCAATGTTGGGGGTGCAGAAGGGGGGCTGGGCGTCACCAACGTCAACGCGACAGTAACAGCAACAATGCAGCCTCTGGTAGAAAATCGGAACACGCAAAACCTCTCCGGGAATGATGTGACTATTCGAAAAATAGCCGATCTGCGCTGGAGGCTTGGCTCGGGAACCTATCAGTCCCCGATTTTTGATACTGGATCCACAGAAGTGGAGAAAAAATTTTCCGTATTAACCGGCAATTTAGCCGATGGGCAATACCTCCTTGATGTAAAAATGACGGATTCCCTTGGCCATGTAACAACTACTCAAAAAACAGTCGATATTATGAGCAAAGCGACGATCAATATCGCTGCTATTGGAGAAACTGCAGGCTCGATTCCCACAGCCGATGGGACTATCAATTACACGCTCCCGGCCGGCACATTCCAGACTGCAAAAACGATTGAGATGAAATTTCCACAATCCGTGCCCCTCGGCAAATTGCCGTATACGGACTGGTCAAAAACTGGCATCGGCCTAGAGCTAACCACCGACAATGGCGAACAACCCCAAAAATCGATCCACATCGTCCAATCCTATAGCCCTACCTATGATTCGGTGATGCTCGCTCCGACGAAATTCGCTTATTATGATCCGAACACATCGTATTGGCATATATTGCCAACAGCCATAAACAGAACATCCCGCAAAATCACCTGGGAAACGGATCACCTCTCAATATTTCAGCTCTTGCTGTTGGCCATACCAACAAGCACTGAGAATGTCATCGCATCTCCTAATCCATTTAGAAAATCCCAGGGACACACCGAAATAACATTTTCGAGATTACCTGAATTCTCCACCGTGCGGATTTATACACCGCTGGGTGGCCGTGTCAAAGAAATAAGCGCTTTTGGCTCCCCTCCGATGGCGATATGGGACGGGAAAAATGAAAATGGCGAAGCTGTAACATCCGGGACATATCTGTTTCATGTCGAGGGCGGAGCAGGAAAAGGCAAGAACGGGCGCTTGGTGATTATTCGATGAGTCAAATAAAGATGACAGGCGCGCTGGTAATTTTCACAGGACTTTTTTTGTCCTTGAAAAGCAGTGGGTTCGCCGGAAACGGCTCGGCCTCTGCGCAATTTTTAAAACTTCCGACCGATACGCGTGGAGCAGCTATGGGCGAAGCTTTCGGTGCGGCCGCCACGGGAGCGGCTTCTCAATTCTGGAACCCCGCTGGTCTAGTCCATGCCGATGCGTTGGACGTCAATTTTACGCACGTGGTTATGTTAGATGATATGGCGTATTCGTCTCTGGGGGCGGCTACTGGGTTGAAAAATAATGGGGCGATAGCCCTGCAACTCTCGGGATTAACCCAACCTGCCATCGACGTTTACGACGTCATGGAAAGTCGGACTGGCTCCACCATTACGCCAAGCGACCAGATGATTGCAATTGGCCTGGCCAAAAGAATTAAAAGGGTCCCGGTCGGTGTAAACTTTAAATGGCTGCAATCGAGCCTCGGAGCGGCCAACGCCTCCGGCCTGGCCGGTGACGCGGGAATTTTAATCGAATCCATAAAAAATATGCGGTTTGGAATCGGGTTGCAAAACTTTGGACAGAAAATTAAATACGACGCGGCCGAAGAACCATTACCGCTAAAAGTATACGTCGCAAGCGCCTATGCCAGGCCGAAAATATTTATGGCCGTGGCACAACTTGAAAGCACACGAGAGAACTCCCTCGTGGCAAAAACAGGTATCGAAACAAAATTTCAGATAGAAAAATCTATTATCTCATTAAGAGGTGGCATCTCAAGCGAAAATGTCGAAACAGGAGGCCTAGCGATGTTGAGACTTGGGTTTGGTGTCGCCATAAAATATATCAATGTCGATTATACCTGGGCGCCGGTGGGGGAACTCGGAGACATCCATTGGATCGGGATGGGCTTTAGATACGGTGGAACCAATTCCACAAAACCTTAAGCAGAAACTGCAAGGACAGATGCCTGTCTTGACAGTTGCCAGGTTCAGCAACGCATCCTGCAATAACGCGACAAGCGTCAACTGTCAATTCCGACACCCTTTTTAACTTCGGCTCATCAACGCCTCCCCGCCGTGGGCGCTGACGGTTTCTTCACCCCCCCCTTAAGGCCGCCTTGACCGAGCCGTTTTTTCGGAGA
>JAKLDV010000112.1 GCA_022703335.1 Elusimicrobiota bacterium
GGCCCGGCAGCACGTGGGCCGCGGAAAGGCCGGGGACATGGAAGAAATCACGGTAGTTGAGCATTTGCAGGTCGGGGGTGATGAAGAGGAAAATTTTCGTGCCGACGGTCATGGGGAGGTTCTGATTCTTCTGGGCCAAAAACTTCAATTCCGGACCGAAGTGACCGAGCACCCAGAAGAAGAACGTGAACACCACCGACGAGACGGCCGAGCTGGAGAACAGGGAGAAGAACAGCGCCAAGGACGAGATCACCATCACCTTGAAAAACATCGGAGGATAGCAAACGAAGTAGCGGAAGTCCCACTCCCAACCCTTGAGCCCGAGAAGGAGAAGATGGAGAACCCCCATGAGGAGCATGCTGGCGGCCACGGCCGAGAGCAGACCGAGAAACCGGCCGAGGATGTAATAACCGCGCGGCAGGGGGCGGGTCAGGATCAGGTAGATGGTGCGCGATTCCATCTCCTCCAGGACGAGCGTGACCGCGCCGAAGATCGCCGTCAGCAAACCGAAGAATTCCGTCATGGCCAGGCCCAGGTCGAGGATGACGCGGACCTCCTGGTCGGCCGCCACCGCGCCGAACAAAAGAGAAACCGCCAGGAGGACGCAGCCGAAAAAGACCACCACCAGATAGAGCCGGTTTCGGAACTGCTGGAGGAAAGTGTAAGAGATGATCGTCAGGACCGAACGCATCAGAAAACCTCCGCGGCGCCGCCCGACGACACCGTCTCGACGAAGATCTCCTCGAGATGCCCTTCCTTGCCGGCCCACTCGCCCTGTTCCACCACGCGGGCCAGGCGGCCGTTCACCAGAATGCCCACGCGATGACAGACTTTTTCCACCTCGGAGATGCTGTGCGAGGAAAAGAACACGGTCTTGCCGGCCTTGTTGAGGGAGAGGAGGAGTTCCCGCATCTCCCGCAGGCCGAGCGGATCGAGACCGGTGACGGGCTCGTCGAACACAAGGAGGCGCGGGTCGTGCAGCATGGCCTGGGCCAGCCCGATCCGCTGCAACATCCCCTTGGAATATTCCCGCATGGGCCGGTCGGCATGGGCGGCCATGCGCACCGTGGACAAGACCTCTTCCACCCGGCGGGGGAGAGAGGCGGCGTCCACGCCCGAAAGACGGCCGTAGAAAAAAAGGACTTCGCGCGCCGAGAGGTATTTGTAGAAGTAGGGGACTTCCGGCAGGTACCCGATGCTTCTCTTCGCTTCCATGCCGCCGGCCGGGTGGCCGAGGACCTCGACCTTCCCCGTCGTAGGGAAAAGGAGACCGAGGATCAGCTTGATGGTGGTGGTCTTCCCGGAACCGTTCAGCCCCAAAAGGCCGAAGACCTCCTCCGGGCGGATATCCACGGAGATATTCTCCACCCCGCGGGAAAGTTTGACGCGCCCCAGATGGGACCGCCGGTAAACTTTGGTGAGATTCTCCAGACGAAGCGCGGAACTCGGATTCATGGGCGAACTCGGCAAAACCGGCGCGCGGCCGGACGATTTTCCCCTTACAACTCCACCATCCGAACGGACAGAACCGCGGGATGTTTTTTCACCTTGGCCAGGACGGACGCAGAAACGGCGCCGTCCACGCTCCAGACGGAAACGGCGACGCCCCCGGGCTTGTTGCGGCCGACTTCCAGACCGGCGATGTTGATGCCTCCCTCCGCCAGGACGGTGCCGGTGTGGCCCACCACGCCGGGCTTGTCGTCGTTGCTCATGACCAGGAGATGGCCCTCGGGTTGGATGTCGATGGGCAGGTCGTTGATGCGGACGAGGCGGAAATCACCGCGGCCGTAGACCGTTCCGGCGAGACGCTGGGCCCCCTGCGCCGTGGCCACTTCGATTTCCAGCAGCGAGGCATAGTCCTTGGCTTCCGTCTTCGCCTCCTCCTTCACCTGGATCCCTTTTTCGGCGGCCTTGGCGGCCGCGTTGACCGGGGACGCCTTCGCGTCCGACGAACGGAGGATGCCGGCCAGGGCGGTCACCGTGAAAAGGGCCGATTGGCACCGGCCCAGTTCGCCGGAATAGGCGAGCGAGACGGATTTTATTTCCCCCTCCACCATCTGGCCGAGGAAGAGTCCGAGGCGGTAGGCCAGGGGCACGTAGGACAGCAACTGTGTCTGACCCGCCACGTCCACCGACGGCAGATTGACGGCGTGTTTGGCGTAGCCCTTTTCGAAGAAGTCGATGAGCGCCAGGGAAAGTTCATAGGCGACCTTGACCTGGGCCTCTTCCGTGGAAGCGCCCAGGTGCGGGGTGACGATGACCTCGGGACGCTGAAGGAGCGGGTTGTCCTTGGGCGGTTCCTTCTCGAAGACATCGAGGGCGGCCCCCGCCACCTGCCCCTTTTCGATCGCCTCCAGGAGCGCGGCCTCGTCCACGATGCCGCCGCGGGCGCAGTTGATCAGACGCAGGCCGGGCTTCGCCTTGGCGAGCGAGTCGCGGTTGAGCAACCCCTTGGTGTTGGGGTTCAAAGGCACATGGACGGTGACGAAGTCGCTCTGCTTGAGCAAATCGTCGAAGGAAACCGGCGTCACGCGGGCGAGCCGGCACCAATTGTCGTCCCCGACGGGGTCGTAAGCGAGCACGCGCATGTTCAAGCCCACCGCGCGGGTGGCGACCTCCTTGCCGATCCGCCCCAGCCCCAGCACGCCGAGGGTTTTCCCCGTCAACTCCGTGCCGACGAATTTGGAACGTTCCCATTTTCCGGCGCGGATGGAGGCGTCGGCCGCCGGCACGTTGCGCGCCAGGGAGAACATCAGCGCCAGCGCGTGTTCCGCCGCCGAAATGGTATTGCCGCCCGGCACGTTGGCCACCACGACCCCGGCGGCCGTGGCCGCCTTCAGGTCGATGTTGTCCACGCCCGTGCCCGCCCGGCCCACGAAACGCAACTGTTTGGCCGCGGCGAACACCTCCGCGGTCACCTTCGTTTCGGAACGCACCAGAAGCGCCTGAGCCTCCGCCACATGGGCCAGCAGTTCCTGCGGCGTCATCCCCGTCTTTATTTCGACGGAGAACATCGGGTTCTTCAGGAGCGGCTCCAGCCCTTCCTTGGACACCGGATCGGACACCAATATTTTGATCGGCATGTTCATGTCTCCTTGCGGACCCCGCTCAGCCAGCCAGGAAGGTTTCCTGGGCCGTCTTCACCGCCTTGCCGGCGTCCACCTTATGGCCGAACTTGACGAGTCCCCATTCCAACGCCGTCAACCCGATGGTGAGATCGAAATGATCCATGTAGCCCATGTGCGCCAAGCGGACGATCTTCCCTTTCAGGTGCTCCTGCCCGCCGGCGATGGACACCCCGTGCTCGTCGCGCAGCCAGTCCACCAGTTTCTCCCCCGACACGCTTTCCGGAAGATGGGCCGACGTCAGAACGGAACAGGGGGCCGCGGAAAGGAGTTTCAGGTTCAGCGCCTGCATGCCGGCGCGGCAGGCCTTGGCCAACCGCAGGTGCCGTTTCCAAACGTTTTCCATCCCCTCTTCCATCAGGGCGCGGATGGCTTCGTGAAGGGAGGCCACCAGCGACACCGCCGGGGTCCAGGGCGTCTCTTTGTTGGGGATGGATTTCTTGATGAGCCGGTAATCGTTGTAGAAACGCGCGTTCTTGCTCGACTCGACCAATTTCCACCCTTTTTCCGAAACGGCGGCGAACGCCAGGCCGGGGGCGGTCATGAGCCCCTTCTGGGAACCGGACACCACCACGTCCAGCTTCCAATCGTCCATGCGCAGTTCCTGCCCGGCCAAACCGGAGATGGCATCCACCACGCTCACCGCGGCCGTCTCCGCCACCACGGCGGCGATGGCCTTCACGTCGTTGACGGTTCCGGCGGACGTCTCGGTGTGGGTGAAGAACACGGCTTTGGCGTCCGGATTCTCTTTCAGCGCCTGACGCACTTTTCCCGGATCCACGGCCTGGCCCCATTCCTCCTTGAGCATCACGACCTTGGCGCCGAAAGCGACGCAGATTTTCTCCCAGCGGTTCCCGAAGGCGCCGCAGCTGGCCACGATGGCCTTGTCTCCCGGAGACAACAGGTTGGCCACGGCGGATTCCATGGCCCCGGTGCCGGAGCCCGTAATCAGCATGACGTCCCGCTTTGTCTGAAAAACGGTTCTCAACCCCTCCATCACCTGTTCGAACAGTTTGCCGAACTCGTGCGTGCGGTGGTGCAGGACCGGAAGGGCGCTTTGTGCCGCCACCGTCGGAGGGACGGGGGTGGGACCGGGGGTGATCAGATAATATTTTTTCATGGCGTGTGGATCTCCTTTAATTTTTCGTGAATTGGTGTTGTGCGGAAGGGAGCGGTTCTGCCGGCTAACTGATTTTGCCGCGATGTCTCTCCAACGCGTGGGCGAGCACGTCATCCATTGTGCTCACGGGCACCAGCTTCAACTTTTTTTGGATGTCCCGTGGAATCTCCTCCAACTCCTTGAGGTTTCCCTGGGGATACAAAACGGTCTGCAGCCCTTCCCGGTAGGCGGCCAGCACCTTCTCCTTGAATCCGCCGATGGGCAGCACGCGGCCGCGCAGCGTGATCTCGCCGGTCATCGCCAGGTCTTTCCGCACCGCGCGCCCCGTCAACGCGGAGGCCACCGCGGTGGCCAGGGCGATGCCGGCGGAAGGGCCGTCCTTGGGCGTGGCCCCTTCGGGGATGTGGATGTGCATGTCGTGGTCCTTGAGGGCGGCGTTCTTCTTGATGTGCAGCCGGCGCGACAGCGAGCGCACGTAAGACAGCGCCGCCTGGGCCGACTCCTTCATCACCTCGCCCAACTGGCCGGTGAGGATGAGTTTCCCCTTGCCCGGCATCACCGTCACCTCCACGGCCAGCGTCTCGCCGCCGTGGTCCGTCCAGGCGAGTCCCGTGGCCACGCCGATGGCGTTGGGGGACGTCCTCTCCTTCAAAAATTTCGGCACGCCCAAGAAAGCGCGCAGGTCCGCGGCCCCCACGCGCACGGACTTCTTCTTGTCCCCCACCATCCGCCGGGCCGCCTTGCGGCAGAGATGGGCGATCTCCCGTTCCAGGTTCCGCACACCCGCCTCCTGGGTGTAATCCCGGATGATGGCCTTGACAGCGGATTCCTCCACGCGGAACTGGTCGGGCTTCAGGCCGTGGTCCCGCATCTGTTTGGGGACGAGGAACTTCATGGCGATGGCCACTTTTTCCTCGGTGGTGTAGCCGGGGAAGCGGATGACCTCGAGCCGGTCCTGAAGGCTGGGCGGAATGGAATACAGCGAATTGGCCGTGGTGATGAACATCACCTCTGACAAATCGAAGGCCACGTCCAGGTAATGATCCACGAAGGAATGGTTCTGTTCCGGGTCCAGCACTTCGAGGAGCGCGGCCGCCGGATCGCCGCGCCAATCGGACCCCATTTTGTCGACCTCGTCCATCAGGAAAACCGGGTTCTTGGACTTGGCCTTGCGCATGGATTGGAGGATGCGGCCGGGCAGGGACCCGATGTAGGTGCGGCGATGGCCGCGGATCTCGGCCTCGTCCCGCACGCCGCCGAGGGACATCTGCACGAAATTCCGGCCCAGGGCGCGGGCGATGGAACGGGCCAGCGAGGTCTTGCCCACGCCCGGCGGCCCCACGAAACAAAGGATGGGGCCCTTGATCTTCTTCACCAGCGCCAGCACCGCCAGGTATTCGAGCACCCGTTCCTTGGCCTTGTCCAAGCCGTAGTGGTCCTCGTTCAAAATCTTCTCCGCCGAGCCGATGTGGAGCTTGTCCTTGGTGCGCACGGACCAAGGCAGCTGGGTCAGCCATTCCACGTAGGTGCGGGACACCGTCGCCTCGGGACTGAGCGGCATCATCTTTTCCAGCCGCCCCAGCTCCTTCAGGGCGGCCTCCTCTGCCTCTTTCAACATCCCCGCCGACTTGATCTGCTTGCGAAGCTCGTCCGTCTCTTTGGCGAAATCGTCCTTCTTGCGGAGTTCCTTCTGGATGGCCTTCATCTGTTCGTTGAGATAGAACTCCTTCTGCGACTTCTCGATCTGCGTGCGCACGCGATTCTGGATGCGCTTCTCAAGGTTCAATATTTCGATCTCGTTCTCAAGCATTCCCGCCAACCGTTCCAACCGCCGTTTGACGTCGAATATCTCGATGAGTTCCTGCCGGTCGGCGAGCTTCACCAGGAGCTGTCCCGCGATGGTGTCGGCCAAACGCCCCGGCTCGGCGATGTCCGCCACCGACGACGAAGTGTCCGTCGGACCGCGGCGATGGAGCTTGGTGTATTGTTCAAAGAGGGCTCGGACATGCCGCATCAGCGCCTCGAGTTCCTGGTTCTTCTCCGGTTTTTCCTGGAGGAGCTGGATGTCCACCTGGACGTAGCGGTCCTCCATCTGCCGATAATCCAGCAGACGCGCGCGGGACAGCCCTTCCAGCAGGATCTTGACGGTGCCGTCCGGCATCTTCAGCAATTGCAGTATCTCCCCCACCACGCCGACCTCGTACAGGTCCTCCCGCCGGGGGTCCTCGGTCTGCGAGTTCCTCTGCGTGGCCAGAAAGATGAGCCGGTGGGCGGCCATCGCCGTCTCCAGGGCCCGCATGGATTTCTCGCGGCCCACGGCCAGCGGCAGGACCATGGTGGGGAACACGACGACGTCCCTCACCGCCAGGAGCGGCATCTGGGACGGAATGTCTCGTTTCGGCGGAGGCTTCACTTCGGTCATGGCGTCCGGAGCCGGCCCTAGGCCGACTTCTGGATCCCTTCCTCGACGATTTGGATCGGCGGCTTCTTCTTCGCCACCACGTCCGCGTCGACGATCACCCGCCGCAGGTTGCGCTGTTCGGGCAGGTCGTACATCTGGTCCAGCAGCAAATCCTCCAGGATGGCGCGCAGCCCGCGGGCCCCCGAACCGCGGCTCATGGCCAGGTGCGCCACGGCCGCCAAGGCGTCGTCGGTGAACGTCAGGTCCACCCCTTCCAGGGAGAACATCTTTTTGAACTGTTTCACGATGGCGTTCTTGGGCTTGGTGAGGATGTCCACCAGGGAATGTTCGCCCAACGGTTCGAGGGTGGCCATCACCGGAAGACGGCCGACCATTTCCGGGATCAATCCGTATTGGATCAAATCCTCGGGCTGGGCGTGCTTTAAAACCTGCGCCAGATCGTGGCGCTTCCTCGACGCGGCCTCCACGCCGAACCCGACGACGTTCTTCCCCAGCCGCTTCTCGATGACCCGTTCGAGCCCCTCGAAAGCGCCGCCGCAGATGAAAAGGATGTTGGTGGTGTTCACCTGGATGTACTCCTGCTGGGGATGCTTGCGGCCGCCCTGGGGAGGCACGCTGGCGACGGTGCCCTCGAGGATCTTGAGGAGGGCCTGCTGCACCCCCTCGCCGGAGACGTCGCGGGTGATGGACGGCGAATCGGATTTACGCGATATCTTGTCGATCTCGTCGATGTAGACGATGCCGCGTTCGGCGCGTTTCACGTCGTAGCCGGCGCTCTGCAGAAGGCGCAGGATGATGTTCTCCACGTCCTCGCCGACGTAGCCCGCCTCGGTGAGGGTGGTGGCGTCGGCGATGGCGAACGGCACGTGCAGAAGACGGGCCAGGGTCTGCGCCAGCAGGGTTTTGCCCACGCCGGTCGGCCCGATCAGCAGGATGTTGGATTTCTGCAGCTCCACCTCAGCCGACAGCCCCTTCGCGGTGGTCTCGACGCGGCGATAGTGGTTATAGACCGCGACGGAAAGGACCCGCTTGGCCTTCTCCTGCCCCACCACGTAGTCGTCCAGGACACCCTTGATCTCGTGGGGGGTCATGATGGTGGGGCCGGACGCCCGCCGGCTCTTGCGGTCCTCCTCCTTGATGATGTCCGCGCATAGCTCGACG
>JAKLDV010000113.1 GCA_022703335.1 Elusimicrobiota bacterium
GGGAAGTTCGTCTTCGTGCAACTCGGGGCGCCCAGCCGCACGCACATCCCGCGCTACCAGAACTTCTTAACGGACGTGGAGGCGATGGCGGAACGCATCAACGAGAAATTCAAGGGCCGGGATTATAAACCCATCGTGTTCATTGAAAAGCACCACAGCCATCGGGAGATCGCGCCTTTCTTCAAGGGGGCGGACGTCTGCCTCGTCACTTCCCTCCATGATGGGATGAACCTGGTGGCCAAGGAATTCGTGTCGGCGCGGGACGACAACGGCGGCGTCTTGATCTTGAGCCAGTTCACGGGCGCCGCCCGGGAACTGAGGGACGCCCTCGTCGTGAACCCCTACGACATCGAAAAAACGGCGGACGCCCTCCGGGAAGCCCTTGAAATGCCGGCGGAGGAAAAGACCAATCGCATGAAAAAGATGCGGGAAACCGTCAAGGAACACAACATCTATCGCTGGGCCGGGACACTCATCGAGGAGTTGACCCGGGTCCGGATCGGCCCGGCGGGCGGGGCGGGGACGTGAGGGATGAAGAACCTCTGGAAACACTGGCCGGAAGTCCGGGAACGTTTCATTCACCGGAAAAAAATCCTCCTCCTGTTGGATTTTGACGGAACCCTTTCGCCGCTGGTCAAGAACCCGAACAAGGCAAAGCTTCCCCGGCGGCTCAGGACCTCGCTTCGCGAACTCCGGGACATGCCCCGCGTCCGCGTGGCCATCATGAGCGGCCGTCCCCTCTCTTATCTGAAATCCGAAATCGGACTCCGGCGGGTGCATTACGGGAGCAATCACGGACTCGAAATAACCGGCCCGGCGCTTTCGTTCCGGCATTCCGCCGCCGCCGCGGCCCGGCCCCTCCTTCAGCGGCTGGCCCGGCGAGTGAAACGGGCCCTACGCTCGGTTCCCGGATCCCATCTGGAGGACAAAGGGCTGACCCTGAGCCTCCACTACCGGGCCGTCCCCGCGCCGCACCGGAAGGCCTTCTTCGGAATCCTCCGACGGGCGAAATCACGCACGGCCGGTCTCCCGTTGCTCTGGACCTCCGGCCGTAAAGTCTGGGAACTCCGCCCCAAACTCCTCTGGGACAAAGGGAAAGCCGGCCTCCATCTGGTCCGGCGTTTGGGAAACCCCTTCCCCATCGTCATCGGCGACGACCGCACGGACGAGGACATGTTCGCTTCCCTCCGGGAACGCGGCCTCGCCATCCGCGTGGGGCGCGGCAAAGGTTCGGCCGCCGAATTCTATCTGCGCCGCCAGACGGACGTCCTGCGTTTTCTGAACGCCGTCCGCCGGGACCTGTCCGCGAGGAGGGAACCGTGATCCCGCGGGCGGAAAAACCTTTCCATTTCTACACCCGGCTGAGCCTGCCTCTCCTGACCGGCATCAAGGTGCGCAACCTGCGGGAACTGGCGGAACACATCAAGACCGCCCCGGAATCGGTGATCTACCAGCACACGCACCGCTATCTGCAGCAGCATCAATACCTCGTGCCGGAACCCTCCAACGATTTCGCCTACTGGGTCTCGTCGGTGCTCCAGGACGACGAGTTGGGGGACGAACTGAGGCGGGCCGTCGTCGAGACCATCGAGGCGCATCTCTCCCGCAAAGGCGATCTCCGTCAGCTCCCGGAGGGCAAGGAGTTCCACTTCATGGGGACGGTGAGGTTCTCCGTCCCCACCCGTTATCAAGCGTATGATCTGGCCGAATTCGCCGACGGGCTCCGCCGGGTCAGCGTCTCCAGCCTGTATCTGCACATCTTCGAGGCCCGGCTCCGGCCCCCGTTGGGCCTCAATGATTTCTCCCTGTGGTTCGACTCCGAACTCGGGGAAGCCGCCCTCGCCAAAAAAGTGTCGTCTCTGGATCCCTACACCCAAACGCTCGAAGGACTCCGCGCCCGGATCATCGGCCTGGTGGAGAAACGCCTGGAGGTTCTGCGCCATGCATAACATCGACGCCTACCGGCCGATCGTCGGCTCGGACGTGATCGACGAAATGTTCCTCCTGGCGAAACATCTGGAAGGGCGGAGCATTCTGAACGTCAACTCCACGGCGGTCGGCGGCGGGGTGGCCGAAATCCTGAACCGGATGATCCCGCTGTGCCGTGACATGGGACTGAACGCCCAATGGGAGGTCATCCAGGGCGGCGAGGATTTCTATGCGGTGACGAAGAAATTCCACAACGCCCTGCACGGCGACCCGCAGACCGTCACCGCGCGGGATTACGAGGTCTACGAGGAAACGACAGAGGAGAACCTTTCGCGGCTCAACCTGGACGCCGACGTCGTCTTCATCCACGACCCTCAACCCGCCGCTCTGGTCCGAAAACGGAAGATGCTGAGGAATTCGTGGTTGTGGCGGTGCCACATCGATTTGTCCCGCCGGGATCCGCAGGTGTGGGACTTCCTGAAACCCTACGTCGAAATGTACGACGCCTGCGTCTTCTCCGCGCCCGCTTTCGCGCAGACCTTGTCCATCCCCCAAGTCTTGATCGCCCCGTCCATCGACCCCCTCAGCGACAAGAACCGGGAACTCCCGCCGGAAGAGATCGAAACCATCCTACAGCGCCTCCAAATTCCGACCGACAAGCCTTTGGTGACCCAGGTTTCCCGTTTCGACCGTCTCAAAGATCCTCTCGGCGTCATCCAGGCCTTCCAGAAGGTCAAACCCTACGTGGAGGCCCGGTTGATCCTGGTGGGCGGCTCGGCCGACGATGATCCGGAGGGCGCCCGCGTGCTGGAGGAGGTGCGGGAAAAAGCCCACGCCGACCCGGATATCCTCGTGCTTTGTCTGCCGCCGACGAGCCATCGCGAAATCAACGCGATCCAGCGAGCCTCCACCGTCATTTTTCAGAAATCTCTCCGGGAGGGGTTCGGGCTGACGGTGTCGGAGGCGCTCTGGAAAGGCAAACCCGTCATCGCGGGAGCGGTGGGCGGCATTCCGCTCCAGATCGCCCACAAATATTCCGGGATCCTGGTGCATTCCGTGGAAGGGGCGGCCTACTGGCTCAAACAGCTCTTGCATGAACCGGCCTATGCCAAAAAACTGGGGGAAAACGGCCGTGAAACCGTCCGGCAGAATTTCCTGATCACCCGCCATCTTCGGGACTATATGCTTTTGTTTTTGTCCGCCGGACGCCTGGATGAGACCATGATCCGTTTGTAGCTTTTGGGGCCCGAAACACCCCCTCTGGCCGGCGAACGACTTCCCACCGTTATCATCGAAAAATCAACCTAATTTTGATACAATTCACACTTACCTTGGAACAAAAAGTCCGCACTATTTTAGGGGATATACGGCGAAAGGGGGACCTCGCGGTGGCCGCCCTTTTGAAACGTTGGGACGGGGTGAAATTGAAACCGTCCCAGTGGAGGATTCCTTTGTCGCAGGGGCGAGAGGCCCTGCGCCGCCTGCCCCGCGAAAGACAGACCTCCCTGCGGGACGCCGCCCGCCAGGTGGAGCGGTTTCATCGTTGGGAACGACGCCGCCTGGGAACGACGTGGGCGCAAACGGCCGATGGACTCACCGTGGGCCAACGGATCGTTCCGGTGGATTCCGTCGGGGTCTACGTGCCCGGGGGACGGTTCGCGTATCCTTCCAGCGTCTTGATGGCGGCCCTCCCCGCCAAGGTGGCGGGCGTCCGGCGCATCGTGATGGTGACCCCGCCACGGCACGTCACGGACGAGGTCTTGGCGGCGGCCGCGCTGGCCGGGGTCACCGAAATTTATCGTATCGGCGGCATCGGCGCGGTCGGCGCCCTGGCCTACGGCACCCGGACCA
Source organism: Elusimicrobiota bacterium (assembly GCA_022703335.1). Classification (GTDB taxonomy): domain Bacteria; phylum Elusimicrobiota; class Elusimicrobia; order FEN-1173; family FEN-1173; genus JAKLDV01. The sequence continues at coordinate 3,781 of JAKLDV010000113.1, forward strand.
TCCCGAAAGTGGACCTGATCGTCGGGCCCGGCGGGGCCTGGGTCACCGAGGCCAAGCGCCAGGTCTTCGGCGAGGTGGGGATCGACCTCATCGCCGGCCCCAGCGAGGTGGCGGTGTTGGCGGATCGGACGACGTCCCCGCGGTTCGCCGCGGCCGACCTGATGGCCCAGACCGAGCACGACCCGCTGGCCCGGGCGGTCCTTCTGTCCCCCGACGCCCGGACGATCGCGGCGGTCAAAGGTCTGGTGGAGAAACGATTTCGGCCCCAGTGTTCTTTTGTGAAGACGAAAAACTGGGCCGACGCCGTGGCGAAAGCCAACGCGTTGGCGCCGGAACACCTCTCCCTTCTGGTGAAAAAACCGGAGCGCCTTCTGAACGGCGTCCGCAACGCCGGGGCGATTTTCCTCGGCCCCTGGTCGCCGGTGGCGGCGGGGGATTACTGGGCCGGACCGTCGCACGTGTTACCCACCGGCCGCGCGGCGCGGTTCATGTCCGGCCTGTCCGTGCAGACGTTTTTGAAACGTTCCAGCATCATCCGCCTGTCGGAACCGCTGATGCGGAAAAAAGCGCGGACCATCGCCCGGCTGGCGGAGGCGGAGGGACTCGTTTATCACGCCGCCTCCCTGAAGGCGCGCCTGAACCGCTCTCGCTGAAGGAAGAGGACCTTTTATGAAAAAACGCATCGCCGAAAAAATCCGCAAGACCTCGGAAACCGCCGTCCGTCTGAAACTGAACCTGGACGGAAAGGGCCGGATGGACGTGGACACCTCCATCCCGTTCCTCGACCACATGCTGGAGCTCTTCGCCAAACACGGCAACTTCGACCTCTTCGTGAAGGCGAAGGGAGACACCCTCATCGACGACCACCACCTGGTGGAGGACATCGGCATTGTGTTGGGCGAGACCATCGCCGACGCCTTGGGCCAGAAACGGGGCATCACGCGATACGGGCAAGTCCTGCGTCCCGAAAAATCCGGCGGCGCCGGCCGCGCCCTGACGCCCATGGACGAGACCCTCTCCTACGTGGCGCTGGACCTGTCCGGCCGGCCGTTCCTCTCGTTCCGGGCCAAGTTCCCGCCCCAGAGCAAGGCGCCGTTCTCCTTCGAACTCCTGGAGGATTTTTTTCAGGCGCTGGCTTTCAACGCCCGCATGAACCTGCACATCCGGCTGCTGCAGGGCCGGAACAACCACCACATCGCCGAATCCCTCTTCAAGGGGTTCGGCCGCGCCCTGGCCCAGGCGGTGTCCCTCGACCCGCGGCGCTGGCGACGTATCCCCTCCACCAAGGGGTCCCTGTAATATCCCCGGCCCTTCGGATTTTCGTTCTCCCGGCCGAAGGTCCGGGAGGGAAAAACCAACGAGACTCGAATGATTCGAAAAAGAAAAGAACCAATCGTGGGCGTGCTGGACTATGGGATGGGGAATCTCCGTTCCGTGGCCAAATCGTTCGAAGCCGTCGGGGCGAAGGTGCGCGTGTCTTCGTCGCGCCGCGTCCTGGCGGGATCCGACCTTTTGGTGGTGCCCGGCGTGGGCGCCTTCGACGCCGCCATGTCGGTCCTGCGCCGGAAGAAGCTGGACGGTTTCATCCGCCGCTGGGTGGCCGGCGGAAAACCGTACTTCGGAATCTGTCTGGGCCTGCAGCTGCTCTTTGAGAAAAGCGACGAGTCGCCCCGCGTGAGGGGCCTGGGCATCCTGCCGGGGAGAGTGCGCCGTTTTTCCGTCGATCGCGCCCTCAAGGTCCCGCACATGGGCTGGAACCGGGTGGCCTGGTCCGGGGCCCGGCCCGGCCCGGCCCGGCCGGATTGTTTTTATTTCGTACACTCGTTTTTCCCGCAGCCGAAGGACCGCTCCATCGTGTGGGGAAAAACGTCCTACGGCCGGCCGTTCTGCGCGGCGGTGGCGGCCGGCAACATCCGCGCCACGCAGTTTCACCCGGAAAAAAGCGGATCGAACGGATTGAAGTTCTTGAAACGGCTGATGGCCGGCATCGAACGCGGCCGGTGGGGGAGCTGATATGCTCGTCGTCCCGGCGGTGGACATCAAGGCGGGGCGCTGCGTGCGCCTGGTCCACGGCGATCCCCGCCGGGAAACGGTGTATTCCGCCGACCCGGTCGAAACGGCCCGTCGGTGGGCCTCTCAAGGCGCCCGCCGGGTCCACGTGGTGGATCTGGACGCCGCGCTCGGGACGGGGACCAACCTCGATTTGATCTTTCGCATCCGCCAGGCGGTGGATTGCGAGATCCAGGTGGGCGGCGGCCTGCGCGATATCGAAACGGTACGACGGGTGCTTTCGGTCGGCATCGACCGGGTCGTCCTCGGCACCGCGCTCCTGAAATCGCCCGACTGGGTAAAGAAAGCGGTGGACGAGTTCAAGGGCTCCATCGTGGCGGGCGTGGACGCTTCTCCTAGCGGAGAAGTAAAATCAGAAGGTTGGACGGAAAACCTTGGTTTTCCGATAATCGGGACAATTTTACATGTCGAAAAACTTGGCATCCGTGAAGTTATCTATACCGACATTTCGAAGGATGGTACTCTTTCGGGGCCAAATATAGAAACCACGCGATTGATTTTAAAAAAAACCAAAATGGGCGTTTATGCCTCCGGAGGGGTCTCCGGGTTGGACGATATCAAGGCGCTCAAGTTACTGGAACCCGAGGGGCTCCGTGGCTGCATCGTCGGCAAGGCCTTGTATGACGGCCGGTTGGCTTTTGCGGACGCCCTCGCCGTCGCGGGCCAATGAATACGGTCATGTTTCAGGCCCATTGTCTGCCTTTTTTGTTGCGTCATAGCACCACTTCGCCATTGCACTATTTCACCATCTTATGCTGATGCGGCGCATCATCCCCTGTTTGGACGTGGACGCCGGGCGCGTGGTGAAAGGCACCCGGTTCGTCAACCTGCGCGACGCGGGAGACCCGGTGGAGGTGGCCAAACGCTACAACCGGGAAGGCGCGGACGAGGTCGTGTTCCTCGACATCACCGCGTCCTCCGGCAAAAGGCCCATCCTCTTGGACGTGGTGCGGCGCACCGCGGAACAGGTCTTCATCCCGCTGACGGTGGGCGGCGGTCTTCGCACGTTGGAGGACATCCGCACCCTGTTGAGCGCCGGTGCGGACAAAGTCTCTTTAAACACCGCCGCGGTGCGGAATCCCGACTTTGTGCGGGCCGCCGCCCGACGGTTCGGCGCCCAGTGCACCGTGGTGGCCATCGACGCCAAACAGACCGGTCCGACCCGATGGGAAGTTTACACCCACGGCGGCCGGACCGCCACCGGGCTCGACGCCGTGGCTTGGGCGAAAAAAGTCGTCCGTCTCGGCGCCGGCGAGATATTGCTCACCAGCATGGACGCCGACGGGACCAAGGCCGGGTACGACCTGCAACTCCTCCGGCGCATCTGCGCCGCGGTCCCCGTACCCGTCATCGCCTCCGGCGGGGCGGGCGAGAAACGACATTTTTTGGAAGCGTTTCAGGCGGGCGCGGACGCCGCCCTGGCCGCCTCCCTGTTCCATTTCAAGGAACTCTCCATCGCCGGATTGAAGCGTTTCCTGGCCCGGCGGAGAGTCCCCGTCCGCATGTAGCCGTTGAATTAATTTCAAGGAGATCGAAACCATGCAAAAACCGGACTGGATCAAAGATGTAAAATACGACGATAAAGGGCTCATCCCGGCGGTGGTCCAAGACCACCGGGACGGGACCATCCTGATGGTGGCCTACATGAACGAGGAGTCGCTGCTCTACACGCTGGAGACGCGGCGGGCGACCTTTTTCAGCCGGTCACGCAACAAACTCTGGAAGAAGGGCGAG
>JAKLDV010000114.1 GCA_022703335.1 Elusimicrobiota bacterium
CGGCGTGGGGAAAAAGCTCGTCGGAAAGATCCTCGGCCGCCTGGAAGAGGAAGGTTTTCAGCTGATGGCCCTGCGGATGGTGCGTCCGACGCAGGCGCTGATGGAGGAGTTCTACGCCGAACACAAAGGTAAACCGTTCTTCCCGCCCTTCCTGCGCTTCGTGACCTCCGGCCCGCTGGTGGTCACGGCCTGGGCGGGGGAAAACGTGGTGAGCCGCGTGCGGCAGATCATCGGCGCCACCAATTCCCCGGAGGCCGCCTCCGGCACGCTCCGACGGGCGTGGGGCACGGACAACCGCCGCAACCTGGTGCACGCCTCCGATTCCCCGGCCAGCGCGGCCCGGGAAACGGCGTTCTTCTTTACCCCGCAAGATTTGGCGCCCTACGACCCTGACAACTGGACGAAAGTCGGTTAATTCAGAAAACGAGGTCATCGCATGAGCGGAGACAAACGCATCGTCCTTATCGCCGACGACGAACCGGACTCCCTGGAACTTCTCAAGCTCCTTCTGGAACGGCAGAACCACGACGTCATCACCGCCACCAACGGCCGCGAAGCCATCGAACGCGTCATCCAGTTCCAGCCGGACCTGGTCCTTTTGGACATCATGATGCCGGAGATCGACGGGTTGGCCGTGTGCCGGCACATCAAAGAAAACGATTTGCTGAAACGCATCAAGGTCATCCTCTTCAGCGCCAAGGAAAAAGAAAAAGCCCAGGGGGACACGACCGCCAAACACGTGGGCGCCGACGCTTTCCTCCCCAAACCGCTCGATCCCGAACTGCTCGCGTCCGTCACCGCCAAGATGCTGGCCCAGCAGGACCGCGAAGGTCCCAAATTGGCCAACAAGCTCAGCTTGTAGACGGCGACCCCTCTTCCGGCCCGCCCTGAATCCGGCGCCCCCGGCCGGTCCCAAAAAAACATGAGCGCTTCCCGAAAACCCGTCGAACTCCAGTTTTGGGTGATGCCCAACGCGGGGTTCGAAACCCGCCACATCCTGCGGCATCTGTTGGATCGCTTTCATAAAACCCACCCGAACATCCGCGTGACGCCGGAGGTGTTCCCCTGGTCGGTGGCGTGGGACCGCTTGATGAACGTCATTAAGGACGGTCGTGGTCCGCTCTGTCCGGACGTCTTCCAGATCGGCAGCACCTGGACATGCACCCTGGCCTTCCTCGGCGCCCTGCGCGAGCTGACCCCGCGGTTGGGGGAGATCGACCGGGACAATTTCATCCCCACGGTCTTTGAGTCCTGCTATCTGCCGCACACCCGCAAACTCTACGCCCTCCCCTGGTTCATCGACCTGCGCGTGCTTTATTACCGCCGGGACGTTCTGCGCGCCGCCGGCTTGGGGCCGGAAGCGTTGGAGACCTGGGACTCGTTTCGGCGCAGCTGCCGGCTCCTTTCCAAAAAATACCGTCGAAAAAACCTCTATACGTTGGCCCTCTCCCTGCAGAAGGGGGAGGTGCTCATCCACGACCTGGCCCCCTGGATCTGGGGCGCCGGGGGAAGTTTCCTCACCGCCGACGAAAAACACGCCTCGTTCCATCGCGAGGACTCCCTCGAGGGGCTGCGCTGCTTCTTCTCGCTGATGGAGGACGGGAGCATCCCGTTGTTCGGCCGGGACCGGTTCTCTTCCGGCAATTTTTTCAGCGGCCACGCGGCGTTCCAATTCTCCGGCGCCTGGCCGTTGAACAGCGCCTTCAAAAAAGGCCATCCCCTGTACCAACCCGAGGTGGCGGAGAATTTCGGCGCCGTGCCTTTTCCGCTCGGCCCGGCCGGCCGCTTCACATTCCTGGGAGGGAGCCATTTGGCTGTTTCCGCCATGAGCCGCCATCCGGAAGAGAGCTGGTCCCTGGTGCGTTTTCTCAGCACTCCGGAAGCCCAGTTGAACCACGCCCGGGCCGTGGGCACGCTCCCCTGCCGCGCGTCGGAGATCCCGGAACTCTTCGGGGAATACCCGGACATCGGGCGGGTTTTCCTTGAATCCCTCACCTACGCGCGCATCCTGCCGCAGATCCCCACGCTGGGCACGGTGGAACGGGTCTTCAGCCGTTGCGCCATGGACGTGGTCAAAATGATCGTCGATAAGGGGTGCACGCCGGCCAAGCTGCAGAACCGGATGGCCGACGCCGCCCTGGAAACCAATTACATCCTGTCCCTCTATGGCTGACCTTCCCTCCAAAACCGGCCGCCGGTCCCGTGCGGAATTCGACTTCGACACCAGCGACTTCTGCGACTTCCCCGTCACGCATTGGCGGAGCGTCCTGCCGGAGCTGCACGGGGTGTTCGAACGGGCCTTTTTCAGTCTCCGCCGCCATTCGTCGTTCGACATGGGCGCGGTGTTCCTTTTCGACCCGGAAGCCCAACTCTTCCGCACGGCCAAGATCATCAGCGGGGGGGAGATGCTGGACGGAGAAGAGGAGATGCCCCTGCCGCCGAAGTCCCCCATGTGGCGGCTCATCCGCCGTGAAACGGATTTCCTGGTCCTCGGCCCGCCGGACAACGCGGCCTTTTTGCCTCTGGCGGCGTTCGGGACCTTCCTCGGCGCCCTGCGGGTGGACCGCGGGCGGGCCCGGAAACCGTTCACCCGGACGGAGAGGGATTTCCTGGTCCGGTTCGCCGACGCCCTTTCCACCGCGATGTGGCGCGTCAACTACGCCGTGCACGACCGCCTCCGGGACAACCAGCTCCGCACCTTCAGCGAGGTGAGCGTCCTCATCCACCAATCGCTCCGCCTTAAAAAACTCCTGGAAGACGTGGCCCGCAAGATCGTCAAAAACCTCGGCATGGACCGGGTGAAGATATTCCTGGTGGACCGGAAACGGAAGTCCCTGCAGGGCGAACTCGGCTACACCCTCTCGGAAGGCCTGGTGGACATCACCGACGAGAAATACCCGCTGAAAGCCGACGGGAATCCCCTGGTGGACGCCCTCGTCGGCAATCCGCGCAATCCCATGCTGACCGCTTTCCGCCAACCCGTCCGCTACATCCCCCTGCGCGCCCGCAACGAGGTCATGGGCGTGTTCATGGTGGACAACCTCCTCAGCCAGCAGGAGATCTCCCAGGACGAGCTACGGCTCCTGGAGACGCTCGCCGGACAACTGGGACTGGCCGTGAAGAACGCCGAACTCTACGAAGGGGTGGAGGAACTCTCCATCACCGACGAACTGACGCGGCTCTATCTGCCGCGCTACTTCAAGGAACGACTGGAGCAGGAATGCCAGCGGTCGGCGCGCGCCGACGGTTCGTTCGCGATCTGCATGCTGGACGTGGACCGATTCAAGAACATCAACGACACCTACGGCCACCCCATCGGGGACCGCGTGCTCCAGGAACTGGCCAAACAGCTCCGGGCCGCCTCCCGCCAGATCGACGTGGTGTGCCGTTACGGCGGGGACGAGTTCATCATCCTGTTGCCGAACACCAAGGCGGAACAGGCCCTGCAGTTCGCCCAACGCCTTCGCCTGAGAGTGCGGGACGTGCAGATCCCTCTGCCGCACGAACAGGCGCTGCAGGTGGGGGTGAGCATCGGCATCGCGGTGTATCCGGAACATTCCCGCCAGGCCGAGGAGCTCATCCGGCTGGCCGATACCGCGCTTTACGGGGCCAAGTCGGGCGGACGTAACGATGCCCGGCTTTATTCGCCCGACGCTCGGCGCCAGGCCCCCGAAATCAACGACGTTCAACCGTCGTAACGCCCCCGACCATGCCGGATCTCAGCGGACGCCCCCGAACGGATCAGCGCCCCTCCCGGTGGTCGAAATCCATTCTTGCGCTGTCGGGCGGACTGGCGGCGGTCGTTCTGGTCGAAATGGGGCTTCGCCTCGGGGGTTTCGTGTATCAAATGAAACCCGAACGATTCAACGCGGACGCCCTTTCACGGGGAGGAGACGTACGCGTCTTGTGTCTAGGGGAATCGACGACCCAGGGGGCCTATCCGGAACATCTGCAAGCTCTGCTGGATAACAGTGGAACGCCTCTGAAATTTGTCGTTATCGATAAAGGAATCAGCGGCACGAATTCGGGGATCATCCTCATGTTTTTGGAAAATCTTTTGGACACGTACAGGCCCGATTTGGTCCTTACTATGATCGGTATCAATGACGTCGGTTGGTCCGTCCCGTTGAAGGACGGCGCGGGAAGAATCGATAGATGGTTCCACCGGTTTCGGAATCTCCGAATTTCCAAATTGTATCGAATCGCCACAGGAGAAAGAGCGGGGGGGGCGAGCCGGCGAAATGTCGTGGTTCCCAAAAGGACGCACGATGAGTTTGTCCCCATGTCCCCGATCACCGAGAAGGCCCCGAGGACGACACAAACATCGATGACCGACTATTTAAATTCGGGGGAACTGTTCCAGCAGGAGGGGGCCTGGGCCGAGGCGGAAGCTTGTTTCAGGAATGCTCTGAAGATCGATCCAAAAAACGAATTGCCCCATCGTTTTCTTGGCCATCTTTATGAAAGACAGCGTAAATACCGAAAAGCAATCGCGTGTTTCAAGAATATCCTGGAGTTAAAGACTCAGGGAGATCCGGCCTATATCCACCGATGCCTCGGCTCGCTGTATGACAAAGAGAAAGATTACGGCAACGCTCTTGTCCACTACAAAAAAGCCGTAGAAATCAACCCGACCGATGAATTCTCCCAAGTGGCGCTCGTCCGATTCCTCTACAACCGAAACGCCCGCAAAGAAGCATACGCTGGTCTCAGAAAAGCGCGGGATCTGAACCCCACGAGTCTTTTGCTGAACTCTGAGTTCCTCAAAATGAAACAATATGCGCGGCCGGAAAAACCCAAGAGGGAGACGGCTCTGTCTCCCTATCGCGCCGTCACGATTCGAAACTATACCAAGATACGCGACATCGTCCTGAGTCGAGGAGCTCGTCTTGTGTGCGTTCAATATCCGATGAGACCGCTGCGACCGCTGGAAGAAATCATCGGGAAAAAACAGAATGTTTTTTATGTGGACAATGAGCTCAGTTTTAGAGAGGCCGTCCGGAGAGACGGTTATGACATATACTTTACAGACAAGTTCGGCGGAGATTTCGGTCATTGCACTGTCCGAGGGAACCGTCTGCTGGCCGAAAACATCGTCCGGGTCATTCTCCACGAAGTGTATCCAGGCCGTCCGAGCGGCACGAAACCGTAAAGGAGATATTCCATGGGTCTTATCCAAACCGTCAAAAATATCGCGAAGAAGAGCAGCGCCCTCCGGAAAATCCACCTGAAGCTGCATGTCTCCCGGCAGATCCTGTCGGCCACCGGCCCGCGCTGGGAACTGATACGGCTTTTCCATACGGTCCGGCCGTATACGATGGTCAGCAACGAGAGTCTCCGTAACGTGTATGAGCTGGCGTGGGACGTGGAACGCCGCGGACTGGCCGGGGCTTTTGTGGAGTGCGGGGTGTGGAAAGGCGGCTGTTCGGCCGTGATGGCCTACGTGCGGCAGAAGGCCGGTTCCCGGCGGCCCCAGTGGCTCTTCGATTCGTTCGAGGGACTGCCCGAACCCATCCCCGCGGACGGGGCGAAAGCGGAGGAATATTCCGGAAACCGGACGTCTGGAAGGATGCTCCCCGTGGGACAGCTCGTGGCTTCCATCGACGACGTCCGGGAGGTTTTTTTCAAGCGGCTCAAGCTGGACGAGGCGGGTGTGCGCATCCGAAAAGGATGGTTCCAGGACACGCTCCCGGCCGCCCGCGAAGAGGTGGGAAACATCGCCCTCCTCCGCCTCGACGGCGATTGGTATGAATCGACCCGGGTGTGTCTCGAGAACCTCTACGACAGGGTGGTGTCCGGGGGGTACGTCGTCATCGACGACTACGGCCACTGGGAGGGCTGTCAGAAAGCCGTGGATGAATTTTTCAAAGCGCGGGATATCCGGGTCGACCTGAAAACGGTGGATTACTCCGCCCGGTATTTCAAAAAACCGTAAAGCCGCTCCCGGGGCCCGGGACGCCACAAAAAATCTTGACACCCGAATCGCCTTTAGTATAATAAGGGTGAAATCGCCCACCAGCGACGCTTCTTCAGCGGATCCCCGAAACCGGTTTTTTCTCAAATACATTGTCTGTCGGGACTTTACCTCTGCTCCCCGCGGCGCGCTCGGTGAATCTGAAAAATCCCTGCATCCTGGAAGTTCGTTCCCTGTCGCATTTTCCCTTTTGAGTCGGTAGCGCTTTAAAAAAATCCTTACCTAATAGCCATCACCACCCCAACGCTGGAGGAATTCACAATGGAGCAACAGGTACAACAACCCACCGCACAACCCCACAACGGGCCGGAAATGAACGCCGCCACGTTGAGTAAATCCACCATGGCGGACCTTGTCAAACTGGCCACGGAGATGAAGCTGGCGTCCGTTTCCGGCCTCAGGAAACAGGAGCTGATCGCCAAGATTTTGGAGGCCCAGGGCCGCAACTCCGGCGTCATCATCGACCAGGGCGTGCTGGAGGTCCTCCAGGACGGGTTCGGGTTCCTCCGCAGCCCGGATTACAACTATCTGCCGGGTCCGGACGACATTTACATTTCTCCCTCCCAGATCAAGAAGTTCGGCCTGCGCAAAGGAGACACGGTCTCCGGCCAGGTGCGACCGCCCAAGGACCAGGAGCGTTTTTTCGCCCTGCTCCAAGTGCATTCCATCAACGGCACCAGCGTGGAGAAGGTCATGACGCGGTCGCTTTTCGACAACCTGACCCCGCTGTATCCGCAGAAACGCCTCGTGCTGGAGACGAAGAAGGACGAGATCAACATGCGGGTCCTCGACCTGGTGGCGCCCATCGGAAAGGGGCAACGCGGACTGATCGTGGCCGCCCCGCGCACCGGCAAAACCATCATCCTTCAGAAAATCGCCAACGCCATCTCCGCCAACCATCCGGAAGTCTATCTGATCGTCCTCCTCATCGACGAACGCCCCGAAGAGGTCACGGACATGCAGCGGAGCGTGAAGGGGGAAGTGATCTCCTCCACGTTCGACGAGCCGGCCGACCGGCACGTGCAGGTGGCCGAGATGGTGATCGAGAAGGCCAAACGGCAGGTGGAACACGGCACGGACGTGGTGATCCTGCTGGACTCCATCACCCGTCTGGCGCGCGCCTACAACACGGTGACGCCCTCCAGCGGCCGGGTTCTCTCCGGCGGACTGGATTCCAACGCCCTGCAGCGGCCGAAACGCTTTTTCGGCGCGGCCCGCAACATCGAGGAGGGAGGCAGCCTCACCATCATGGCTACCGCCCTGGTGGAGACCGGCAGCCGCATGGACGACGTGATCTTCGAAGAGTTCAAAGGCACCGGCAACATGGAGGTCTACCTCGACCGCAAACTGGCCGACCGGCGCATCTTCCCGGCCATCGAAATCAACCGTTCCGGCACGCGGAAAGAGGAACTCCTGCTCTCCCAGGACGAAC
>JAKLDV010000115.1 GCA_022703335.1 Elusimicrobiota bacterium
CGGCCTGACCTAGAAAGAAGGACTGCGTGCCTCGTAACAGGGGGTCGCGCGCCAGAGCAACCGCCAAAGCGAGCATTGGCTGAGCGGCCTCATCCAAAGACTTTTTCTCCCGATCGAGCTCGACATCGATTTCCGCATCGATCCGCCGCGCTTCGTCGTCCCGCATCTGGTCAAGCGTGACGGCCAAATCCGCCTCCCCGTCGGCGGCAACCAGCACCACGCCGCGGGTGGTCCGGACGCCGCAGGAATCCAGCATCTGGCCCTGCGCATCGTAACGGACATCGTCATACCGGGTTATTTGGACCGCCCCCTCGACCTCCCGCCGCCCCGCAGAGAGCTCATCCATAAAGCAGGACTTTGCCTCCCAGGACGCGGCCCGCCAATCGAATTCTTTTCCCAAAAACCGCAAACGGTCGCCTTCGAAAACGCATTCCCGGAACGAACCGGCCTGCGCGGAATTGCCGTAACTAAAACCGTCCTTGAATATATGCTGAACCTTCGTCCCCTCTTCTTGGCGGGCGGAATAAAACGCCAACCGGCGGGAATCTCCCTGATAACCCACCTGAACCAGCGAAACCGCGGCCTTCTCCGCCGCGGCGGCCGACGCCGACACCTCCATCCATTCCGTGGGTCTCCCCTGAACGTCATACCGCGTGTCGAGGCGGCGGGTTAATATGAAACCATCAACCGGAAGATCCTCGGTCAAATCGGCGAGGGGCCTGTCGACAAACCCGCCGGAAACGTTTTCCTGGACGACACGCGACTCCGCGACCGCCGACCACTTTAAAAAGAATTTCTTCACTTTTTCGATCCAGCCGGCCGTCGACGGTTCGTCCGCCGACCCGTCGTCCAGACCTTTTCCCGCCGAAAAAGTCCGTGAAGCCGTCTGTCGGCCGTCGGCATCGTATTGGATCTCCTCCACGCGCGTCTGTGTTACATGATGAACGGCGGTCCGGTCGACCAAGGTTTCCTGATACCCCTTCACCCTCCCCGGCCAGAGGCCCCCGTCCCGTCCCGACGACTCATAATATCCGATGTTCTCCCGTCGGCGGAGGACGGTCGCCGTTTGAGTTTCCCCGGCTTCCGTCCTCTCGCTCGTTTCCGTGTCCTCATACCCCGTCAAGCGACCGAGCGGATCATACGCGGCATTTTTCCGGGTCCGGATTTGTTTTTCGATTTCTCCTCCTCGATATTCCCGGTATTCGATCTGTTCAGAGTCCGAGACCATCCCGTTCTCCGATGAAAAACCCCGGACGCGCCATTGGTTTTCAAAACGACGGGCGAACTCGCCGTTTTCCCACACGTCCCCCACCTCCATGTATCCCAGAGACCGCCCCTTCTCGTCGTAGCCCAGCCCACCCCAATGGGAGACGGTCTTTTCCCCGACGGCGCGCTTCAACAGATCGTATTCCTGCACTCGCCCGGCGGAGTCGTATCTCATATCCGAAAACCGGCGTTCAAAATCCCCTTCCGCGGCCGACCAGCCTTTTTCCAACCGGCCGGTGGTTTGTCCCAAGGTGTTGACCCCTTCGATTTCGGTTTCCAGCCGATAACTCCCGGAATCCCCAAACCCCTCTTCCATCGTCCTTTGCTCGCGATCCCGCTCATCGAACTCAAGGACGGCCCACGTCCTCTTTTTCCAGGCGCCGGAGGAGATCCCTTCCTCGACATAACCGGAAACCCGACCGAACGAATCGTAGCGGATGCCGGAACGGGTCGTCTGGAACGGCCCGTTTTCATCGCTGCCCGTTTCCGAAAAGGAAACGGCACGTCCGAACCCGTCGAAAGCGTGATAATCCGACCTCTTCAGAAAAACGTCCCCGCCGCGGTGGATTTCCTCCGACTGAGAAACGGTCCTCCCGCATTCGTCGAACGTCGACTCTTTGACGCTGCGCATGGAATGCGCCAGCCCCGGACCAAAAATCTCCGTATTTTCTTCCCAAGAAACCGCCCGCCCGAAAATGTCGTAGGAGATCTTTGATTTCCGGGTCTCCGTGCGGACGGACGCCGATTCCGGCCGCACGACGGTCTCCTTGCCGGCGACAAGCCGCCCCGCCGCATCGTAGGCCGTTTCGGACACCCGCCGACGGACCGTCTGTCCCCGCGATTCCGAAAGTTCCTCGTACCCGTCCAACGTCCCCTCCGCTCCCCAGAAATTCCTCCGAACAACAATCATCTTTTCGGAAGGGGCCGCGTCATCGGTGATTTCATCCCGCTGCAAAACGACCCGCCCCTGAAGGTCCCGCGCCCGTTCCAGGCAACGCACTTCCCGTATCGTCTCCAAGCCGACCGCGCCGTCTTCCCCGTAGGCCCGCTGAATGTTTCTCTGCCGCGTCAGGCCGTCGTCGTATTTGATTTCGCTTCTCTCCTCACGACGGATAGAGCGGCCGGCGTCGTCCACCCCCACGGTCTCCGTCCGCTCGACACAAGCGATCAACCCTCCCGCCCCCTGGCGGACGTCCTCGATTTTTTTTGTGATCACAAAATTGATTTCATGCCCCTCATCCCTGCCGAAAATCATCGTTTCCTCGATGCCGGCGGTGACCTGCCCCTGTTCGTTATAGGAACGCCCCCGGAGGCGCACCTCGGTAAAAAGGGACGGCCGGTCGGAACATCGGAGCGTTTGAAAAGAATCGGTCATGCGCCCTCTCGAATCGTATTGGATCTGCTTAAGGTCCGTGATCGTTCTCATCCCGGAGACGTCCTCCCTCTCTTCCCGAGAAGCGGCCAACCGTCCGCGATCATCGTAAGACCCCGACCACTCCTTCACCGATCTCCCCAGGCCTCCGTCGAAGACCTCCCGATAAGCCGTCACCCGTCCCCGGGGATCGAAAGACCGGGCGGACCACTCGACGAACGTTTTACCCCCCGTCCCCTCCACGTTCTCTTCACGGCTGAAAACCAACCGTCCCTCCCGATCGTATCGCCCCTGCCAATAACGGAACGTTTCGTCACACAAGGGATCGCTCGTTTCCTCATGAAACACGGTGACTTGACCGAACGAATCGTACGCGTCCGCCCGCCATCGACGTTGGATCCAGCGATCGTCCACCCGCACATCTTCCTCGTAAGAGGCGAGCCTCCCCTGAGCGTCGTATTGAGCATTTTTCCAGACCCTTTTTCTTTCCTCGCCAAAGGCCCCGGTTTCCATCTCTTCATAATCGAGGACCCGGTCGTACGCGTCGTACCTCTGGGCCGTCCATGTTCGGATCGTTTTGTTTCCGAAATTGTCCGTTCTTGCCTCATGAAAACCCGCCAACCGGCCGGCCCGGTCGTAGGTTATCCCATTCCTTTCGCTGACCTCCCGATTTCCCTCCGGGTCGATCCTTTCATCCACGAACCCCGTCACTCGTCCGCCGGCGTCGTGCCGGCCTCGCCAACGGTGAGAGACCTCTCCTCCGTCATCCACGCGCGTCGTTTCCTGATAATCCCGGACGAACCCGGTTTGATATTCCAATGCTTTCCACCGACTCTGCGTTGTTCGTCCGCGGGCATCGGTCAACTCCTCCGCGAAAGACAACAACTCGTTTTTTGCGTTATATTCGGCCCCGCCCCATCGACGGTGGACGTTCTGGTCGCCTCCCACGATAATTTCCCTGTAAGAGACCACGCGGCCCCACCGGTCATATACCCCGTCGCTCCATATCCTGCGACGGCTCCCGGCTGGGCCGTTTTCGTTCTCTTCGAACCCCGTCACGTTGCCGTTCCGGTCGAACTCAATATCGCTCCGCCGGCAAAGAGTGACGCCGCCGGAGGAATCGGTCGTCTTTTCTGTCCAGGCCCGGACGCGACCGAGCCTGTCGTATTTTTCGGCCGACCATTCCACCTCATCGCCCCCGCCATCCGCCGTCCCCCGAATTTCCCTATAAAAGGAAACCGCCTCTTCCCGACCGTCAAGACGGTCGTAACGCGTTTCCACCCGCCACCGCTCCTGCGTGCCGCCGTCAGACCCGATGATCCTTTCCCGATAAGACGTTGGCCGGCCGTTGGAATCATAGCGGATGCCCGACATCTCCCGAACCGTTTGCCGCCCCCACGGATCGGTCTCCGTCTCGCGATACGCGGCCGCACGGCCGGCCGGGTCCCACCGGACCTGCGACCGTTCAAGCCGGGACGCATTTCCCAGAGCATCCCATCGCGTCTCTATATAACCCTGCAGCTGATATTTGCCGCCCGGACTCGGCCCGTAACGGCCGGCCCACTGGACACACAGCCTCTCCCCATCCGCGTTGCGCGTTTCCGTCCTATAGGACGTTAAATTTCCGTGTTCGTCGTAAAGCATCTCCGTGGTATCGCGCCGGGAGACCTGTCCGGATTCCTGAAGGATCGGCTCATTCTCGATCCGGCTGACCCGGCCCCCCTTGAACCATACCTTTCGACCATCCGCATGAATCTTATATCGATGCCCAGAAACCGACAGGAGCCGGGACACCGCCCTTCGGCGGCGTTGGACCTCCTCCGACGATTCCTCTCCGGAGATGAATCTCCCGAACTCCGCGTCGCGTATAAGCCTGTCCAACATCGCCGCGGGATCCTCCCTTTTCCCCTGAGAAAGGCGCTCGTTGTGGAAAGACACGAAAGCCTCCTGCCTTTCGATGCTTTTCTCCAATTGTTCCGGCGAAAACGCAGAGGATTCAAGCGACTCGACCGAATAATTCCCGTATGTTTTATGTTTCGTTTCTTTGTTTCGGGGGGAAGCAGCGAAGAGCGGGGGTCTCGGGAGAGACGTGAAAATAATGGAAAAACCGACAAAGCCGGCGACGATTTTTTTTAGGCGGGCCAAACTCATCCGGTTCACATATCCACCATGGCCATCGGGGATGGAGGGTTATCCTGTCCCGCAAAAACAAAAAACGCGAGGCCGCCTCGCAGGCCTCACGTTCCCTCATATACCACTTTGACAATTATGACAAATTTTCTTTATCTCGGCGAACCGGGATTTCGGAAGGAGACAGCGCCCCTGGGAGGGCGGAATCCGTCCGCCCTCCCAGGAGGGAAAACTACTCGATGAGGATGCGGTAATCCTCCCACGGGAGGGTGGGGTCGATCTGGACCTCGATGGAGCGCTGGAGGTTTTTTTCCAAACGCTCCTGGCGTTCCCGCAGGAAGTCGCCGACCACCGGCGGCACCGAGACCTTGAGGGTGCCGTCGGTGCGGCCCTTGGTGAGGTCCTCGATCTCGCTCTGGATCTTGAGATAGAGCGACTCGCGCGAGAGCACACGGCCGCTGCCGTCGCATTCACGGCAGGGTTCGGTCATGAGGGAAAGGAGGGACTCCCGGCGCCGTTCGCGCGTCATTTCGACGAGGCCGAGGCGCGTGATGGGCAGGATCTTGATCTTGGCGCGGTCGTTGCGGGTGGCGTGCTGGAGCGCCTCCACCACCTTGTGCTGGTTGCGGCGGCGGCGCATGTCGATGAAGTCGATGACGATGATGCCGCCGATGTTGCGCAGACGCAGCTGCCGGGCCACCTCCGCGGCCGCCTCCAGGTTGGTGGCGGTGACGGTCTCCTCCTGCGACTTGTGGCCGATGAACTTGCCGGTGTTGACGTCGATGGCGCAGAGGGACTCGGCCTCCTGGATGATGATGTAGCCGCCCGACGGAAGATTGATGCGCTGGTGGCGCAGTTGGCTGAGCTCCTTTTCCACGCCGAAGGCCTGGAAGATGGGGGTGCGGCCGGTGTAGTGCTGAACGCGGTCGGCCAGCTCGGGCGCGAGCATCTCGACGAACCCCCGCAGGTCCTTGAACTCCTCCTGAGAATCCACCAGGAAGATGTGGGCGTTGTCCGTGAGCAGGTCGCGCGCCACCTGGAAGGTGAGGCCGAGTTCCCGATGGATGAGGGCGCCCGGCGCGGTGGATTCGTATTTTTTCTGGATGTTTTCCCAGAGGCGCATGAGGTACCGCATCTCGTGGGCGAGTTCCCGCTCCTCCGCCCCCTCCGCCTCGGTGCGCACGATGACGCCGCCGATGGGGTTGGTCTTCTCGATGGCCCGACGGAGACGGTCGCGCTCAGCGGCGTCTTCGATGTTCTTGGAGACGCCCAGGTGCTCGCTCTTGGGCATGTAGATGAGATAGCGGCCGGGCAAGGAGATGTCCATGGTGACCTTCATGCCCTTGGTGCCGATGGCCTCCTTGGCCACCTGCACCATGATGGGGTCCCCCCGCTGCAGCATCTTTTCGATGTGCCGCTCCTTGGCGTCGGAGACGACGTCCGTGACGTAGAGATAGGCGTTCTTCTCGTAGCCGACGTTGACGAAAGCGCTGGAGATGCCGGGCAGGACGTTCTCGATGCGCCCCTTGTAGATGTTGCCGACCAGTTTGGCCATACCGAGGGCCGGACGCTCGATGAGGTATTCCACCAGGCGGCCGTCCTCCATGACGGCCACGCGGATCTCCTCCGGCGTGTGATTGACGATGATTTCCTTTTTCATTTTCTCCTCCGATGTGATAACGCGTGAATTTTCATTGGAACCGCGCCGACGCGTCCCGTTCAGAGGACGTAACGTCGGAGATGGATCGACAGCAGCAGCCCGACGGCCAGATACGCCCCCACCAACGACGAACCTCCGTAGGAAACGAAGGGGAGCGGCAGGCCGGTGACCGGCATCAATCCCATCACCATGCCGATGTTCACGATTCCGGTGAAAGCAAAAATGGTGCCGAGCCCGACGGCGAGGTAGCGGCCGAACCGTTCCCGGGCGGCGAGGGCGATCTCGAAAGACCTCCAGACAACGAAAAAATAAAGGAGCAAGATGATCAACGCGCCGATGAATCCCCACTCCTCGGCCAACAGCGAGAAAATGAAGTCCGTGTGTTTTTCCGGAAGAAACCCCAACTGCGTCTGGCTACCGCCCAGGAACCCTTTACCGAAGAACCTTCCGGATCCGATGGCGATCTCGGATTGAAGGATGTTGTACCCGGCGCTGAGCGGATCGACGCTGGGATCCACGAACGCGATGAGCCGCTTACGCTGGTAATCCTTGAGGGCCTTTTTGACCGCGAAGGAGCCCGCCACGCCGGAAACGACCACCGCCAACGAACAGAAAAGCGTGAGCGACGGGATGAACACGCGCCACTTCCGCAGGAACCACCATCCCCCCGCCAAGGACAGACAGACGCCGCTCCAGAACAGGAAGAACGCGCGGCGCTCCAGGAAAACAGACCGCATCCCCCCCCACAGCCAGGAATCCTGGGACCGGTCACCGACCAACTTGAAATAAGTGGAGGCCAGGGGGATGCCCAGCGCCAGGAAGCCGAACACCGCCACCGACAGAAGCACGCCGCCGGGCGCCCCCGCCGAATAGAGCAGGACCAGGGTCATGGGCGCG
>JAKLDV010000116.1 GCA_022703335.1 Elusimicrobiota bacterium
CTCCAACCTCGTCATCACCATGGAACGTTCTCCATTGAGCGTCATCCCGGCCGCGTTCGGGCTGGCCTATGAGGAGACGACGTTTCCCGCACCGGACGGCGTGGTGCTCAAGGGATGGTTCGTCCCGGCGGCCAAGCCGTCGGATACCACGATCGTCCTGTGTCACGGCTGGGGGGCGGACCGGGCCAACCTCCTGCCGTCCACCGTTTTCCTCAATCAGCGCGGGGGATACAACCTGTGCTATTTCGATTTCAGGAACCACGGCGAGAGCGGCGGGACGCGGTCTTCCCTCGGCCCCCTCGAGATCGGGGACATGGAGGCGGCGCTGGATTACATCACGCGGGCCAAGCCGGAACAGACGCGCCGTCTGGGAGTCTACGGCCTCTCCATGGGTGCGGCCGTGGCTTTGACGGTGACCGCGCGGGATCCCCGCATCGAGGCGGTTGTCGCGGAAAGCGCTTTCTCGTCCTTTAACGGGGTGGTGGCCCGCTTCGCCCGGATCTTCTACGGCGTTCCGCGCCTCCCCTTCGTTCCGATGACGCTGTTCTTCGTCCGCGCCCGGCTGGGCATCGACCCGGAGCTTTCCTCGCCGGTGCGGTTTATCGACCGAATCGCTCCGCGGCCGGTGTTCCTGATCCAGGGGGACAAGGATGAACGGATGCCGCCCTCGGAGGGAGCGGCGCTGTTCTCCCGCGCGAAAGAGCCCAAGACCCTTTGGACGATCCCGGGCGCGGACCACGGCGAGGCGGCCGAGGTGGCCGGGAAGGAATACCAGGACCGCCTTCTTCAATTTTACGATGGAGTTTTTCGCAAGCAGACCTCGCTGTCCCGATGAAGATCATCCGTTCTCCGAAGCAGATGCAGAAAACGGCCTGGCGCTGGCGTGCGGCCGGCCGCTCCGTCGGGCTTGTGCCCACCATGGGGTGTTTCCACGAGGGGCATCTCTCTCTTTTCCGCCGCGCCCGCCGGGAGAACGACATCGTCGTCGTCTCTGTTTTCGTCAATCCCGCGCAGTTCGGTCCGCGGGAGGATTTTGCGCACTACCCGCGCCCCTGGAAACGCGACCGACGCCTGGCCGGAAAATGCGGGGTGGACGTCGTTTTCCATCCGTCGGCGAAGGCGCTCTATGCCAAGGGCCATCAGACCTGGGTCGACGTGGAGGAACTTTCCCGGCCGCTCTGCGGGGCTTTCCGTCCGGGCCATTTCAGGGGGGTGGCCACGGTGGTGGCCAAACTCTTCCAACTGGTTCAGCCGGCCCGCGCCTATTTCGGTCGGAAAGATTTCCAGCAGCTCCGCATCGTTCAGAAGATGGCGGCGGACCTGAATTTTCCCGTACGCGTCGTGCCGTGTCCCACCGTGCGCGAGCGGGACGGACTGGCGATGTCGAGCCGCAACGCCTACTTGTCCGCCGAACAGCGTCGCCGGGCGGCGGGAATTCCCCGCGCTTTACAGTCCGTGGGGGAAGTGATAAAATTTTCGTCTCAAAAACCCATATCGCCGACGGTGATTTTGCGGAAGGCCCGCGCCCTGCTTCGCCGCATTCCCGGCGCCCGACCGGACTATGTGGAACTGGTGGATCCGCGTTCCCTGCGGCCCCTTAAAAAGGTCGCCGGCCGCGCCTTGGTGGCCACGGCGGTCCGGTTGGGACGGGCCCGGCTCATAGACAACCGGCTGGTGGGAAGAGAGTAGACCGCATTTTTAAGTCTCCGGTGAGGAGGATGTTCGTCGGTCATCCGCACGGTTTTTTCAGCGCCGCGCCGCCGACCTTCAGAAAACGCACGTGATGCCCCTGATGGAATTGCTGACCACGCTGTGGAGCAAATATCTCATCCATGTCGCCGACATCCTGTTGGTGACCTATATCTTCTACCGGCTTTTGCTGCTCATCCGCGGCACGCGGGCCGTTCAGGTGCTGCGCGGCGTGGTGGTGCTGGCGGTGGCGACGTTCCTGGTGCAGAACGTCTTCCGTTTGCCCACCCTGAGCTGGCTCTTCCGCACCTTCTGGCTGGCGTGGGCGGTGGTTCTGGCCGTGGTGTTCCAGCCGGAACTCCGTTCGGTGCTGGCCCAGCTGGGCAGCCGCCGGCTCGGCCGGCTCCTGTTCCCCGAACAGTTGAATTTCATCAACGAGATCATCAGCGCCCTCCGGGAGGCCTCCCAGAACCGCCTCGGCATGCTCATCGTCCTCGAACAGGAGACCGGCCTTCGGAATTTCATCGAAACGGGGACCCTCATCAACGGCGAGGTGAGCCGGGACATGCTCCTGACCATTTTCCAGCCGCGCACCATCCTGCACGACGGCGCGGTGATCGTCCGGGAGGACCGGCTGGTGGCGGCGGGCTGCGTGTTGCCTCTTTCCAACGACCCGGACATCTCCCGCATCCTCGGCACGCGGCACCGCGCCGCCATCGGCATCACGGAAATCTCCGACGCGGTGGTATTGGTGGTCAGCGAGGAGACGGGGGTGGTGTCCGTGGCCCGGAACGGGCGCCTCGACCGCGACGTGAACTTGGACGAACTGCGGGACCGGTTGAGGGATTTCTACAAGTCCATGCAGGAACGCGGACTGATACGTAAATCGGGCCCGCGGGACGCTTGATATGAACTGGTGGAGAGAGAATTGGCAGTTGAAACTGGTGGCGTTCGCGTTGGCGCTCTTCTTGTGGATCGTCCTCTATTTGAACCCGCCCGAGACGGACATTCATTCTGTTTCGTGGCCGCCGCACGTGGTCGAGACCGGGCCCTAGTTTTTTCCGGATAGCTCCGATGCGGAAACTTTTTGGGACGGACGGCATTCGCGGCGTGGCGGGCACTTGGCCGCTGACCCCGGAGTTCGTCCGCCGGCTGGGCGTCGTCGCCGCGAAAAAGATGCGGGGACTGAGCGGGAAGCCCGCCTGTCTCGTGGTCCGGGACACGCGCCGTTCCGGCCCGGGGCTGCAGAAGGCGTTGACGCGGGGGTTGTCGGCCGGTGGCCTTCGGGTCTACGACGGCGGCGTCCTTCCGACCCCGGCGGTGTCGGCGCTGGTTCCGCGACACGGCTTTTGTGCCGGGGCGGTCCTGTCGGCATCCCATAATCCGGCGGAATTCAACGGCATCAAGTTTTTCGGCCCTTCCGGCACCAAATTGCCCGACGCCCTCGAACTGGCGATGGAGAGGGAACTCCCGGTTTCTCCGGGACGCATGGGGGCCGTGTCGGTCCCGGCGGGGAGCGCCGCATCGTCTTTTATCCGGGCCGAGGATGAATATTTGGGGTTCCTCCGTTCAGCCTGGCCGCTGAAATCGGATTTGTCGGGTCTCCGCCTGGTGATGGACGGCGCCAACGGGGCCACGCATCGGGTGGCCGGCCGGCTTTTCCGTTCGCTGGGGGCCGAGGTGTCCGCCCTCGCCGTCTCCCCGAACGGATGGAACATCAATCGCGACTGCGGGACCCTGCATCCCCAGCGATTGGCGCGGGAAGTCCTTCGCCGCCGGGCGCATGTGGGGGTGGCCTTCGACGGCGACGGCGACCGGGCCATGTTCGTGGATGAGCGGGGGCGCGTCTGCGACGGCGACGCGGTGCTCCTCGTGACGTCCCGCGCGCTGAAAGCCCGCGGCCGGCTGAAGAAAAACCTCGTCGCCATCACCGTCATGAGCAACCTCGGATTGAAACGCGCTTTTTCGGCACTCGACATCGACATCGTGGAGACGCCGGTCGGCGACCGTTACGTTTGGCAGGCGCTTCGGGATACCGGCGCCGTCCTGGGGGGGGAGCCGTCCGGACATGTCATCTTCCGGGAATTTCTCCCGACCGGCGACGGGCTCCTCACCGCTTTGCAGGTGTTGGCCGTTCTCCGTTCGTCGGGGAGTCCGTTGTCGGCATTGACGTCCCTTTTTGTCCGTTATCCGCAGGTCCTCGTCAACGTGAAGGTGCGGGAGAAGAGACCTTTGGAGTCCGTCCGTCCGTTCTGGGGCGATGTGCAGACCGTGAAGAAGAGTCTCGGCGAGGACGGACGGATCTTCGTCCGCTATTCCGGGACGGAACCGCTCCTGCGCATCATGATGGAGGGGCCGTCCCAGGACCGGATACGGGGTTACGCGGATTCTTTGGTGGCTTCCGCCCGCCGCGCCGGATTGGCGTCGTCGTAATATACCGTCGGAGGGAAAAATGCCGCTTTTGGGAGTGAACATCGACCATGTGGCCACGTTGCGCCAAGCGCGGCGCGTCAACGTGCCGGACATCCAGGCCGCCGCCGAGGCCGCCATCGCCGGAGGCGCCGACAACATCACCGTGCACCTCCGCGAAGACCGCCGGCATATCCAGGACCACGACGTGGCCCAGCTTCGTAAAAATCTGAAGGTGCGGCTCAACCTGGAAATGGCGGTGACGGAAGAGATGATCCGGGTGGCGCGGCTGGTGATACCGCACAACGTCTGCCTGGTGCCCGAACAACGCCAGGAGCTGACGACGGAGAGCGGGCTGGACGTTCAGGCGCAGGTTTCCCGGCTTCGCTCGGCGACGAAAAAGATCAAGAGCAAAGGGATCATCGTCAGTTTGTTCGTCGATCCGGACCCCGTCCAGATACAGGCCGCCAAACAGGCGGGGGCCGACGCGGTGGAAATCCATACCGGCGCTTACGCCAATGCCAAGGACGCCGTCGGACGCGCGTTGGAACTGGAACGGATCCAATCCGCCGCCCAACTGGCGCGCGACCTCGGATTGATCCTGAACGCGGGGCACGGGTTGAACTATGAAAATGTCAGGTCCATCGCGCAGATTTCCGGCATGAACGAACTGAACATCGGATTTTCCATTCTGGCCCGCGCCGTCTTCGTCGGATTGGAGCCGGCGGTCCGCGAAATGAAAAAACTCATCAACGGCCCCGCGGCGAGGGAGGAGTAACCGCGGTGTGCGGCATCGTCGGTTATATCGGCGGCGCGGAGGCCAGCGGCGTCCTTTTGGACGGCCTTCGGCGTCTCGAATACCGCGGTTACGATTCCGCCGGCATGGCCACCCTCACGGACGGCGCTTTCCAGCTCCGCCGCAGCGTCGGCAAGTTGGCCGCGCTGGAGTCCCTGCTGGGCAAGGAACCCTTGCAGGGCAAAATCGGCCTCGGCCATACCCGATGGGCCACCCACGGCCACCCTTCCGAAGACAACGCCCACCCGCACACCGACTGCACCGGCCGGATCGTTATCGTCCATAACGGCATCATAGAGAACTATGCGGGCCTCAAGGCGGAACTCAAGGCCCAGGGGCACCGATTTTCTTCCCAGACGGACACGGAGGTCGTTGTCCACCTTTTGGAGGAGACGCTCAAGGAAAAGACATCGGGCCGTTTCGGGAAGAACGGGTCGGGGCTCGATTTGAAAACGTTCCTGTCGGCGGTGCGCGACACGTTGGGACGCCTTCAAGGGGCCTATGCCCTCGGCATCCTGTGTTCGGACCTGCCGGACGTCCTCGTCGGCGCGCGGAAGGACTGCCCGCTCATCCTGGGATTGGGAGAGGACGAGTTTTTGTTGGCGTCCGATGTGCCGGCGATCCTCGGCAAGACGCGCCGGGCGGTTTTTCTGGAAGAAGGCGAGATCGCCGTTTTGACGGGCCGCTCCTACCGCGTGCTCCGCCAGGAGACGGGCGAAGAGGTTCAGAAAAAAGTTTCGGAGATCCGCTGGGATGCCCTCCAGGCGGAAAAATCCGGATACCGGCACTTCATGATCAAGGAGATTTTTGAGCAGCCGCGGAGCGTGGAGGATACTTTGCGCAGCCGGCTGGAACTCGACGACTGGAAATATTACCTCGGGAACGTGAATATCTCCGCCGAACAGATTCGAGCCCTGCGGCGCATCAGCATCGTGGCCTGCGGTACGTCCTGGCATGCGGCGTTGGTGGGGAAACTGCTGTTGGAGAAATGGGCCAAGGTTGTCTGCGAGGTGGATATGGCGTCGGAGTTCCGCTACCGGGAGCCCCTTCTGGGCCCGGAGGACCTGTTGGTGGTGATATCGCAGTCCGGCGAGACCGCCGACACCATCGCGGCCCTGCGGTACGCCAAGGAGAGGGGCGCGCACACCCTGGCCATCTGCAACGTGGTCGGTTCCACCATCGCCCGTGAGGCGCACGGCAAGATATACACCCACTGCGGCCCGGAGATCGGGGTGGCCTCCACCAAGGCTTTCACGGGCCAGCTGGTGGTTCTCTACCTGCTGGCGCTTTACGGGTCCTTCGTCCGCGGCACGTTGCCGCGGGAAGAGGCCGAACAGATCATGGAACAGCTGTTGTCCCTTCCGCGGAAGATCGTGGAAGTGCTGCGCCTGGACAAAAAGATCGCCGCGCTCGCCAAAAAATTCCATCAGAGCGCGGATTTCCTCTATCTCGGCCGAAACCTCAACTACCCCATCGCCCTCGAGGGCGCTCTGAAACTGAAGGAGATATCCTACATCCACGCCGAGGGTTACCCGGCCGGCGAGATGAAACACGGGCCCATCGCGCTCATTGATGAGGACATGCCCGTGGTGGCCATCGCCACCCGGTCGGGCGTGTACGACAAGCTCGTGTCGAACATCGAGGAGGTCAAGGCGCGCGGCGGCACCGTCATCGCGCTCGCCTCGGAAGGAGACGACGCCATCGCGGCGCATGCCGACCACGTCCTTGTCGTGCCCGCCGTGCCTGAATTTTTGTCGCCCTGCATCAACGTGGTCCCTCTGCAACTCTTGGCCTACCACATCGCCGTCCTGCGCGGCTGCGATGTGGACCAGCCCCGCAACCTGGCGAAATCGGTGACGGTGGAATAGGCGCCAACGGCCGCAACGCGTTTCCCGTTCCATGAGATTTTTCCGATCCCTGCGATGGAATATCGCGATCTTCACGCTTCTGGCCGCGCTTTCGGCGGCGGGTACGTTCCTGCCGCAGAAACACGATTCGCCCGAACGAGTGCGATTTTTTTTGAGCGTCCACCCCGCCGTGGGTCCGTTCCTGGACCGGCTGGGCTTTTTCGATCTTTACCATTCGGCCGGGTATGTCGGGCTGCTCGGGTTGCTGGCCCTCAACGTGCTGGTTTGCAAACTTCGCGGAGCGCGGAACCTCCTGTCGTCTCCAATCCCTCCGACCTCGGCCCCTCAGACGGTTGTCGATGTCGAGTCGCCGCTGCCGCTCCTTTCCGCGCTCAACAGGGCAAGAGGAGCGTTGTCGGCCCGTCACTATCGACTTCGCGAAGAGAGGGCCGAGGGGGAGACGCGCTTGTGGGCGTTCCGGGGTTTGGTTCAGCGGTGGGGAGACGCCCTGTTGCATCTCAGCGTTCTGCTGATCTTGGCGGGCGCGGCCTATGGCGCTTACGCGGGGT
>JAKLDV010000117.1 GCA_022703335.1 Elusimicrobiota bacterium
AACCAGCTCCTGGTGGAGATGGACGGTCTGGGCGAAAAAGAGGAGAACGTCGTGGTCATCGGCGCCACCAACGCCGGCGAGGAGGTGCTGGACCGCGCCCTCCTGCGTCCGGGACGGTTCGACCGCAAGATCTACATCGACCGGCCCAACCTCGACGAGCGCGTGGACCTTTTCCGCTATTACCTCAAACGCGTGAAATACGACCCGGAGATCGACATCGGCCGGCTGGCGCGCAAGTGCGTGTACAAATCGCCCGCCGACATCATGAACGTCGTCAAGGAGAGCGCCCTCATCGCCACCCGCAACGACCGCAACGTGGTCACCTACAAGGACCTCTCCCAGGCCATCGAACGCATCGACCTGGGCGTGGTGCACCGCCTCAACATGACCGCCCACGAGCGCGAGGCGGTGGCGTTCCACGAGACCGGCCACCTGGTGGTGCTCTACCAGCTGCATCCGACGGACGACGTGTTCAAGGCCTCCATCGTGGCCCGCGGCGGCGCCCTGGGCGTGGTGCACCACCAGCCGCGCGAGGAACTGCACACCTCCAGCCGGGAGAAGATCCTCGCCGACATCAAGGTCGCTCTCGGCGGATACGTCGCCGAAAAGGTGCGCTACGGCGTCACCTCCAACGGCGTGGCCTCCGATTTCCAGGCCGCCACCCGCATGGCCCACGCCATGGTCTGGCGGCTCGGCATGGGCACCAACGGCTACGTGGGCGATTTTTCGTCCATGCCCGAAAACGAGATCTCCGAGCACCTGAAGGAGAACCTCAACAAGGAGACCTATCGCCTCCTCAGCCAGTGCGCCAAGGACGTGGAGGAACTCCTGCGCAAGGAGTGGGCCCTCGTCGAACGTTTCGTCAAGGAGCTGCTGGAACGCGAGGAGCTGGAATACGACGACATCCACGCCATCTTCACCGAATACGGGAAGGCCCGCAGTCAGGTGCCCATCCAGACCGTCCATCCCGACGACGCCGCCCCGTCGGCGTCCGTCCCGCCTCCCGCGGCCCCGGCGGGCCCGCCCCCGCCTTCCGCCTCCTGAACAACCGTCCGTTGCGGCGCCGTTCCCCGCTCATCACGTTTTTGCCGATCGGCCGCGCTCTCTTGTGGCCGGCGCTCTTTTCTTTGACGGGCGTCGCCTGCCTGAACAGGCCCACCTACACCAAGGACGACCTGGCCGCCTCCGTCCAGCGCCTCTGTCAGAAAGAATACGGTTTCAAGGCGGAGGCGCGGCTGGTCGGAAAGACGCTGTACGTCGTTACCGCGCTGGACGGGCTGGTGGGCCGCGACCTGGGGTTGCAACGCGAGACCATGGAAAAGCTGGAGGGCGCCGTGCTCAGCTCCACGCGCGTGGCCCTTTCCACCAACGCCGACCTCAATTACCTCGTGGTCAAGGCGCGCGATTCGCGCTTGGGCGTCACCGTGACGATCCTGCGCTATTTGCCCGACGTGAAGAGCCTTCTCTATATGCGCATCTCCCGGTCCGATTTCATGGACCGGCAGGTGCAGGAGACGGAGAACGCCCTCGAGCCGGAATCGCCGGAGAGCTGGCACGACGTGACGATGATGGAATTTCAGGCCCGGCTGGTGGCCTCCCGGCTCCAGCGGTTGTTCTCCGAGAACCCGCTCATCGCGGTGTTCCTGCAGGTGCGCCGGGTGGAGGGCGTCTTCGTCGACGGCACGCTCTCCCTGCGGCTCGACAAGTTCGAGAACGAACCGGGGACGAATTTTTTGGTGGAGGAGATCCTCCGCACCGCCGTGGAGGACACGGTGCGGGACGTGGTTAAAAAGTATAATCTGCGCGGGATCCTCAAGCACGTCCGCGTGTCGGACGACGCCGACCGCCGCCTCCTGGACCTGGAAGTGGAGGAGCTGATGAGCCGGCCGCCGTCCCCCGCGCCCCCGAAGGGCGTTTTTTCAAAACTGCGCGAAAAAGAGGCCGAATGAAAAACCCGAAAGAAGCGAAATCCAAGCCGGTCGCGGCCGGGAAAGCGGCGGAAGCGGTCGCCGTCCGGCAGCGGCTGTTGGGGGTGTTGCTCCGGAAGGGAACCTGGCCGATGTACGGTTTCTTCAAGGAGGCGCTGCAGGGGATCCAGCGCGTGGCTTTCTCGCAGGGATACGGGTTGGTCATCGTGGACCCCGCCCCTCAGGGAGAGATCAGCCTTCGCGACGCCATCCCCGCGCTCCGCCGCACGCTGGCGGGTCTGTTGATGGTGGCGCCGCCGGAATCGGACATGGCCGTCCTGCGGCCGTTGACCGACGAGCAATTCCCTGTGGTCTCCCTCTATCGCCGGTTCGCGGGGATGAACTACGTCGAGGTGGACAACGAGGGCGGGGCCGAGGCCGCGGTGGAACATCTCATCCATCTGGGACACACGCACATCGCGTTCCTAAGCGGTCCGGCCGACGCGGTCGACGGCCAGGAACGCCTGTCGGGCTACCAGAAGGCGCTGGCCAAGAACGGATTGACCGTCCATAAGGAATACGTTGTGGCGGCGGATTTCGAACAGGCCAAGGCCTACAAGGCCATGAAGGACCTGCTGGCCCTGAAAAAACCGCCCACCGCGGTGTTCGCCGCCAACGATTATATGGCGCTCGGCGCCATCTCCGCCATCCACGACGCCGGCCTCTCGGTGCCCGGCCACGTGGCGGTGGTGGGGTTCGACGATCTGGAGATGCCCGCGCTCACCTTCCGCGTGCCGTCCCTCACCACGGTCCGGCAGCCCATCTACGAAATCGCCAAGGAAGGCACCGAGTCGCTCATCCTCCTGGTCGAGGGCCGGGCGAGCGCGCCCCGGCAGAAAGTTTTTTCCAGCCAGCTCATCGTCCGCAGCACCTGCGGGTCCTCCCTCAAAAAAACAAAAGGCTGATCGTGCCGAAGTCCGAAGCCTTCCCCGAGATCGAAGAGACGTCTTGGAAGCGCCCCTTGTGGGCGCTCCTCCTCATGCAGTTCCTGGCCATGCTGGGGATGTCGCAGTTTCTGCCGTTCCTGCCGCTGTATGTCCAGTCCCTGGGCGTCCGGGAGGCGGCGGAGGCGGCTTCTTGGAGCGGTCTTCTCTTCGGCATCGGATTCCTTTTCGCCGGATTCATGGCCCCGGTGTGGGGCTACATGGCCGACCGCTGGGGCCGGAAGCGGATGGTCATCCGCGCCACGCTCGGTTCGGGGCTGGCGCTGTGTTTCATGGCCTACGCGCGAGACGTCAACGACCTCCTCATCCTGAGGATATTGCACGGCAGTCTCGGCGGTTTCGTCGCCGCCAACACGGCGTTGGTGGCCACGCTGGTGCCGGAACTCCGTCTCGGTTACGCCATGGGGGCGCTTCAGTCCATGACCATGCTGGGCCTCATCCTGGGGCCGTTCGTGGGCGGTTTTCTCGTGGATTGGTGGGGCGGGTTCCGTTACGTGATCCTCTTCTCGGCGATGTTGGTGCTCGTCGGCGCCCTGGTGGTGGCCGTGATGGTCCCTGACGACAAGATCCGCCTCAAGGAGGGGATCCATCTCAGCATTTTTGAGAACCTCCGGTTCGTGATCTCCTCGCCGATGCTGTTGACGGCTTCGGGGATACAGTTCGTGGTTCAGGTGGCGCTGATGGGCATCCAGCCCGTGTTGGCGCTCCTCATCCAGGAACTGCATGTTTCCGAGCGCTATGTCGGCAGTTTGACGGGCGTGATCTTCGGCATCACGGGCGTGACGACGCTCATCGGCGCGTTCGCTTTGGGCCGACACGGCGACAAACGCGGCGCCATCCCGGTCCTCCAGGGATGCCTTCTGGGGGCGGCGCTGGTCTATATCCCGCAGGGGTTCGTCACGGGCGTTCTATCCTTGTTGCTGCTGCGCGCCGCGCTCGGGTTTTTTGTGGGAGGCATTCAGCCCGCCACGCAGAGCCTGGTGGCCCGCGGCGCGCCGCTGGAACGCCGCGCGGGGGTGCTGGGCATCTCTTTTTCAGGCACCCTCTTCGGCAACGCGCTGGGGCCCATCATCGGCGGGGCCGTGGCGGGCTTCGCCGGCCTGCGGGCGCCTTTCCTCCTGACGGCGATCCTGCTTTTGATCGCCTGGGGCATTTCCCGCCGGTACATGGTTCGACGGGAGGATATGGAACCGGTGCTGGAGGAAACGGCCCTTTAACACACCGGCGCCCTTTTGCCCGCCATGTCGCCCTACGCCCTCTTCTTCCTCGCCGCCCTCCTGCTGATCCACGCCGTCGACGTCTTCAGCCGTTGGCTCAACAGCCGTTCCCTCGACCCGCGTCTCCCAGAGGAGTTTCAGGGCGTTTTCGGCGCCGAGGCGTACCGTCGTTCCCAGGAATACGAGAGGACGAAGACCCGTTTCGACGTCCTTCAATCCTCCGCCGGGTTGGCGGTGCTGCTGGTCTTTTGGTTTGTCGGCGGGTTCGAGCGGCTGGACGCGTGGGTCCGGGGGTGGGCGCTGTCGGAGGTCCTGACCGGCCTTTCCTATATAGGACTTCTTTTCCTCGCCAATGAGGCCGTCTCCCTCCCTTTTGAGGTCTACCGGACCTTCGTCATCGAGGAACGGTTCGGTTTCAACAAGACCTCCCCGCGTCTGTTCGCTGCGGACCGGCTGAAGAGTTACGGCCTCGCCGCGCTGATCGGCGGTCCTTTGCTGGCGCTGATCCTCTTTTTTTTCGGATGGGCCGGCGACGCCGCCTGGGCGTGGGCGTGGGGGGCCGCCGCCGTCTTCCGCGTTCTTCTTCAACTCGTCGGGCCCACGTGGATCATGCCGCTTTTCAACAAATTTACCCCGCTGCCCGACGGGGAACTCCGGGACGCCATCTTCCGCTACGCCGCCTCGGTGGGTTTCCCTCTGCGGAACATCTTCGTCATGGACGGCTCGAAACGCTCTTCCAAGACGAACGCCTTCTTCTCGGGGTTCGGGAAGAACAAACGGATCGCCCTCTTCGACACGTTGATCGACAAGCACGCGGTGGAGGAACTGGTCGCGGTCATCGCCCATGAGATCGGTCACTACAAGAGGGGGCACGTGTGGAAGGGGATGGCGTTGAGCCTGGCGAACTACGGCCTGCTTTTCTACCTCCTCTCGTTGTTCGTCCGCGCCCCGGTCCTCTTTGAGGCGTTCGGGGTGACGCGCGCGTCCGTGTACGTGGGGCTTCTGCTTTTCGGCATTTGTTACGCGCCGGTCTCGTTCCTCCTCGCCATCGCCACCCAGGCGTTTTCCCGGCGGAACGAATACCAGGCCGACCGCTATGCGGCCGAAACCGTCGCCGACCGGAACGCCCTCGTCCGCGCCTTGAAGACGCTCTCCGTCTCCAACCTGAGCAACCTCACGCCGCATCCCCTCTTCGTCTTCCTGCATTACACGCATCCGCCCGTCCTGCGGAGGATCGCCGCCCTCCGGGCCGCTCCATCGGCGGGATGAGCGACGGCCCCCGTTTCCTGGCGGACGCCATGCTGGGCCGGCTGGCCCGCTGGCTGCGTCTTCTGGGATACGACACCGCTTACGATCCCGGGGCCGCCGACGAAGAGCTCCTCCACCGGGCGCTCCGGGAAGGGCGGGTCCTGCTCACCGGCGACGGGGGGATCAGCCGAAGGAAAAGTCTCCGTCTCCTCCTCCTGAGACAGAAGACCCTGGAGGACCAGCTTCGGCGCGTGATGGCGGAGTTCCGGCTCCGCCCGAAGGAGGAACTTTTTTTCTCCCGCTGCCCCGTCTGCAACGAGCCGCTGGCGCCGGCGCCCAAGGAGAAACTGCGGGAGCGCGTGCCGGAGCGTGTGTTCGAGAGGCAGGACGATTTCTATCGCTGCGCGGCCTGTGAGAAGATATACTGGCAAGGGAGCCATTCCCGGAAGGTGCGGGAGTTCGTGAAGCGGCTGGAGAACGAAGGGGGAGGGGAAGGACGATGAGCGCGGAAAAAGACGCGAAACGTTTCATGCGGCTTGCCCTGCGGGAGGCGCGGAAGGCCGCCCGGGCGGACGAGGTCCCCGTGGGCGCCGTGCTGGTGCGGGACGGCCGGGTTTTGGCCGCGGACCGCAACCGCATCCGCGCCCGCCGCGACCCCACCGCCCATGCCGAAATGCTGGTGTTGCGCGCGGCCGCCCGGCGGTTGAAAAACGAGCGGTTGGGTGATACAATACTTTATACCACGGTTGAACCGTGCCCCATGTGCGCCGGGGCCATCGTTCTGGCGCGCGTGCGCGAGGTCGTGTTCGGGACAGCGGATCCCAAGGCCGGCGCCGGGGGCTCTCTGATCGACATCCTGCAGCATCCCCAGCTCAACCATCGCGTTCGTGTTTCCGGCGGGTTCTATGGACAAGAGGCCCGCCGGCAGTTGCGTCGGTTTTTCAGGAAGAAAAGGGCTTTGAAAAAATGATATCGGACCAGCGGCACCACCATCGGGTCAGTTTTTTCGTCGGCGCCGGCGTCTCCTCCAACCTCGAGGGGAGCGACAGCGTCCGGGCCGTCATCCGCGACATCAGCGTCTCCGGCTTGCGGATCGAGACGTTGGCGAAGTTCGAGGAAGGCCGCACGGTCTATCTGGATTTCAACGTGGCCGGCCGGTTCCAGTTCACGAAGATGCCGGCGGTGGTCAAAAGGGTCTATCGCCACGGCGGAGGGTTCCTGCTGGGGCTGATGATGCAGGACGGCACGGACCGGCGCCGCGTGCGCCAAGCCCTCACCTACGTGATGGAGAACGCCCTCTGATATCGGAAGCGACCGTTTTGGGGGTGAAATGGGTTCGACGGAAGTGCAGGAGACCCTGGTTGCAGGCCGAAGTCGTCGGAGCTTCGTAAAAAAACCGGCAAAACCACAACTGCCAACGAACAGTTGGCCCTCGCGGCCTAATACGCCGTGACGTCCGTCCCTTGATGCCGGCTGGAGGGAACGGGCGCCGACAGCCGGCTGGTCCCGCGCCGCGCGTTTCGTCGGCGTAGGACGAGACAACAACGGAACTGGCGGGAAGGCGGTTCCGTCTGGAGACAACCTTCCCGCGAGACAAACTCCAGGCTAAGCCTGTAGCGGCCTGGTCGACACACTTTCGGACGCGGGTTCGATTCCCGCCACCTCCACCAATTTCCCTGTATCGAACCGGGGAATGGGGCTGGACGACTCAACATCGTCCGGCCCTTTTTGGTTGTCCGAACCCTGCACCGAAACAGCGGCTACCGCGCGAAGCGCGGAGGCGGCTGAACCCACTGGATTTGGACAGTTGCCGTCGAGCGAGAACTGGTAGTCAAAATCAATTGTGATTGTCTTTTTGGAATAGCGGATTTTTTCGATGCCTCGGCGA
>JAKLDV010000118.1 GCA_022703335.1 Elusimicrobiota bacterium
CGCATCCGTTTGTCGCCAAAAGACTGACGGTGTTGGATTATTTGGCGCTGGAAGAGGGATGGCAGAAGGGCACGCACGAAGAAGTAGATTTGACGACGGTTGACGTGGCGCAGTTGGAGGGAGATGTCGTGGTTTTGGAGAAGAGGGGCGCCCCGGGGAACAAATTGGCGTCGCCGCCGGCCGCTGTGCCGGTCGTCAGCGCCTTGCACGTGGGGACGTTGGTCCGATGGACGCGGTATCTGTCGTCCGCTCATTGGAAGGGGGTTCCGTTCGTGGGGGCGGTTCGGGACCTATTGGCCCAGATGCCGGAGGTGGACCGCGCGACCAAGGCGGGTCTTTTGCGATGGATGCGGCGTGCAGCGCGCGGATCGTCCGCCGAGGTGTTGAAGGAGGCCGGGCGGTACGCGCCTCTCCTGTCGGCCGTGTTGGGGGATTACCTGGAAAGGTTCGTGCTTCGGCCGATGGACGCGGGTTCTCCGGAGGCGTTGCCCTATCGGCCGACGGTGGCCGCGCTGGAACGTGAGGCGGCAATCCGCTTGGAGGGGCTGGCGCAACAGGGCCTGGAGGGAATGGTTTCGCCGGGAAAGCGGGTGATCGTGCGGGTGTCCCGAGCGGAAGGGCTGTTGAAAAACCGGGACCTGGCCATGGCCGCCGTTTTTAAACCTCAACCGGACGGTTCGGCGGTGCTTTACGTCCACCAAAGGTTCATGGACGCTCTGATGGCCCAGGACGGCCGGAAGAGGGACGAACTCGTCCGCGCTTTGGTCGAGCGGGAGTTGTCGCTTCAACAGCTTTTGATGCAGGGACATGGATTTGACGAAGCCCACCAAAAGATCTCCGAAAATCCCACACAAATTCAATTGATAGATTTTATGAAGGCGCTGGTCGGTGTCCGGTTGCCGGTCGCGCTGGAGGCGGCGTCCGCGGAGGCGATGCGGTTCAAGCCGGTGAAAGAAGCGTTGGAAGTGGAGGCCGTGAAACAATTGAAGGCCTTGTCGGACCGGGGGATTGAGGGGGTGGTGGCGCCGGAGAAACGACTCTGGGTGAAGATTTTCCAGGAAACGCCGGCGTCTTTGCGGGGCGCTTTCTTCCCTGTGGCGGAGTCGGACGGGTCCGTGACGCTCTATATTCATCAGGGGTTGATGGAGAACCTGATGAGCCAAAGTGGCCGTCAACTGGACGACCGGGTCAAGCTCATCGTCGAGCATGCGTTGGCGATACAGCAACTCTTAAATGAAGGGAGCACCCTTTCCGAGGCCCAAGCGCTTTTGGCGACCGATCCGCCGGCGGCCGTTTATACGCGTGAACCTCCGGCCGCGTCGTCGGCGGATCCGCGGCTCATCGGCCGGGAACTTCGGGTGGAATTGCTCAAACTGAAGGAGTTGCAGGAGGCGTCTCCCTCCGCCGGGACGATTTTCGGAGGCAATCGGATCAGCCGGGACAGTTACGACTATCAAATGGCCGTTCTTTTGGGGAAAAAGATGTACCAGCGGGGAATCGTGCCGAGGACGGGCGGTGGACCGGGTTGGATGGAGGCGGTGTTGAAAGGCTACAAGGAGGCGCGGGACGCCGATATCGCCGCGGGCAAGAAACCGGTGGTGGCGCATAAAACACAGGGATTCAAAAAGCCGTTCGTGGGTCAGCCGCTCAACGATTACGTGGAGGTGTCCGCGTTTTTCGACCAGTTGGTCACCCGGAAAATGTCGTTGATCGGGAACAGCGACGGCCTCTTGACCGCCCCGGGCGGCTACGGCACGTTCGACGAAATTTTTGACGCCTGGCGGGCCGGCCGTCCGCAGGTGTTGTTGGGCAGGGAATGGGAACCGCTCATTGAGGCGCTTTATCGGTCCTGGGAGAAGTTCGGGTTGTTGGACGACAATTTGCGCAAGTTCCGGCCGCTCGTGGTCGACCTGACCGAGGAGGGGCTCGATCAAGCGCTGGATTACGTCCTCTCCGCCCCGCGTTCCGAGGAGCCGGACCTGAAGGACCTTCCCGTGAAAGAAGTGGACCGTCGGGGGAGGGAGATCGAAAAATTGCTGGAGCGTTACGCCGACTGGCCGCCGTCCATTAAGGTGTTGGGCAGCCGGGACATTGATCTCACGAAGACCCCCATCGGGATGGCGTCGTTCATCGCCCGATGGGCGGCGGACAACGGCATGCCTCTGCAGGTGGGCGGGCCGGGCCCGGTGACGCGGTTGTTGGGGGCGGTGTTGCGGGGCGTGGGCAAGAACGATTTGTTGCAGGGGATATTCTTGAACAAGGAAATGGATCCCGTGGAGGTCGACCGGTATTTTTCGCCGGACCGGCTCATCAAGACCGACAATTCCATTGTGCAGAAAATGTTCCAGGTGGAGAACGCCCGCGCCTATGTGGTTTTCCCGGGAAAATTGGGGACCCTGGACGTCCTCTCTGAGCTTCTGCCGCAGATGCAGATGGGGATCATCTCCGAGAGGCCCATCGTCCTGGTGGGGCGGGCGTTCTGGCAGCCCATCAAGGACGAGATCGTCAAGATGATGGGGCCGCGCGGTCTTCTTTTGGCCGGCAAAGAGGACCTTCTTCAAATTGTGGACACGGAGGAAGAGCTTCAAGACATTTTGGATACGTTGAAACCGAAAACGCCGGCGCAGATGAAAGAGGAGTTCCTGGCGCGGCAAGAGGAATTGGGCCGGTGGCTGGAGGAGGTGTCTCCCTCCGCCGCGCCGGCGGGCGTCTCTCCGTGGTGGGAAGAGATCGTTTCCGTCGACGATGCCGGGATGGGCGACGTGCCCCGGCTGTTGAGACAGATCTTCAGCGATTTTTATTGGATCAAAGTGGCGGCCGCCGCCCGGTTGTCCGTCCTGATGGAGTCGCCGGATTTTCCGAGAGGGGCTGAGTGGGAGAGTCTCTTGAGCGGTTTTTCCCCTTCCCAGCGGGAAGAACTCCGGGAGTGGATGGATCTCCTGCGCACGAGAAGCAAAGCCATCGCGGAGCGCGCGGAGGAGATTTCGAAAGGGGAACAGGAGTTGTTGGCGTCAAAACTGCGCGCCGCCGGCGAGTCCGTATCGATGGAACAACTGCAGGGCCTTTTGCGGGAGGTGCAGGCGTGGGGGGTGGAACAGCGGGAACGGTTTATCGGCGGTTTTGAGGCCGACGGCGGCCTCGCGAGGCGTTTGGCCGGGTGGGCGAAAATCGAGGTGGGGCGGAAAGACAACGCGTTTCGCATCGGCCCGACGTTCGGCGACGCGGTGCCGTTGAGATCCATTTTCTGGTGGCAGGCTGTTTTGGACGCGGCCAAGTGGAGGGGGCGATTCTCGGGTGTTACGGCGGCGGCCCGGCGGGATCAGGTCTACCAATACTTGTCCGATATCTCCGTCATGGAAACCCGCATTGAGGAATACCAGCAGGCAAAAGAACAGGGGGCGGATGTGCTCCGTTTGGCGGCCCGCGCCGCAAACGACGCCGAGAACCCATCGGAGAAAATGCGCGTCGGATCGGTGATCGTCTCCGCCGCCGGCAAGGTCGTCGGGGCCGGGTTCAACGAGGCGCCGGCGGCGTCCGGCGCGGATTTCCGGCATTCCGGTGGCGACCCGCGGCAGAAACAGTTCATGCCGCAGGACCCGGAGGAATATCAGCGTTTTTATCGCAGCCGGTACGACTGGCGCCGGTCTCCCTGCGCCGAAAAGAAGGCCGTTCTCAACGCGCTCTTGCGGGGACACTCCCTGGAAGGGGCCACCTTGTACACCAATCTGTATCCCTGCCAGCATTGTTCGGTGTTCCTGCAGGGGACCGGCATCAAGACCATCGTGTCGCCGGAATACACCGACAAGGAGCCTTCGGGCGAGGTGATCCAGGCCGGTCTCCGGCATCTGCATGCCCCGGCGGCCTTTGATTCGATCCCCAACGACGCTTCGCGTGTTCTGGAGGCCCGCGCCGAAGGAGAATACATGGTGGACCAGCAATTCGTGACCATGTTGCGCGATCTGGGGGCGTCGGATGCCGGCCATCTGCCCACCGCCGCCCTTGTCCAGACTTTCGCGTCAAACCCCTCACTCACGAAACTCGTTCGATTTTTCGCCTTGCGCCCCGCGCCGTCCCGGCCTGCCGTTCCTCCGGCGCCTTCCGCGCCGTTGATCAGCCGCCGGGCGGTGCTCAAAGGATTGGGGGGCGGGCTCGTCGCTTTGGCGGCGTTCAGCCCGCTCGAACTTTTGGCCAAGGCGCTGAACGATCCGGCGGCCTTGGTCCGCGCGGCCGTCAAAGACGGCAACCTGGGAGCCGCTTATCAGAAACTGAGCCCGTACCTGGCGGATGAAAACATCGTTCACGAATTGATCCGTGTTCTGGTCGAGAAGGGGGATGTGGACGCACGTCGGGCGGCGTCGTATGTGTTGACGCAGCTCCCCAAACGCACGGCGGCGGTCGTTTTGGGGTATGTGCGCGCCATGGGGGACCATGAGATCGCCCTCAACGCGCCCCTCTCCATCTACGCAAGAGAGGCCATCGAGAAAAATCCCGAGCTGCTGCCCGCGGTGGTGGAGGAGGGGACGCGCCTCGGGTATTTGCGAGGGGTCTTCAACCTGTTGATGGAGGTGGATCCGGCCAAGGCCCGCACGTGGTTCAACGCGCGGTACGGGGACCGGTTTCCCCTCGTTCAGCGGCTGTTGGGGCGATTCCAGGAAAACGGGGGGTTCCAGAACCCCTCGGCGGTGGAACTGGCGGCGTGGAAGAAAGAGGCGGCCGATTTCCTCAATGGGGAGTTGAAGGGGGCTTCTCCGCCCGGCAAGGTGTTGGGAGGGGCTGACGGACTTTTTGCCGTCACCAACCTGCTTTTGGCCATCCTGTTGGTGCAGCAAGAACGTTTTGCGTTGCCGCCGATGGCTTTTTCTTCTCAGGTGAGGAAGATCATGTCCCATCCGGTGGTGGACTCGGGCTATGACAACGTGAACCACAATTACCGGATAGGGTCTCTCTATCTGCAGAAGCGCCGTTATCGGAGCCTTCTGTTCACCCTGGCGCACGAAATGGGGCACAACGTCGGCATGGAGCTGGATTCTCCCCGGCGGCTCTTCCGAAGTCCCGGGGTGAACGAATGGTCGGCGGACGTTTTCGCGGCGGCGTTTTTCGAGCGAATCGGCCAGGAGACGGACTGGATATTCGACGAGGAGTATGAGACCATCTGCGACACCTGCAAGAAAGGTCCGGCGCGGTCGGGATTTTTGAGGTTCTTCCGCCAACACAACGCGGCGCGCGAAGTGAACAAGTTCCTGATTCGGCAGTTCCGGGAATACCGTTCGCGTATCCCGTGGACTTGGAGCCATTTGGCCCAGGCCATTCTGGCGGAGGCCGCCCGGTCCGCCGAGAAGCCGCCGTTGGCGGACGGGGTGGTGCCGGATTTCGACGAGACGGTGGCGGCGCTTCTCATCGACAGCCTGGAGATCGCCCTGGGCCGCTCCGGCCAGCTGGAGAAGGAGGCCCTGAAAGCGGAGATCGCTAAGAAATTCCCCCGGAAGATCGTGCCGCGCAGCATCGACGCCAATGACCATGACGGCATTGATTATGTAATTCCACCCTACGAGTTGCTGGACAGGATCTTCAAGAATTTTATTTTCAAGGCGGGGGCCACCGTGCGTTGGCTGATGCCGTTGGGATTGTGGCTGGCCCGGAAGGCCCCGTTGAAAAAGTTCCTGGGGCTGGAGACCGCTCCTTTCGGTCGGACAAGGACATTGCGCATCGCTGTGTTGCAAAACCACCCGGACAGCGGGGTGTATCTCCTCAACTATTTGGAGAATTATCGACGGGCGAACAAGGTCGATATGGAAATCGTCGTTTTTCAGGCGTCCCGCGGCGAACTTCCCGACCTGTCGCAGTTCGACGGGGTGATGGGTTCCGGTTCTCCCTACAACGTGGACGAGTTGGACGCGGAGGGGGCTCAATGGCACAAACAGGAACAGGCGCTCCTGCGCCGGGCGGTGGAGGCGAATAAGCCCGTTCTGGGAATTTGTTTCGCGCATCAAAATCTGGCGGCGACGTTCGGCGGGCAGGTGCGCCGGGCCGACCACGGTCTCTACGTCGGCCGCATGAAAGTCCGCCTGACCGATCCGGACGACCCGCTTTTCGCCGGAGTCCCGTCGGAAATCTGGGCTTCCGAAGCGCATGGGCGGGAGGTCCCGGCGTCCGGCGTGCCGCTGGGATTCAAGAAGATCGCCGAGTCCGAACTGACGGCTGTGGAGGGCATCCGCCACGCCCAGCCGGACAAGAAAGTGTATGGCCTGCAGTTCCATCCCGAGGTGGACCTGGACGTGGTGGACAAGACCTTGTCGAAAGGCGAGATGTCCAACGAGCACGGGCGAAAAATCCTGGACAATTTCTTGGGCATCGTTCGGCAGGAGAAGGGCGCGCGTCTTGCGCGTTTGGAAAAGGAGTATGGGGCGAAAGTGGCCTGGTGGTTGGAGGAGGCGTTCATCTCCATCGCCACGGTCGTGGCCATGAACGTTCCCGCGCTGGCCGTGTATTTCGTGGGGCTGCAGGGGCTGGTCCGCCTGGCGTTCTTCCTGTCGCATTTTCCCG
Source organism: Elusimicrobiota bacterium (assembly GCA_022703335.1). Taxonomy (GTDB): domain Bacteria; phylum Elusimicrobiota; class Elusimicrobia; order FEN-1173; family FEN-1173; genus JAKLDV01. Next base: position 6,544 of record JAKLDV010000118.1, read on the forward strand.
GAATGCGCGGCCCGCCGACGCTGAGGAACCTCTACGACCAACTCGGGTCCGCCCTCCTCGTTTCCCTGCTTTCCTTTTTGCCGTACGCTTTCGTCCCGCTGGGGCTGGACGTGTCCCTGGCGACTGCGCTGTATTCCCTTCTCGGATTCGTGGTGCACGGGCTGGTCAACCGGGGCGTTTTCCGGGGATGGCGGTTCCTGCCGTCGCGGCCGGCCAGCGTGGGTTCCTCGGTTCCGCCGCCGGACGCCGTCGAGGATCGGCGGACGAAGCTCGGGGTGAGCGGTCTTTTTGAGGGGTACTTCGGGGAGAAGCCTTCCGACCCGATCGCGGGCGTTTTTGCGGAGGCCATTTTGGCGGGGAAATACGGGTTCGAAAACCTGTCCCGGTATTTCCAGGGTTCGAGGCAGGAGAAGCCAGCCTCCGAGGAAGCGGCCCGGCGGATATCCCGGAAAATCGAATATATCAAACTCGTTCGCGACGCCCACAGGGAACTTCTCCGGACCCGTCAAGCGCGCCTGAGGTCGGGAGGAAACATCCAGTTTCATCTGCCCACCGCCCTGTGGCCGGAGCTGACCCACGAACTGGCCGAATTTTTCATGGAGGAGGACGCCGGGGAGAGAGGGGTCTCGGAGACGCTTG
>JAKLDV010000119.1 GCA_022703335.1 Elusimicrobiota bacterium
TGCCCTTCCTGCCGGCGTGGCCGGTTTTTTCTCGGGGGGCTTCTTATTATTGGATAGGCGGGCTTTCCTTTGTTTTTATTTTCGCGGCTTTTTTCGCGTTGTGGCGGCTGAAGTGGGTTCCCGGTATCGCTTTGCTTCTTCTGGGTGGGTTCAGTTTGGGGGCTTCCCGCTATTTTCAGACCACCGACCTCACCAACCCTCATCACATTTCCCATTTGGCAGGCGATTCCTACGACAAGGCGGTGATCCTCCGCGGGACCATCATCCAGGACCCCGACTATCGGGAGCGCTACGTCAACGTCACCCTTCAGCCGGAGGAGGTGGTGTTGGATCCGAAGAAACCGGAGGAGCGTATCCGTCTTTTCGGGAACACCGGGCTTGTCCGCGCAACGATCTATCCCAATGTGGGGAACTATTATTGGCGTGTTTCCTACGGCGACCGGGTGGAACTTGCGATGCCGCTGATGAAAACGCGGGACCTTACCAACCCGTCGGGTTTTAATTTCGGCCGCTATCTGCGCGCCCGGGGAGTTTACGCCACCGCGCCTCCGTGGGGCATTCGTCAGCCGGGCCACATCCGCTATCTGGGGCGCGGCCGCGTCAGCTTTCTGGTGAAGCTGTCTCTCGATTTGAAACTCAACCTTTTAAGTTCCATCCGTCGCACCATGCCGTATCCGGAATCGGCATTTCTGGGAGGGGTGACGCTGGGCCTGCGGGCCGGGTTGCCGCAGAAAATAAAACTCCAGTTCCAGGAGACCGGGGTGGGGCACGTGCTGGCGGTGTCCGGACTGCACGTGGGGTTCGTGCATGCGTTGTTGTTGATGATCTGCCGGGTTTTTCGTATCCATCGGAGGATTTCCTATTTCGTCATCGTCTTCGGCCTGATCGTGTTCGCCATCATCACGGGCGCTTCGCCGGCCACGCAGCGGGCGGTATTGATGTCCTCCATCGGCCAGGCCATCTATACGTTCGGCGGGCTGGGGATCCGCGGCTCCACGGTGATGACCATTCCTCTGGCGGGAATGATCCTGCTGTTGTTGAACCCGACCATCGCGCCGGACGGCAGTTTCGTGTTGTCCATCGTGGCGGTGTGGTCTCTGGCGCATCTGTCGGGGGCCATGGTGCGGTTGCTGGAGATATTCGGCCGGGGGTGGAAATTTCTGGCGGGGCTTTTTTTCATGTTGGTGTGGACCGGCATCGCGGTGCTCGACGCCGCCGCCTTTACCCGGGCGCCGGCCTGGATATCCCTTGGCCTTGTCTCGGCGGCGGCCGTGGCCGCGGCTTTTTATCTTGACCGGAAATATCCCATGCCCGGAGTCAGCCTTTTCGTCCTGCCGGGTTGGTTCACGGGTCTCGCCGCCGCCCAGGGGGCCATACTTCTGGGGATGACGTTCCCGCTTTCGGCGATGTTTTTTCAACGCTACTCCGTTTCGGGGACGTACGCCAACTTCATCGCCATCCCGCTCATCGGGTTCATCGTGCAGTTGGGACTTTTGGCGGGATTGCTGGAACTCATTTTCACATCGGTGGGCCTCCCGGCGGTGGGGACGTACATCGCCCTCTGCATCAACGCTTCCAATTGGTATCTCTGCCAGCTCTTTTTGCTGGTGACCGCTTTCTTCTCGAAGCATTTCCCTTACCCCTATGTTCCGATGCCTTCCGTGAGCCAACGCGTCATTTTCTATGTCCTTGTGATGGGGTTCGTTTTCTGGAAACCGTTGACGCAGTGGGCTCAGTCGCTTTTGGAGTGGGCCCGCACCCCGCGCCGCCGATGGGCGGTTGTCGGCGTTTTTACGCTACTGATCGGTTCCATTGCGGCGCGGACCACCGCCTTTTCCGAAATGCACGGAAAAATGCGGGTGCTGTTCTTCGATTGCGGCCACGGCAATTCCATCCTCATCCGCACGCCGCACGGGAAGGCGATCCTCATCGACGGCGGGCCTTCGGGCCGGGGCGGATGGAACACGGGGGAGACCGTCCTGGCTCCTGTGTTGGCGAAGTTCAACGTGAAGAACCTGGAAACGGTGGTGTTGACCTCGCCGCGCGAAAGTCAGGGCGGCGGGCTGCCGTTCGTCCTCGATCATTTCACCGTCAATAAGATTTTTTCAACGCTGGACGGACGGTATTTCTCTCCCCGCATGACGTTCGGCCAGTTCCTCCGCGCGTTGGGGGACCGCTACCTCATCAACAACCGGCACGATAAGGAGTCCCATGAGGCTTTCACCATGATGCACGATCTTTTTGTGATGGATGTTTTTCGTGCGAAGATGGAGAAGGCGTCGGCCGGAGATGTCCTCTACGAGGAAGAAGCGGGCGGCAAAAAGCTGATTCTGAGGGCCCTGTGGCCTTTGGCGGCGCCGTTGCGCAACACCAAGGACGACGTGGGGAACAACTCCATGGTGTTGAAGTTGACCTACGGTGAGGTCTCTTTCCTGTTTGTGACTCAGCTTCGGCAGGAAGGGGAGTGGGCCTTGCTGGACGCCGCCGGGGACGAATTGAAGTCGGACTGGCTGTTGGTCCCCGCCAACGGGAACATTGAGGCGTCTTCGCCGGAGTTCCTGGAAAAGGTCGCCCCGAAGAACGCCGTGATGCAAACGGGCTACGTGGGCTGGCGCGACCGCCGGCGGTATCATGTGGCCACCAAACAGTTGGACGCCCTGGTGGAACGCTATACGCGGCGGGGCATCACTCTTTACCGCACCGATGTTTCCGGGGCGGTGACCGTCACCACCGACGGAGAGGATTCCCAAAGCGAAACGGTCCTCCCCGTCCTCCCGACGATTTCCGCCCCCCTGTCCCCATCGGACAGGGAGGCGAGGGATAAGGATCTGGAGATATTCCTTTGATGTCGAAGAAAGCCTGGACGATCGGGTTCATCGCGCTGTTGGCGGTGATCGTTTGGGTTTTTTGGTTTGTCGAATATCGGGGTGAGGCGGGGCGCTTGTCCGCCTTGCCCGAAAAAGCGATGCACGTGGTGTTCCTGGACGTGGGATACGGGGATTGCGCCTGGATACGCACGCCGAACGGGGAGAATTTCCTCATTGACGCCGGCCCGGGGACCGTCGGACGGTTGCACGACTTCGCCCAGACGCTGTATTACTCGACGGCGAACGTGAAGATTTCTTTGGGGGAGTATCTGGCCTCCCAGGGCGTGCGTCGTCTCCGGGCGGTGTTCGTCAGTCATTCTCATTTCGACCATTGGGGAGGACTGAACGCGCTCCTTTCGGAAGGGAAGATATCGATCGGCGCCGTCTATGAATCCACGTCGTCGCTGTCCACGCCCGCTTACGACAAATTCAAGACGCTGTTGTCGGAAAAGGGGGTGCCGGTGATCGGCCTTTTTGCCGGGCAGGACGTGGCGGTCGGTGATCCCGCCGTTTCCCTGAAGGTCCTGGGCCCCCGGCACGCGTATTTGGACACGGGGTATGATCTGGCGAACCGGTCCTTGATCCTGAGATTGACGATGGGGGATGTCTCCGTTCTGTTCCCCGGCGACATCGGAGAGGAGGCGGAGTTCGACGTGCTGGAAGTCGGCGAGCTCTTGCGTTCCACGGTGTTGAAAATTTCCACCCACGCCAGCCGGCATGCCACCAGCACGCCCTTTTTGGATGGCGTCGACCCTTCCATCGCCGTTATTTCACTGGATACTCCCAACCCCTTCGGGACCCCCCACGATGACATGCTGCAGAAACTGATCGATCGGAACATCGAATATTACCGCACGGATGTTGACGGGGACGTCACCTTTGTCACCGACGGAAAGAAATGGCGCGTTTCCGCCGCCAAGCGGGCCGGGTGAGGTCCCGCCCTCGTCTGTCGTCTCCCCGCGTTCTGCTATGAACCGTCCCCGTTCCTGGTGTTGGGGCCTGTATGGTTTCATGGTGTTCTGGGCCCTCGGCTTTTCCTTCCTTGTGTGGAGACACCTGCAAATCGAGGCGCGCCGTGTTTTCGTGGAACAACACAAGACCCTCCTCCATCACGCCGCCGTGAACCTGTCCGACGTTTTGGCTTCCGAGGAACTTCTTCTGGCGCAGGCTTCTGTCCGTCGCTTGGCGGGGGACCCGGGGGCGCGTTACGCCGTTTTGTCCGACCGTTCCGGCCGGCCGGCCGCGGCCGACGGGGCTCTGCCCTCGGCGGAGCAGGAAAAAATCCTTGTGGGCCGGATGGCGGCCGGGGCCGAGGCGCGCGTTTACGAGGTGGCCGCCGTCCCGGCGTTCTTCGAATTTTCCGAGAGTGTTTGGGTTCGCGGGGAGCGATGGGGGGCTTTGCGGTGGGGGGTGGGCGCCGAGGATCTGTCGTCGACCAGCCGCCGTCAGGCGTTTCGGATATTTTTGACGTGGATGTGGGTGGTCCTCGTCGGCGCCGCGCCGGTGTTTTTCGCGGCGCGTCGGCTTGAAAGGGGCGATGGGGGAGAGAGCGCGTGAAACGTTGGATTCTGCCCGCCGCGCTGTTCGCATTTCTTGTGTTTTTCGTCGAAAGGGTGGAGGGGAATGCCCGCTCTCAGGAGGTCTCGTTGGAGGGGGGGTCCTCGGGGGAACTGTACGATCTGATGGACAAAGCCCGCTCCCACGCGGAACAGGGCCGTTGGTTTTGGGCGTGCGAGGCTTGGCAGGAGGCGTTGAAAAATTTTCCGGACGCGGACACCGCCCGTCGCCGGTTGTTTGAGGCGCTGGGAACGGCGGAGAAGAAAATGGCCGACCGCGGGCTTCCCGCCCGGGAGCGGTTTTATTTCGAAACGCTCCGGTGTTACCTGCTTCTGGACAACGCCTCGTTGTGGGGGCGCTGGCAGCGGTTGGAAAAAGACCCTCGACGGGCGGAGGAGGCCCGTTGGTTCCTGTGGGGGCCGTCGGCGGATTTCTATCGGGAATGCGCGGCCGCCGTCGGCTGGAAAGAGGCGGCGGAACTCTACGGCCGGGGTTGGAAGGAGTATCAGGACAAGCGCTGGCGGGCCGCCGCCGCGGCGTTGAGGGAATCCGTTCGGACGCGCTCGGATCATTTCCTGGCGGCCCAATGTTTGGCCCTTTGCGAGGCGCGCCTCTCAAAGGACGAGGGTCCGGGCCTTCCCGCGCCGCTTTGGGCGGGGGAACGGTACGCGGGCCCGCTGGCCGGGCTCGTCTCGGCGGCGGAGAACGCGTTCCGAGAAGGGCGATGGTCCCTGGCGTTGGCGTGGATGAAGAACGCGCCCCCGTCGAGCCTGGAAGCGGGCGTCCGGGAGCGGGTGCGGCGGGCCGCCCGGCGGCTGGAGTGGATGTTCGCTTCCCGCCGGCCCTGAGAAAGGTCTGGAAGTTCCGCCGTTCTCGTGTTAGAATACAAGAAGTGCGCGCGCCGGGCTGCGGCGCCGCCCCAATAGGAACACTCTGAGGAGGGTCGAAGGAAATGGCTACCCCGTCCGCCGTCGGTCGAAAACAGGTCAAGGATATCCTTACGGAGGCGAAGCTCGTTTCCGCCGATGACCTGAACAAGGCCATCGAAGAGGCGAAGAAACAGGACCGTCCGCTCCAGCAGATGGTCGTGGACATGAAACTGGCGGATAAAGTGGACGTTCTCCAGGCGCTCTCCAAGGAATGGCGCAACAAGGCGGTGGACCTCGCCGAGATGGAGATCGACCCCGACGTGGTCAAGATCATTCCGGAAGCGACCGCCCGCCGGCATCACTCCCTGCCGTTCGCCAAGGAGGATTCCGTTCTCCTGGTGGCCATGGCCGACCCCCGCGACTTTTTCGTTTCCGAAGACATTCACCTGCGCACTGGTTTCGAGGTGCAGGGCTACCTCGCCATGCCGGAGGACATCCTCCGCGAGCTCGACAAGGTGTACGGCGTGGCCGGGGCCAACAAGGCTTCCGAGCTCATGAAGGGCGTCACCGAAAAGGCCACCGAGGCCGCCGGCGAGGGCGGCGAGATGAAGCTGGAGAAGTTCGAGGAAAAGACCGACGTCACCGAGGTGGACGCCTCCGCCCCCGAGGTGGAGAAGATCGTCAACGCCATCATCCTCGCCGCCCTGCAACAGAAGGCCTCCGATATCCACGTGGAACCCTTTGAAGACCCCGCCGGAAAAAATTCCCGGCTGCTCGTCCGTTATCGCGTCGACGGTTTCCTCCGCGAGGCCGGGTTCCAGGTCCCCTGGAGTTTCCGCAACGCCGTGATGGCGAAGATCAAGATCATGACCTCGTCCATGAACATCACCGAACGCCGCATTCCGCAGTCCGGCCGCATCCAGGTGATGGCCAAAGGCAGTCCCATCGAGTTCCGGGTGGAGATCGTGCCGACGGTCTACGGCGAGTCCTGCGTCATGCGTATCCTCGACCGCAAGGCCGTGCAGGTGGACATCCACCGGCTGGGGTTCCTCCCCGATACGCTGGACCGTTTCTTGGGGCTGTTGAAAGGCGTGGGCGGAAAAAAGAATTTCGGACTCTGTCTCGTCTGCGGCCCGACCGGTTCCGGCAAATCCACCACGTTGTACGCCGCGCTCAACCACATCAACCGGCCGGACATCAAGATCCTTACCGCCGAAAACCCCGTGGAATACAACCTCGACGGCATCGTGCAGGTGCAGGTGAACCCGGACCTGAAATTGGGAGAAGACAAGTGTTTCGACTTCGCCACCGCGCTCCGCTCCTTCCTGCGCTTGGATCCGGACGTGATCATGGTGGGCGAAATCCGCGACCAGGAGACCGCCCATATCGCCATGGAGGCCGCCATGACCGGTCACTTGGTGTTCTCCACCATCCATACCAACGATTCTCCCTCCTCCATCTCCCGTATCACGGACATGGGCGTGCCGGCTTTCATGGTGGCCACCACGATGAAATGCGTTCTGGCGCAGCGGTTGTGCCGGCGCATTTGCAAAGATTGCAAGACGCCGCATGCCCCCACGCTCGACGAGATCGCGGCGTTCAAGGCCAACAACCTGGAGATCCCGGCGGGGGCCCAGCTCTATTCCGGCAAGGGGTGCGATACCTGCGGCGGCTCGGGTTTTAAAGGCCGCTGCGGCATCCATGAGCTGCTCGTGGTGGACGACGTGGTCCGCACGGCCACGTTGAAAGACGTGAACGCGGACAACATTCGCAACGCGGCGATGCTGGAGTCCCCTCAGAAAATGAGGATCATCACCCAGGACGGCCTGATGAAGGCCCTGCAGGGGGATACCACCGTGCGGGAAGTGCTCGGCG